>NZ_JBIATA010000001.1:0-417124 GCF_042891295.1 Streptomyces sp. NPDC001902 | reverse complement strand
TCGGCCACCGGCTCCGGCTCTGCAGGCGCAGCCTCCGGCTCCACGACGGCCTCGGGCTCAGCCTCGACAGGCGCAGCCTCCGCAACCGGCTCGGGCTCCACGGCAGGAGCCTCCGCGGCAACCGGCTCTGCCTCGGCGGGAGCAGGTGCCTCCACCGTCACGGGCTCCGCGACGGCTTCCGCCTCGGGCTCGGCGGCAGGCGTTTCCTCGGCCACCGGCTCCGGCTCTGCAGGCGCAGCCTCCGGCTCCACGACGGCCTCGGGCTCAGCCTCGACAGGCGCAGCCTCCGCAACCGGCTCGGGCTCGGCCTCGGCTGCGGGGGCCTCCTCGACCACCGGCGCCTCGGCGACAGGCTCCGCTTCGGCGGGAGCAGGTGCCTCCACCGTCACGGGCTCCGCGACGGCTTCCGCCTCGGGCTCGGCGGCAGGTGCTTCCTCGGCCACCGGCTCCGGCTCTGCAGGCGCAGCCTCCGGCTCCACGACGGCCTCGGGCTCGGCCTCGACAGGCGCGGCCTCCGCAACCGGCTCGGGCTCAGGCTCGGGCTCCACGGCAGGAGCCTCCGCGGCAACCGGCTCCGTCTCCGCGGGAGCGGCCGGCGCTTCCTCCGTCACCGGTGCCTCGACCACCGCGGCCTCGGCAACGGCCTCCGCCTCCGGCTCCGCAGGAGTCCCCTCCGCCGCTTCCGACGTGGTGCGCGGTTCGGGGACGACGGGGGTCTCCGTCTCGCCCAGCAGCGCGACGACCTCGGCCGTGTCCGCCCGACGCTCCGTCAGCTCCTCGAGCACCGCGCCGAGGCCCTGCTCCTCCAGGCGGTCGCGGGTGGCCTTGAGGTTGGGCAGGCGGTACAGCGTGCCCTCGTCCGCGGCGAGGCGGTCGAGGAGCTCCACGAGCTCCTCGAAGGGCAGGCTGTCCAGCGCGGCCTCGGAGCGCAGGAGGCGGCCCAGTTCGGTGAGCCCGGCGACGGCGGCCTCGGCGGCGCGGGAGGCGTCGTCGAGGAAGTCCGCGTCCGTGGGGACGGCCGGGCGGCCGGCGCCGCCGAGGGCGGCCCAGTCGGTGCGCTCGGAGGCCGCGGAGGCCAGGGCGGTGTGGGCGGCGTCGCGCCGCGGCCGCCCGGTGGCCAGCCCGCGGACGCGTCCGCGCAGCGAGCGGCGGCGCAGCCAGGTGACCTTCACCCCGCGGTCCCGGCGCCAGGCGCCGCTCGCGGTGGCGGCGACCAGGTCGTCCAGCTCGGCCTCGGCCACGTCGTACACGTCGGCGCTGAGCGTGCGCAGCGTCAGGCGTACCCGCAGCAGCAGCGACACGGCCCGGCCGCTCTCGGCCACCGTGCGGGGGGCGTCGATGCCCAGGGCCTCGGACTCCTCCAGGCGGCGTGCGGCGGCGCGCAGCGCGGGCAGGTCACGGCCGCGCAGCTCCGCGAGGACGGTGGAGGCGGCGCGGGCCTCCTCGGGGCCGGCGACGGTGTCCACGGCCGCGTACCAGGCGTGGGTGTCGGTCGTCAGCGTGAAGCCGCCGAGCTCCGCGTAGGCGCGCAGGTCGTCGCGCGCCTCCGCGGGGAGGGAGGCGATGTCGGCGGTGCTGTGCAAGGAGGGTGCGGTCATATGAGGTCCGGTTCGTGGCAAGTGCGGTGGGCGTCGGCGGCGTGCGCGCGGCGGAGCGGCCCCGGTCCGGCGTGCTCGCGGTGGCCCCACGATACGGGCGTGGTCCACCCCGGCGCACGCGCCCCGTCCGTAACGGACGGCACGGCGGCACCACCCGTGCACGGAGAGAGAGGGAGCGGACGCCCCTTGTGACTCCGGTGGCGTCCCGTGGCTCCTGCGACGCCCGTGGCCAGAGGGTCAGATTCCATCAAGAGGCGACAAAAGGACTCCATGGGATAATTCGAAGTGGGCACGAAAGGGATTTTTCGTGATCGACAAGACCGTGTGGGGCGGTTATGAGAGCGGCCGGCCTGACCGGAGCGGCCAGGCCGAGGCGTTCGACGCCATCGGGGACCGCTACGACGAGGCCTTCCCGCACAAGGAGGGGCAGTTCTCCGCCGGCCTGTGGCTCGTGGACACCCTGCCGCCCGGGTCCCGCGTACTGGACCTCGGCTGCGGCACCGGACTCCCCACCGCCCGGCAGCTGAGCGACGCGGCGTTCGACGTCGTGGGCATCGACCTGTCCGAGGGCATGCTCGAACTGGCCCGGACGTACGTCCCCCACGCCACCTTCCACCAGCTGGACATCGCCGACCTGCGCCCCGGCGGCCCGGCCCCGTTGGGCCGCTTCGACGCCGTCGCGGCCTTCTTCTCCCTGCTGATGCTGCCGCGCGCCGAGATCCCGCACGCCCTCCGCACGATCCACCATCTGCTGGTCCCGGGCGGGCTGTTCGCCCTGTCGATGGTGGAGGCCGACGTGGACGACTTCGCCATCCCGTTCCTGGGCTGCACCATCCGCGTCTCCGGTTACCTCAGGGAGGAGTTGCTGCACGTCATCGAGTCGGGCGGCTTCGAGATCGTCAAGGAGTTCTCGTACACCTACGCCCCGGCCTTCAGCGACGTACCGCCGGAGGAACAGGTGTTCCTCTGTTGCCGGCGGATCGGCTGAGGCGGGACGGGACCAGGACGTGGCGCGGCACCGCACCCCAGGCGAAGACCCCGGCCCGACCGGGGGCGGAGCGGAACCTCCCGAGCGGCGCACGCCATGGCCCCGGGACGCCGACGCGCCCCGCGCGCCCGGGCAGCCGCAGACCGACCGGCTCCGCTACCTCGACGCCGCGACCCGGCGCATCGCCGCCGGCATGGACCTGGACGAGACGCTGCGCGAGCTGGACACGGCGGCCGTCCCCGCCTTCGCCGACACGATCTTCGTCCATCTGCACGACCCGCTGCTGACCGAGGAGGGTACGCAGGTCCGGGACACCGCGGGTCCCGTCGTCCTGCACCTGCACCCCACCCGGCGGCGCACCCCGGAGCGGCCGTCACCGGGACTGCCGTCACCGGACACGGAGGCCGCCGCGCCGGAGCCGCCGCAGATCGCGCTGCGGTGCGTCAACCGCCCCGGAGCGCAGGGGGTGTCGGAGTGCGTCCGGCTCAGCGCCACCGGCCGGCTCACCCGGCTGCTGCGGGAGGGCCGCCCGGTCTTCGGCGACGCCCCCGGCATCGCGACCGCCGTCAGGGAGCTGCTCGGCCCGGTGGTCGGGCCGCCCGGCACGCTGCCACCCGGCCGCCGCCTGATCATCGCCCCGCTGCACGGCCGCAACCGCCTCATGGGCACCCTCACCCTGCTGCGCCGGCCCGAGCGGGCCCCCTTCACCGCCGACGACCTGCTGGTCGCCTCGCAACTGGCGACCCACACCGCGCTCGGCGCCCACAAGGCCCTGATGTACGGCCACGAGGCGTCCGTCGCCGACGCCCTGCAGCGCACCATGCTCCCGGCCTCCCTCCCCGAGCCCACCGGGGTCCGGCTGGCCAGCCGCTACCTGCCCGCCTCCGAGACCGCGCGGGTGGGCGGCGACTGGTACGACGCCATCCCGCTGCCCGGCAGCCGCGTCGCGCTCGTCGTCGGCGACGTGATGGGCCATTCGATGACCTCCGCCGCGATCATGGGCCAGCTGCGCACCAGCGTGCAGGCCCTCGCCGGCCTCGACCTGCCCCCGGACGAGGTCCTGCACCACCTCGACGAACAGGCCCAGCGGCTGGGCATCGAGCACATCGCCACCTGCCTGTACGCGGTCTACGACCCCATCTCGCACCGGCTGCTGATCGCCAACGCCGGCCATCTGCCGCCCGTCGTGCTGCTCCCCGGCGGCAAGGGCGAGGTGCTGCCCGTACCCGCGGGCGCGCCGATCGGCGTCGGCGGCATCGACTTCGAGACCGTCGAGATGCCCGCGCCCACCGGGGCCACCCTGCTCCTCTACACCGACGGCCTGGTCGAGTCCCGCGGCCACGACATCTGGACCGGCGTGGAGAACCTGCTGGCCCGCATCCAGACACCTGGCCGCGACCTCGTCCCGCCGCCCCTGGAGGCCTTGTGCGACCAGGCGCTCGGCGACCTGGGCCCCGGCGGCTCCCGCGACGACGACATCGCGCTGCTCGCCGCCCGCTTCGACGGCTTCCCCACGCACAGCGTCGCCTACTGGTACCTCGCCCCCCAGCCCGAGACCGCCTGCCGGGCCCGCCGCCTGACCCGCCGCGCCCTGCACCGCTGGGGCCTCGACCCCATGCTGGAGACGACCGAACTGCTTGTCAGCGAGGTCGTCACCAACGCCGTCCGCTTCGCCTCCCGCCCCATCACCCTGCGCCTCCTGCGCACCGACGTGCTGCGCTGCGAGGTCGGCGACGACTCGCCCCTGGTCCCCCGGGTGCACCGGGCCGGACCGGAGGACGAGCACGGCCGCGGCCTGTACGTCGTCGACCGCCTGGCCGACCACTGGGGCGCCCGGCGCCTGGGCACCGGCAAGGTCGTCTGGTTCGAACTCCCCATCCCCGACGAGGCCCGCCGCCGCGGCACGACCCCGGCGTAGCGGCCGCCGGGGCCCTGCCCGTCCGTCACCACCACCCCGGGGCCGACGACTTGCCCGCATGTCACACCCCTGCCGCAGGCCGCCTCCACCACCTAAGGCAGGGCGAAAGGTCATAATCCCGACATGCGCACACACATCACCGCAACCACACTGCTGCTCGCCGTCGCGGGCGCGGCCCTCAGCGGCTGCAGTTCCTCCGCCGACACCGCCGCCACGGCGCCCGAGACCGCCGTGTCGTCCGCGTCCCCGGTCTCCCAGGCCGACCCCGAGAAGTCCCTGCCCGAGGCGGGGATCCCGGCCTCCCCCACGGGAGCCGACCGGGCCGCGCTCATCGCCGCCCTGCAGGCCATCAACCCCGACTTCGCCAAGGACCCCGACAAGGCCATCGACGCCGCCCGCAACCTGTGCGGCGCCATCAACAGCAACGACCCCCAGGCGGACGCGGAGGCCGCCCGGAGCTTCACCTACCACGACAACCAGCTCACCGAAGCCCAGGGCAAGGCCATCAACGACACCCTGAAGCGCCTCAAGTTCTGCGACGGCTGACCCCGCCGTCCGACCCCGCGAACGCCTCGGGCCCCCGTCCGGATGCACTCCGGACGGGGCCCCGCGGTAGGGCGCCCGGGCCCCGAACCGGACGCCCCGACGCGCCCTCAGGACCGCGACGGCGATTCCCCGGCGGCTACTTGACGTTCCACTGGCCGGTCTCGTCGGCGAAGCCGCTGTCGAGAGCCATCTGGAGCTTGGTGATCTTCGACGCCTTGGGGACCTCGAAGACCACCCACCCGAGCCCCTTGGCACCCTTCGTCAGGCGCAGGTCGCTGGACATCGCGGGCCCGGCGGTCACCTCCCCGAAGGTGGTCTGGAACTGCTGTCCGTCGGTGTCGGTGACGGTCAGCCCGTTGCCGGGGCTGTCGGAGTAGACGGCGGTGCCGGCATTGGTCAGGCGGAGCTGGGCGGCGACCCACCGCTTCCCCTTCGCGGGGGTCATGAACTCGTCGCTGCTCTTGGCCGGGTCGACCCACTTGACCAGGGTGACGTCGATCCGGGAGCCGTCGTCCATACCGTGGAGGCTGAGGGTGTCGCCGATGCCGGCGTCCTTCTTCGGCTCGTCCGCGGACTTCGCGGGCTTGCCGGCGCCGCCGTCCTTGCCGGCGGCCTCGGTCTTGACGGGCTTGGTGCTGACGGTCGTCGGCTCGGCACAGGCGGTCAGGCCGGCGGCGAGGACGGCGACGGCCACGATGGGCATGGCGAACTTCGCGTGCATTTGTTCCCCCCAGGGATGGCATATGCGGGTTGGCGAAAATGAGTATGCCTCGGCGCCACGCATGTGAACACGGTTTACAGACGTAGTGGCTGTGTCGTGACACGTCAGTGACGAGCCCAAGACCCGCCGCCGCACCCCCGGGCAGGGAGGATGCCGGGCCCGGAGGCCGGGGATCGTCGCACCCGGCGGCCGTGGCGACACCCGCCGACGCCCGCGAGGACGCCGATGGTTGGAAGCGGCCGACGGGTGGCCCTCCACATGTGAGCGAAGCCACCGAGGAGTTGACCGAGCGCGCCGCCGCCGCGGTCGGGCACGGAAGACGTGACCCGCCGGCACTGCCGTTCACGGATCGCTCACGCAGGAGCCTGGGGAAGAGGCTGCGGCCCCACCGGTCCGAACCGGTGGGGCCGCATTCACGCAGGACAGCGGTGGCGAGACCAACCGCCTGCGGGTAGGCCGTGTGGGACTCGAACCCACAACCAATGGATTAAAAGTCCACTGCTCTGCCAATTGAGCTAACGGCCCGCACCCCGCAGCATAGCCGGACGGCGGCCGTGGCTCCGAGCGCATTCGGCCCGTGCGGCGCGGCCGCCGCCGGCGAGGGGGCGGGGAGGTCAGCCGGAAGGGTCGGCCGGGGCGGGGGCAGGGACCGGGTCGGGGAGCTCGGCGGAGGCGGGGCCGCGGTCCCGGAGGAACCAGTGGCGGGCGGAGACGAACCACCACGTCGCGGCGAAGCCGAGGACGACCAGCACCGCGATCGGCGCGTAGTTGAAGGTGTCGACCGTGACCGGGCTGACCTGGGGCAGCATGAAGAGCACGGTGATGAAGACGACCCACGTCACGGCGATGACGCCGATCGGGCGGGACCAGCGGCCGAGGTGCCAGGGGCCGCGCTCGAAGGCGTCCCCCTTGCCGAGGCGCAGGAAGGTCGGGATGACGTACGCGATGTAGAGGCCGATGACGGCGATGGAGGTCACTGCGGCGTACGCGGTCAGGTTGATCAGGTACGGCAGGCCCAGTACGAGCGCGCCGAGCGCGGCCAGCCAGACGGCGTTGGTGGGCGTCTTGGTCCGCGGGTTGATGCGGTGCCAGACCGCGGAGAAGGGCAGCGCCCCGTCGCGCGAGAAGGCGTAGATCATGCGGCTGTTGGCGGTGACGGAGGCCATCCCGCAGAAGAGCTGGGCGCCGATGACGACGAGCAGCAGGAGCTTGCCGCCGACGTCACCGAGGCCGTCGATGAGGATCTGCGCCGGGGGGACGCCGGTCGGCGTGTCGAGGACGTCGTCGTAGGACCGGATCGCGTACGTGAAGCCGAGCAGCAGCACGAAGCCCGCGATCCAGGAGATCCATATGGAGCGGACGATGCCGCGCGGCCCGGCGGTGGCGGCGTCGTGGGTCTCCTCGGTCATGTGGGCGGAGGCGTCGTAGCCGGTGAAGGTGTACTGCGCCATCAGCAGGCCGAGCAGGACCACGTAGAAACCGCTGCCCCAGCCGGTGTTGTTGACGAAGTGGGTGAAGACGAACGACGTCGACTGGTGCCGGTCCGGCACGAAGGCGAGCGCGCCGACGATCAGGCCGACGCCGAGCACGTGCCACCACACGCTGATGTCGTTGAGGAGCGCGACGATGCGGACGCCGAAGGTGTTGAGCAGCCCGTGCAGCAGCAGGATCGCGGCGAACAGGACGATCGTGTGGCCGGGGGTGCTGCTGAAGCCGAACTGCAGGTCCAGGTACGCGTTGAGGAAGCTCGCGGCGCCGAAGTCGATGCCGGCGGTGACGGCGACCTGGCCGAGCACGTTGAACCAGCCCGCGAACCAGGCCCAGGCGGCGGCGCTGCGCGGCGGGGCGAGCCGGTGGGCCCAGTAGTACAGGCCGGCGGAGGTCGGGTACGAGGAGCAGATCTCGGCCATCGCCAGGCCGACGACCAGCGTCATGAGCCCGACCGCCAGCCAGCCCCAGGTGATCACCGCGGGGCCGCCGGTGTTCATGCCGAAGGCGTAGAGGGTCAGGCAGCCGGAGAGGACCGAAATGATGGTGAAGGAGACCGCGAAGTTGGAGAACGCGGACATCCGGCGGGCCAGCACCTGGGTGTAGCCGAGTTGGCGTAGGCGTTCCTCGTCGGAGACCGGGGCCGGGGGCCCGGCGGCCCCGCCCGGTTCTTTTGGAATTGTCATGCCCCCAGCGATTCCCTCGCCGGGGGCGTGATATGCGTCACAGACGCGTCCGGAACTGGCTAGAAAAGGCTCTTGTACACGCCCCAGCCGGTGCCGATCTTGGTGCGGCTGCCGAAGGTGCCCTTGCCGGTGCCGGCGTAGCGGTACAGGTTCCCCGCGGTGTCCCGGGCGATCAGGTCGCCCTTGCCGTCACCGGTGATGTCCCCCACGCCCGCCAGCGCGTTGTACGAGGCACCCCAGTTCGAGGCGAGCTTCACCCGCGGCCGCAGATGCCCCTTGCCGTCACCGTCGTAACGCCACAGGACGTTCGCCTTGTCCTGGGCCAGCAGATCACCGATCCCGTCACCGTTCAGGTCCCCGGCACCCACGATCTTCTTGTAACCCGTCCACTTCGACGCCAGCTTCACCCGCGCCGCCAGCTTCCCGGTGCCGGTGGCCTTGTGCAGCCACACGTCCGAAGTCGACGTCTGCCGGGCGATCAGGTCCGGACGACCGTCACCGCTCAGGTCACCCGCCGACGTCAGCACGTTGTACTGCTGGTAACCCGTTCCCAACGACAGGCGGGGGCTGCTCTTGGTGATCGCCCCCTGGCACCGGCCCGCGTAGCGGAAGAGCTCGCCCACGGTGTTCCGGACGAGGACGTCGGAGCAGCGGTCGCCGTCGAGGTCGCCGAAGGGGACGAACCGGTACCCGGTGTTCCACCCGGGGGTGGCACCGGCATTGCCCGCCCCCGGGGTCGGGAAATCGAGCATGCCGTCGGAGGCCAACGCCGCCAGCTCCCCGTCCCCGTCCGCGTCGAGGTCCCGCCAGGCGCTCCTGGCCCCGGCCAGCCGCATGGTTCCGGTGTGCGCCGTACGGAAGCCGCTGCCGTCGCCCACGTCCACGCTCAGCGTCCACGTGTGGCGGCCGCCCGTCACCACGGCGCCGTGGTCGTCGGTGCCGTTCCACTCCGTCGTGATCCGCGCCCCCTCGTGGGCGGTGCCACGGACGGTGCGCACGGCCTTGCCCGCCGCGTTCCGGAAGGTGAGGCTCCAGCCCGCCGGCGGCCGGGACAACTGCCAGGTGCCGTGCCAGACGTTCTGGGGACCCGGCCACCTCAGGTTGATGTAGTCGTCCGTGGTGGCCTCGATCGACGTGACCGGCGAGCGCGGCACGGTGACGCGCTTGACGTGGATCCTGTCGCCGGCGTCCACGAAGGCGACGTCCCCGCCGTACTTGTCGACGGTCCAGCTGATCCGGCGGTCGGAGACCAGCTCGTCCTCCGCCGGCAGGTCGGCGAACTCGCCGGTGACCGCCGCCGTACCCGCTCCGCCGTGGAAGTCGGTCAGCAGCAGCTTGCCCGCCGCACGGTCGTGGCGGACGAGGAAACCGTCGCCGAGCAGGGCCTCGCCCGAGGGCACGGCGATGCTCTTCCTGCCGGTGCGGTCCCAGACGCCCGCCTTGCCCGTCGGCCCGCAGGACCAGTACACCCAGCGGCCGACCGTCTGCAGTTCCTGCGGCACGCAGCCGGCTCCGACGTCGACGGCCGACGAGGTCTTGCGGGTCTTCAGGTCGAACACGTCGAGCGTGCCCTTGGCCGGTCCCGGTTTCCACAGTTCGGTGCCCCAGACCGAGGCGGCCGAGGTGGTGCGGGTCAGCGTGACGTTGTTCTCCCGGTGCTGTTCGAAGTCCCCCACGTACTGCTTGCCCCCGGTGCCGTCGCCGGCGACGGTGTAGCGCCCGGAGGAGTCGACGATCCGGTTGCCGGTGCTCGGCAGGATGACCGAGGCCAGCGAGCTCGGGGTGCGGGGCGAGTTCACCGAGGCCCCGTGATCGGCGTACGCGGTGTGCCCGTCGCCCAAGGCGTGGAGTTCGACGCAGTCGGAGCCCGCCTGGCAGGGCCTGTACCAGTCGTGGAGCGGGAAGAGCAGCGTCCGCGGCCCGGGCTCGGGGGCCCCGGTCGGCGCCAGGTCGAACTCGTACAGCGACCGCAGGGAGCCGCCGTCCGCGTCGGTGGCGACGGACAGCTTCCCCGCGCCGAGCGCGAGGCCGTCGACCCGGGAGTTGACCGCGTGGAGGGGCATGACCTCGGTGACCACGGGCTGGGCTCCGGAGGCCGTCACCCGGCGCACCGCCCAGTCCGTCACGCCGCTGCCGCCGACGACCAGCACACTGCCGTCCGCGGCGATGACGAGCTGGTTCGTGGCGTACGTCAGCAACGTCCGGGCCTCACCGCCGTCCACCGGGACCACGCTCAGCGTCTCGCCCGGGCGCGACCTCAGCGGTTCCGGGGCACGCGCGACCACGATCCAGTCACCCACGAGGGCCAGCGTCACCGCGGGCTGGAAGGACGCGCCCTCCAGCGGGGGGATCACGACCGCCCCGGGTTCCGCGGCCGTGTCGGCGCGCGGGACGACCCAGGCGGTCAGAGCGCCCGCGGAGCCGAACCAGCCGAGCACACGGTCGGCGGACAGCGCGATCCTGGACGGTGGCGTGGCCAGCGAGCCGAACAGGCCGGTGACCGCGCCGGTGGCGTAGTCGACCAGCACCAGACGCTTGCCGGAGGGGCCGCCGCCCAGTTCCAGCACCGCGCCGCGCAGGTCCTGGGCGACGGTGCGGACGGATGTGTACCCCTCCGGCAGCGCGTCCGACGGCAGGGCGACGTCGGTCACCTGCCCCTCGGCGGTGCGCAGCAGGTGCAGTCCGGTGATCGTGCCCCCGGCGGGCTTCTCGTAGGTGAGGACCTCGGACATCGTGAACGCGCCGGTGACGTACCGGCCGGTGGGAAGGGCCGTGACGACGCGCTCACCGCTCGCCAGGTCCAGCACCGACATGCTCTTCGACGCGGGGAAGCCCATGAGCCCCGAGTTGAGCAGGGCGCTCATGGCCGTGATCGTCGTCGTCCCGCCGCTCGCGAAGTCCGTCCACAGGTACGAGCCGTTGCCCTCCTGCGTGTGCAGGAAACCCGAGCCGCCGGCGGTGTACAGCGTGTCCCTGAACGGCGTGGAGCGCACACCGGCGGGGAAGACCGCCTCGGGAGGGGTGCCCGGGTCCGCGGCGGCCGGCAGCGCCACCGGGCCCAGCCCGGCGCCCAGCAGGACGATCACGGCGGCGGCGAGGGTCCTGCGGCGGGCGCCGGGGCCCGCCGCGGGAGTCCTGTCCGGAGCGGAGGTTCCCGTGCGGGCCATCAGAAGATCCCCTTGGAGGTGTCCCAGCCGGTGTCGGCCACGGCGGCCGTGCCGGACGAACCGAGTCCTACCGCGAGTACCGCGCTGACGAGCGCGGCCGGATTGCCGCGCACGAGGGCACGACGGGTCACCCGAACCTCCTGCATCCACAAGGCGAGAGGCGTGAGGGGCGAACGGACACGGCTCGGCGCGCGCGCACGAAAAGCGCTGCGCAGCTCTCAAGCCCCCCGGCTGTACCCCCCACGCAAGTCGCCAGAGCCTAACAGTCGGCGCACGGGAAGAGAAGGTCTGCACCAGCCGCCCGACCTGGGGCTTTCCCCGAAACGGCAGGGGCCCGGCAGATGGACGTCCATCTGCCGGGCCCCTGCCGTTCAGCTGGGGTCAGCCGTTGCGCTTCCAGCGCGGCTTGTCCGTGCGGCGGTCGAAGCCGCCGGTGGGGCGGTGATCGTCACGACGGCCGTACGGGCGGCGGTCGTTGGCGTCACGGTCGCGGTTGAACGCCGGGCGGTCGTCACGACGGTCCCGGTTGAAGGGGCGGTCGCCGCCGAAGTGGCGGTCACGCGACTCGTGGGGGCGCGCCGGGCGGTCGTCGCGGCGGTCGTAGGAACGCGCCGGGCGGTCGTCACGGCGCTCGAAGCCGCGGTCACGGTCACGGTCGCGGTTGAACGACGGGCGGTCGTCACGACGGTCGCGGTTGAACGACGGACGCTCGTCACGACGCTCGCGGTTGAACGACGGACGCTCGTCACGACGCTCGCGGTTGAACGACGGACGCTCGTCACGACGGTCCCGGTTGAACGACGGACGCTCGTCACGGCGCTCGTACCCGCGGTCACCGCGGTCCCGGTCGCGGAACGACGGGCGGTCGTCACGACGGTCGTCACGGCGGCGCTCGTAGTTGCCCCGGTCGTCACGGCGCTGGAACGTGCGCTGCTCCGGCGCGGAGCTCTCCGCGGCCGGGGCGGGGACGCTCGCCGCGGCGGCGACCGCCTCGGCGGCCTCGGCCTGGGCGGCCGCCACGGCGGCCTCCGGGTCCTCGCCGCGCTCACGGGCGGCACGGGCGGTGAGGCGGTCCGCCTCCTCGCGCAGTTCGGCGGCCCGCCGCTGCGCGCGCTCCAGGGACTTGACGAGGTCGGCGACCTCACGCTCGGCCTGCTGGGCGGCGTTGCCCGCCGCGTCCGCCTGCACCTCGGTCAGCGACCGGGCGCCGGTGATCTGGGCCACGTCCTCGTCGAACGCCCCGGCCCCTCCGACGACGTGGCGCGAGGCGTCGACGCCCGCGTCCTCCATCAGCCGGAAGATCTGCTTGCGCTGGTGCGGCAGGGCGAGCGAGACGACCGTGCCGGACTGGCCGGCGCGGGCGGTGCGGCCCGAGCGGTGCAGGTAGTCCTTGTGGTCGCCGGCCGGATCCACGTTGAGGACCAGGTCGATGCCGTCCACGTGGATGCCGCGGGCCGCGACGTCGGTGGCGACGAGGACGTTGACGTAACCGTCCTTGAAGTCCGCCAGGGTGCGGGTGCGGGCGCCCTGGGTCATGCCGCCGTGCAGGGCGTCGGCCTTGACGCCCGCGTCGCGCAGCTGCTCGGCGACGCGGTCGGCACCCATCTGGGTGCGGACGAAGATGATGGTGCGGCCCTTGCGGGCCGCGATGGCGGCGGTGACCGGGGCCTTGTCCTTGGGCTTCACGACCAGGACGTGGTGGGTCATGGTGGTGACCGCACCGGCCGAGGGGTCGACCTCGTGCGTGATCGGGTCCTTCAGGTACCGCTTGACCAGGGTGTCGATCTCGTTCTCCAGCGTGGCGGAGAACAGCAGCCGCTGACCACCGGCCGGGACCAGGTCGAGGATCTCGGTGACCTCGGGCAGGAAGCCCATGTCGGCCATCTGGTCGGCCTCGTCGAGGACGGCGATCTGCACCTGGTCCAGCGCGCAGGCGCCGCGCTCGATCAGGTCGCGCAGCCGGCCCGGGGTGGCGACGAGGATGTCGACGCCGCGCTCCAGGGCGTAGATCTGGTTCTGCATCGAGGTGCCGCCGCAGACGACCTTCATCTTCAGGCCGAGCACGTCGCCGTACGGCTGCAGCGCGTCCGCGACCTGCATCGCCAGCTCGCGGGTCGGGGTGAGGATCACACCGCGCGGACGCTTGCGCTCGGTGCGGCCCTCGGCCAGGGAGGTGAGCAGCGGCAGACCGAAGGAGAGGGTCTTGCCGGAGCCGGTACGGCCGCGGCCGAGGATGTCGCTGCCGGCCAGGGCGTCGGGGATCGTCGCCGCCTGGATCGGGAAGGGGGTGGTGACCCCGTTCTGCGCCAGCTTGCGGACGATCCCCTCGGGCAGGCCGAGGTCGCCGAAGGTCACGCTGGGGGTTTCGGGAGCGGTCTGCTCCTCGGTGACGGCCTCGTCGGTGCCGTCGGCGTCGATGGGCATGGCGGAACGGTCGGCAGTGTCAATAGACATGCTGAAGCTAAAACCTCTCGGAGATTTCGGCACGCGCCAGCTCCGGAGGTTGCTTACAACCGCCTCGATGCGGTCAGCCACAGGAGAAAAGGAACGCGCCAACGCGGCGCGCTTCGGTTCGGCGCCGGGCAATGGGATCAAACGATCTGCCAGCATACGCATACGAGACCGCTTTGGCCAATTCGGTGCTCTCGGCCCCTCCCGTTCCTCATGTGGCGCCGTTCACCGAGGGCGCGCTGGACGGCGACGGCTCGGGCGACCCGCCGCCCCCGGACGGCGGCGGCGAGCTGTCCGCCGGCGAGGACGTCGTCGACGGCCGGTCCGACGGGGGCGGGGACTGCGAGGGCCGCCCCGAGGACGAGGGGCGCCCCGACGGCTTCCCGCTGTGGGAGCGGTCCGGGCCCTGGGTCGGCCCCGGTACCGACTCCTGCGCCGACACCGAGGGCGAGCCGGCCCCGGGCGCGAGGGCCCCGGGCCGCCCCTCCACCCCGCCCGGGCCGCCGGGCAGCACCATCCCGCCGTCCTCCCAGGTCCCCCCGGCACCTCCGGCCTCCCCGGCGACACCGGAGGAGGCGCCCTTCGGGTGGGCGTCGCCGCCCGCGCCGCCCACGCTCACGCAGCCGGTCACGGAGCCCAGGGCGAGCACGGGCAGGAGCAGCACGGCCGCCGTACGCGCGCGGGCGGTGGCAGGGGTCACGGAGGCACCTCTGGTGGATCTGGCGGGACCGGTGGGTCCGGTGGGTCCCGCGGGGGCGTGGCGGGATCGGGTTCCGCGCTGCCCAACGGGCCCACGGCCCTCGGGGACACGCCCGTACGGGCGGGAGCGCGCCCCCGCGGCGACCGGCCCGCCCCCGCGCGGGTCACCGAACGGCTGCCACCCGGCGCCCCCTTGGCGCGCCCCGGTACCGCAATCCGCGCCGGACGCTGCCCGAACGGCCGTCCGTCCCGGACAATGGCGGTGTGCTGGAGATGTCACGCGAAGCGTTCGAGGAACTGGTCAGCGACGCGCTGGACCGGATCCCGCCGGAGCTGACCCGCGTCATGGACAACGTGGCGGTGTTCGTCGAGGACGAGCCCGACCCCGCCGATCCGGAGCTGCTGGGCCTGTACGAGGGGACGCCGCTGACCGAGCGCGGGGAGTGGTACGCGGGCGTCCTGCCGGACCGGATCACGATCTACCGCGGCCCGACCCTGCGCATGTGCAGCACGAAGGAGGAGATCGTGCACGAGGTCGCCACGACCGTCGTCCACGAGGTGGCGCACCACTTCGGCATCGAGGACGAACGCCTGCACGAACTCGGCTGGGGCTGAGCCCCGGTGGCCCCCGCGGGCGCGCGGGGGACGTCCGTCGGGCGGCGCATGGCCCGCGACGGCCGGGGGCATACGTCGGCAATGGTCCGTGTTCGCTCTCGTGTGCCCCGTATCCGTGACCTGTGGCGCCGCCGCCGCACCGCCGAACCGCCCGCCTCCTCCCTCCCCCTCCCGCCGGCCCGCCCCTGCCTGGGCGCGCTCGGGTTGCTCGCGGTGACCCTGGTGGGCGGCTGGCTCGGCCTGGTGGTGCTGGGCAGCATCGAGGAACCGGTCGGCCCGATGAACACCCGGATGTCGCTGCACCCGTCCTGGACCGGGGACACCAAGGTCAACATTGCCCCGCTGGGCTCCCTCCAGCTGGACAGCCACGACGGCCCGCTGCGTCTGGTCGTGGACGTCGACACCCTCGACCCCGACCGGGCCCGGACCCTGGTGCGGCACCCGGAGCGGATCAGCGGGCTGCAGAGCGAGGTCGCCGCCGACGTCGAGCACAGCACGACCGAGCTCGCGCTGCGGTCCTCGGTGGCCGCGCTGACCGGCGCCACCGCCCTCGGCCTGGCCGTCTACCGCAGGCCCCGCCGTGCCCTCGCCGCGGGCGGGCTCTCCCTCGCGGTACTGGCGGCCTGCGCCGGCACCGCGTACGGCACCTGGAACCCGCGCAGCGTCCTGGAACCCCGGTTCTCCGGGCTGCTGAGCAGCGCCCCCTCGGTGGTCGGCAACGCGCGCAGCATCGTCAGCGACTTCGACATCTACCAGCAGGAACTCGCCCGCCTGGTGACCAACATGACCAGGCTGTACGACGCGACGTCCACGCTGCCCGCGTACAACCCGGACCCGACCACGCTGCGCGTGCTGCACGTCTCGGACATCCACCTCAACCCGGCGGCTTGGCAGATCATCGAGTCCGTCGTCGCCGAGTACAAGATCGACGTGATCGTCGACACCGGGGACCTGATGGACCACGGCACCACCGCCGAGAACGGCTTCACCTCCGCCATCCCCGACCTCGGCGCGCCCTACGTCTTCGTCCGCGGCAACCACGACTCCATGGACAGCCAGCGCGCGGTCGCGGGCCGGGCCAACGCGTACGTGGTCGACGACGGCCGGTCCGTGGTCGTCAAGGGGCTGCGCATCGCCGGCATCGGCGACCCGCAGTTCACCCCGGACCGCTCGGTCGAGGCGGCCGGCGACCCGTCGGAACGGGTGGCCGGACAGGAGCTGGCCGACGCCATCCGGCGGCAGAACGCCACGGGCGCCAAGGTCGACATCGCCGTCGCCCACAATCCGATCGCCGCCGCCCAGACGGACGGCACCGTCCCGCTGATCCTCTCCGGGCACACCCACACCCGGGACGTCGACGTCCTCGAGCACGGCAGCCGGCTGATGGTGCAGGGCACCACCGGCGGCGGCGGACTGCGCGCCGTCGAGGGTGACACCCCCCAGAAGGTGGAGGCCTCCGTGCTCTACCTGGACCGGGACACCCACGCCCTCCAGGCCTGGGACGAGATCACCCTCGGCGGGCTCGGGCTGTCCACCGCCGAGGTCTCCCGCCACCTCCCGGAGGAGGTGGAGCCGGGCCGCGCCCCGTCCCCCTCCTCCTCCCCCTCGAAGGCGCCCTCCGCCACGGCGACGAGCAGCCCGTGAACCGGCCCGTAAACCGTTTTGGCGATCCCCCCTCGCATCCCATATCCTGCTGACGCGTCCCGACGGCCGAAGATTCGCCCGGCGGGCCACCCAGCCCTCATCGTCTAGTGGCCCAGGACGCCGCCCTTTCAAGGCGGTAGCACGGGTTCGAATCCCGTTGGGGGCACATACGTCGTCTGCGTCGTCCCGCAGACCATGCACGTTGGCAGTGCGGCCGGTTCACCGGCGGCGCTGCCTTCCGTGTTTTCCGGGCCGGAACCGGCGCCTCCCCCTCACAGGCCCGCAGGTCACGCGTGCGTGGCACCGCCCGGGGTCTGATACGCTGGTCCAGCGAGATCGGCCCGCCAGTGCGTGTCCGACCGGTCACCGAGAATCACCGACCGGGAGACGTCCACCGACGATCCGTTCTTCGCAGAGCGCGGCGGAATCCCGTTGGGAGCACGCACAAACGTGTGGGAGACTGTCTCTCGCGCAGAGCGCAACGCAAGGTCCTGTGGAGCAGTTTGGAGTGCTCGCCACCCTGTCAAGGTGGAGGCCGCGGGTTCAAATCCCGTCAGGACCGCGCTGGCTGGGTAGCTCAGTTGGTACGAGCGATCGCCTGAAAAGCGATAGGTCGCCGGTTCGACCCCGGCCCCAGCCACCAGCAACCCCCGTCGAGTTCCTCGGCGGGGGTTTCGCGTTCCCGGCGGCCGGCCCTCCCGGCGGGCCCCGCAACCGACCCCACGCGAGGGGGAGTCACGCCGGCCGTGCCGGTGCCGTCGCGAACACCACCCGCACCACCGTCGCCCACCGGGCCGCCGGGCCGGTCCTCCGGGGCGGGGATCGCCGGGGGTAATGCGTTCGCCCGGGGGGCGCGGCGGATGCGATGCTGGAACGCGTATGTCTACGCAGCCCCCCTCCCCCGCATTCGGCGAGCTCGGCGCACGGCTGGCCGAGCTCACCCTGCGCGACGCGCAGCGCCTCGGCCGTCGCCTGGACGGCGCACGCCGCATCCGCAAGCCCGAGGCCCGCTCGGCCGTGCTGACCGAGATCGGGGCGGAGATCGACAAGGCCGCGCTGAAGGCCGACGCGCGGCGCACCGCCATACCCGCGATCAGCTACCCCGAGCAGCTGCCGGTCAGCCAGAAGAAGGACGACATCCTCGAGGCGATCCGCGACCACCAGGTCGTGATCGTGGCGGGCGAGACCGGCTCCGGCAAGACGACGCAGATCCCCAAGATCTGCCTGGAGCTGGGCCGCGGCGTCCGCGGCCTGATCGGTCACACCCAGCCCCGCCGCATCGCCGCCCGCACGGTCGCCGAGCGTGTGGCGGAGGAGCTGCGCACCCCGCTGGGCGGGGCGGTCGGCTGGAAGGTCCGCTTCACCGACCAGGTCGGCGACGGCACGCTGGTCAAGCTGATGACGGACGGCATCATGCTGGCCGAGATCCAGACGGACCGGGATCTCCTCCAGTACGACACGATCATCATCGACGAGGCCCATGAGCGCAGCCTCAACATCGACTTCATCCTGGGCTACCTCGCCCAGCTGCTGCCCCGCCGGCCCGACCTCAAGGTCGTGATCACCTCCGCGACGATCGACCCCGAGCGCTTCTCCCGGCACTTCGGCGACGCGCCGATCGTCGAGGTCAGCGGGCGTACGTATCCGGTCGAGGTGCGCTACCGGCCGCTGCTGGCCGAAGGGGGCGGCGAGGCCGACGAGGCCGACCGCGACCAGATCACCGCGATCTGCGACGCGGTCGACGAGCTCCAGGCCGAGGGCCCGGGCGACATCCTGGTCTTCCTCTCCGGCGAGCGGGAGATCCGCGACACCGCCGACGCCCTGAACAAGAGGCAGCTGCGCCTCACCGAGGTCCTGCCGCTCTACGCGCGGCTGTCCTCCGCCGAGCAGCACAGGGTGTTCCAGCGCGGCACGGGCCGCCGCATCGTGCTGGCCACCAACGTCGCGGAGACCTCGCTCACCGTCCCCGGCATCCGGTACGTGATCGACACGGGCATGGCCCGCATCTCCCGCTACAGCCACCGCACCAAGGTGCAGCGGCTGCCGATCGAGCCGATCAGCCAGGCCAGCGCCAACCAGCGCAAGGGCCGCTGCGGCCGCCTCGCGGACGGCATCTGCGTCCGGCTGTACTCCGAGGACGACTTCCTGTCCCGCCCGGAGTTCACCGACGCCGAGATCCTCCGCACCAACCTGGCCTCCGTCATCCTGCAGATGACCGCCGCGGGCCTGGGCGACATCGCCCGCTTCCCCTTCATCGACCCGCCGGACGCCCGGAACGTCAAGGACGGCGTCCAGCTGCTCCAGGAACTGGGCGCGCTGGACGGCCAGAAGCTCACCCAGACCGGCCGCAAGCTCTCCCAGCTGCCGGTGGACCCGCGGCTGGCCCGCATGGTGCTGGAGGCGGAACGCAACGGCGTGGTCCGCGAGGTCATGGTGATCGCGGCCGCCCTGTCGATCCAGGACCCGCGCGAACGCCCCCAGGACAAGCAGCAGCAGGCCGACGAGAAGCACCGCCGCTTCGCCGACGAGACCAGCGACTTCATGGCACTGCTCAACCTGTGGCGGTACGTGCGCGAGCAGCAGAAGGCGCTGTCCTCCTCCGCCTTCCGTCGGATGTGCCGCACGGAGTTCCTCAACTACCTGCGCATCCGCGAGTGGCAGGACATCTACAGCCAGCTGCGCACGGTCGCCAAGACGATGGGCATCCACCTCGCCGAGGGCGACCACGAGGTCAACCTCCAGCACGTGCACCAGTCGCTGCTGGCGGGCCTGCTGTCGCACGTCGGCCTGAAGGACACCGACAGCAAGAACGAGTACCTGGGCGCCCGCAGCGCCAAGTTCGCGGTCTTCCCCGGCTCCTCGCTCTTCAAGAAGCCGCCGCGGTGGATCATGTCGGCCGAACTGGTGGAGACCTCGCGGCTGTGGGCGCGGGTCAACGCCCGCATCGAGCCGGAGTGGATCGAACCGCTCGCCCAGCACCTGGTGAAACGGTCCTACAGCGAACCGCACTGGGAGAAGGACCAGGCCGCGGTCATGGCCTTCGAGAAGGTGACGCTGTACGGCGTGCCGGTCGTGGCCGACCGCAAGGTCAACTACGGCAAGATCGACCCGGAGACCAGCCGGGAGCTGTTCATCCGCAACGCGCTGGTCGAGGGTGACTGGCGCACCCACCACCAGTTCTTCCACGACAACCGCAAACTGCTCGCGGAGGTCGAGGAGCTGGAGCACCGGGCGCGGCGCCGCGACATCCTCGTGGACGACGAGACGCTCTTCGACTTCTACGACCGCGTGGTGCCCGAACACGTTGTCTCCGGCGCGCACTTCGACTCGTGGTGGAAGCAACAGCGCAAGGAGCAGCCGGAACTGCTCAACTTCGAGCACTCCATGCTGATCAACGAGAACGCCGAGGCCGTCACCAAGGACGACTACCCCGACTCCTGGCGCCAGGGGAAGCTCAAGTTCCGTGTGACGTACCAGTTCGAGCCGGGCGCGGACGCGGACGGCGTGACGGTCCACGTCCCGCTGCAGGTGCTCAACCAGGTCACCCCGGACGGCTTCGACTGGCAGATCCCGGGCCTGCGCGAGGAGGTCGTCACCGAGCTGATCCGCTCGCTGCCCAAGGCGATCCGCCGCCACTACGTGCCGGCGCCGAACTACGCGAAGGCCTTCCTGGACCGCGTCGTCCCCGTGCAGGACCCTCTTCCCGAGACCCTCGCGCGGGAGCTGCAGCGGATGGTGGGCGTGCCCGTCACCGCCGAGGACTTCGACCTCGCCAAGGTCCCGGACCATCTGAAGATCACCTTCCGGGTGACCGACGAGCGCCGCCGCAAGCTGGCCGAGGACAAGGACCTGGAGGCGCTCAAGCTGCACTTGCGGCCGAAGACCAAGGCCGCGATCAGCAAGGCCTTCGACGCCGCGGGCTCCATCGGCATCGAGCGGCGCACGGGCCTGAAGCAGTGGACGGTGGGCGCCCTGCCGCGCACCTTCGAGACGCGGCGGTCCGGGCAGCCGGTCAAGGCGTACCCGGCGCTGGTCGACGAGGGCGAGAGCGTGGGCGTGCAACTCTTCGACACCGAGGCCGAGCAGGCCGCGGCCATGTGGCGCGGCACCCGCCGGCTGATCCTGCTGAACGTGCCCACGAACCCGGCGAAGTTCGCCGCGGACCGGCTGTCCAACCAGGACAAGCTCGCGCTCTCGCGCAGCCCGCACGGCTCGGTGACCGCCCTGTTCGACGACTGCGTCACCGCGGCCGCCGACCGGCTCATGGCCGAGCACGGCGGCCCGGCCTGGGACGAGGAGTCGTTCCGGAAGCTGTACGACTCGGTGCGGGCCGACCTCGTCGAGCTGACCGTCAGGACCGTCGCCCAGGTGCGCCAGGTGCTGGCCGCCTGGCAGGCCTGTGAGCGCCGCCTGAAGGCCGCCCAGAGCCTCGCCCTGGTGGCCAACCTCGCGGACGTCAAGGAACAGCTGGGAGCCCTCGTGGGGCCCGGTTTCGTGACCGCCACGGGGGTGCGCAGGCTGCCGGACCTGCTCCGCTACCTGGTGGCCGTCGACCGGCGGCTGCAGCAGATGCCCACGGGCGTCCAGCGCGACACCACGCGCATGGAGAAGGTCCGCGAGATCCAGACCGAGTACGCCGAGCTGCTGGCCGCCCAGCCGGCCGGGCGCCCGGTCCCCGAACGGGTGCGCGACATCCGGTGGATGATCGAGGAACTGCGGGTCAGCTACTTCGCGCACGCCCTCGGGACGGCGTTCCCCGTCTCGGACAAACGCATCTTCAAGGCCCTCGACGAAGCCTGGGGCTGATCGGGTTCGCAATCACCCTCTGACCTGCTGTACAGTCTTCCTCGCGGCCAGGGAACGACGGCCGCGAAACCTGGTCCTGTGGAGCAGTTTGGAGTGCTCGCCACCCTGTCAAGGTGGAGGCCGCGGGTTCAAATCCCGTCAGGACCGCAGTGAAAGCAAGGCCCGCGTCCAGCGAAGGACGCGGGCCTTCTTGCTGTGCGCGGGACGGACGGCGTGACCGGGACGCGGTTGCGGAGGGTGCGGGTCCCCTGGTTCCGGCCGTTCCCGCGTGGTACGCCTGGCACATGAGCGCGACGCCGAGGGACCCGGGCCCGCCACCCCGGGACGTGACGCGGGCGCTGCTGCGCGCGCACCTGGCGGCCGCGGCGGGGGGCGGACGGCGGCACCTGACCCGGCACTGCCCGGTGTGCCACCGGCTGATGCGGCTGACGTTGCGGCGCACCGCCGTCCCACTACCGCACGAGTCCGGAGGGGAACAAGACTCCGGCATGTGACGGGAGTCACGCGAAGAGCTCCGGCTCTGAGGGAACTTGGGGGCTCCTGTGGGACCGTCAATTTAATATGTGCAATTGCACTCATGACAGAGGGCCCAGTCCTCACAAGACGGACACACCACACGCACAAAAAAGATCGCACCGGAGCCGGCGGACTCCGGTGCGATCGACGTTTCCTACGGGCGTCCCTGATGGGGGCAGGGACCCTTCGGAGCGGGCGTTGCGGCGGGTTGGGGGCCCCGCGTGGACGCCCGTTTGTTCAGGTCAGGCCTCGCTGCGCTGCTGCGGAATGCCCGCGAGCAGTGCACGGACCTCCGCCTCGCGGTAGCGGCGGTGCCCGCCGAGCGTGCGGATGGACGTGAGCTTGCCAGCCTTGGCCCAGCGCGTGACCGTCTTCGGGTCCACGCGGAACATCGTGGCAACCTCAGCGGGGGTCAGCAGCGGCTCGGCATCAGGGGTGCGAGCGGTCATGAGCGGCCTCCTCGAGAGAACCGAACCAACACGGTTCTTTCCTCTAAATTCTGCACCTTGACCCGCGTTGCCCGAAATGGCGGACGCGGGCCGAGTCGGTAATAGGACGAACGGCTTGTCCTTGGCACTACAACTACACCATCTGTCCAGCCGTGTCGGCCAAACCGATGGATTTGCCCTCTGAGGTGTCTAAGCTCGACGGAAGCCGATGGACCGGGCCATAACGGACAGTCACGCTTGAGTGACGATCAGTCACAGCCAACCCACGAGCCACAGCCCCACCTCAAGGGGATGCAATCCCGGACATTCCACCCAGAGCGAGTGGAAAGAGGTCCTTCCGGACCCGATGTCCCATATTGTCATGGGGGGTGGGGATGAGGGCAAGACCCCTAAACGTGCTTTAGGTCACGCTTAGGCCAAAGGTACCGGTCGGCCGGACTCAGGACCAAAGTCCCTCCCCCACGACCGGCTCCCGACGGACCCTCAACTCGCGTACAGCAGTTCCCTGACGGCCCGCCAACGGTCGCTGAGCCGCTCGTAAGCCTCGCCGGCCCGGGTGCCGTCCCCGTCCCGCAGCGCGGCCAGCGCCTCCGCCACGTCGGCGGCGGACCGGTCCCCCGCGAGGGAGTCCGGGGCGATGGCGTGGACGAGCCCGCCGTAGTCGAGTTCGACCAAGGAGCGCGGGTGGAACTCCTCGAGCCAACGCCCTACATCTACCAGGCCGTCGATCAGGGGTCCCTCTTCGAGTGAATCCTTGAGCACCCGCAGCGCCCGGGCCGTCCGCCGGCGGGCCTGCACCATGGGGGTCCGGTAACGCATCACCGGCTGCTTGGACTCGCCCGCGCCCGCGGGTTCGTACTCACGCTCGGAATCGTCGAACAGCACGAACCAGCGCACCGGGACGTGCCACGTGGCCCCGCGGATCCAGGGCCGCGCATCGGCGTTCTCGGGCTTCTCCGCCCGCCACGCCGTGAAGTCGGCCTCCGCCTGCTCGCGCACGACCGGCGGCAGCACGGCGTCCACCACGGGGGCGGGGAACTCCTCGACCAGTTCGGACAGCGCCAGCCAGCCGCGCAGCCGGGTGCGCCAGGGGCAGACGTGGGTCACGCCGTCCACGACGGCGACGAAGGCGTCCCCGCTCTCGCGCACCGGGACGGCGACGGGCGGCACGGACAGCAGACCGGCCAGCGACTGGCGCAGTTCGTCCTGTGCGGACCGCTGAGCGCCCTGGGCGGCGTATCGGTACCAGTAGCCGCGATCGGGCTCCGGGAAGGCCGCCAGCGGCTCGTACACCCGCAGATACGCCGCGTACGGGACCAGCACCGATGACAAGCCCACACCCGCTCCCTCGTGACGGCTTCCGCCCTGGCATCGTCCCACGTCGCTTCCGGCACGGGGAGTGATCCACGACACTGGGAGGATGTTCACGGCCGGGTGGTTCTAGTCTTCTGCCAACCGGCCCTCCCCCACCCACCCGGAGGGCGACCTCTGGACATTCGGGAGTCACCACAGTGACCGACGTACGTCAGACACCCGGCATCGTCACCACGCTGTTCCGATCGGAGCAGGGCGGTCACGAGCAGGTCGTCTTGTGCCAGGACCGCGCCAGCGGCCTCAAGGCCGTCATCGCGATCCACTCCACCGCCCTGGGCCCCGCCCTCGGCGGCACCCGCTTCCACGCGTACTCCTCCGACGAGGCGGCGGTCGAGGACGCGCTCAACCTCGCCCGCGGCATGTCGTACAAGAACGCGCTCGCCGGCCTCGACCTCGGCGGCGGCAAGGCCGTCATCATCGGCGACCCGGACATGGACAAGTCCGAGGAGCTGCTGCTGGCCTACGGCCGCTTCGTGGCCTCGCTCGGCGGCCGCTACGTCACGGCCTGCGACGTCGGCACCTACGTGGCCGACATGGACGTGGTCTCCCGCACCGCCCCGCAGTGGACCACCGGCCGTTCGCCCGAGAACGGCGGCGCCGGCGACTCCTCCGTCCTGACCGCCTGGGGCGTCTTCCAGGGCATGCGCGCCTCCGCCCAGGCCAAGTGGGGCGACCCCACGCTGCGCGGCCGCAGGGTCGGCGTGGCCGGTGTCGGCAAGGTCGGCCACCACCTGGTGGAGCACCTGCTCAAGGACGGCGCCGAGGTCGTGATCACCGATGTTCGCGGCGAGGCCGTCGACCGGATCACCTCCCGTCACCCGCAGGTAACCGCCGTCTCCGACGCTGACGTCCTGGTCCGGACACCGCTGGACGTGTACGCCCCCTGCGCGCTCGGCGGCGCCCTCGACGACGACTCGGTGCCGGCCCTCACCGCCTCCATCGTCTGCGGCGCGGCCAACAACCAACTCGCCCACCCCGGCGTCGAGAAGGACCTGGCCGACCGCGGGATCCTCTACGCGCCCGACTACGTCGTGAACGCGGGCGGCGTGATCCAGGTCGCGGACGAGCTGCACGGCTTCGACTTCGAGCGGGCCCGCGCCAAGGCGACGAAGATCTTCGACACCACGCTCGCGATCTTCGAGCGCGCCGCGGCCGACGGCATCCCGCCGGCCGCCGCCGCCGACCGCCTGGCCGAGCAGCGCATGGCCGAGCGCACCCCGGCGGAGAGCTGGCTGCGCCCGTGAGCCATGGGGCCGCGGCGGTGCCGCGGCCCCTCCGGCACGCCCCCGTCCGCCTGTGGACGGGGGCGTGTCGTCCATCACAAAGCGGACACCCGCGGGGTGCCGCCGACGTACGGTGTCCGCGCGTCCTCACGAGTCGGGGCGGCTCCCTACGGGCCTCCGTGACGAGGGCCGCAGGCTGGACATCCGACCGTTACCACGCCCCGGCAGCCAGACCGCGGCGGAAGAAGGTAAAATCGCGATTGACCAGCCAGGACGGGGCCATCGCGGGCCCCTGCTCCGACGCGCGTCGTGCGGGCGACGTACCGTGCGGCCTCGGAAGCAGGTACCGTTGAAGTCCTACGGACCGGGACTCTCATGTGAGGGCCCGTTCCACATCGTGAACGCGTGTCAAGACTCGGGGCCGTCGAGCCCCACCGTTGAGGGGGTCGAGCCAATGGGGCGCGGCCGGGCCAAGGCCAAGCAGACGAAGGTCGCCCGCCAGCTGAAGTACAACAGCGGCGGAACGGACCTTTCACGTCTGGCCGAAGAGCTGGGCGCATCGTCGACACTGCCGGTCAATCCGGAGGTACAGGAAGACGACGATGACGACGAGCTGGAAGACGACCCGTACGCACGGTACGCGGATCTCTACGGCGACGACGAGGACGACGACGAGGACGACGAGTCCCAGTCCTCCTCACAACGCCGTCGTGCTTGACGCAACACATTCCGTTCCAGCTTGACCACTGACCCGGTCCGGGCGCCGCCCGGACCGGGCTTCGTGCTGCCCCGCGCCGGTCAGCCCGCGTAGTCCCCGGTGAGCTCGACGGCCTCGGCGTGCTCGCCGCGCTCCACGACCTCGCCGGCCACCCAGGCGTCCAGGCCCCGGTCGGCCAGCGTGGTCAGCGCCGCGTCCACCGAGCCCTCGGGCACCACGGCGACCATGCCGACGCCCATGTTCAGGGTCTTCTCCAGCTCCAGCCGCTCCACGCCGCCGAGCTCGCCGACCGTGCCGAACACCGCGCCGGGCGTCCACGTCGAGCGGTCCACCGTGGCGTGCAGGTGGTCCGGGACGACCCGGGCCAGGTTGCTGGCCAGCCCGCCGCCGGTGACGTGCGAGAAGCCGTGCACCTCGGTGGTACGGGTCAGCGCCAGGCAGTCCAGCGAGTAGATCCGGGTCGGCTCCAGCAGCTCCTCGCCGAGGGTCCGGCCGAACTCCGGGACCTCCCGGTCCAGCGCCCAGCCGGCCCGCTCGAACAGCACGTGCCGGACGAGCGAGTACCCGTTGGAGTGAAGACCGGAGGACGCCATGGCGATCACAACGTCACCCTTACGGATGCGATCCGCGCCCAGCAGCCGGTCGGCCTCGACCACGCCCGTACCGGCGCCGGCGACGTCGAACTCGTCCTCGCCCAGCAGGCCCGGGTGCTCGGCCGTCTCGCCGCCGACCAGGGCGCAGCCGGCGAGCACGCAGCCCTCGGCGATGCCCTTGACGATGGCCGCGACGCGGTCCGGGAAGACCTTGCCGACGCAGATGTAGTCGGTCATGAAGAGCGGCTCGGCACCGCACACGACCAGGTCGTCGACGACCATGCCGACCAGGTCGTGGCCGATGGTGTCGTAGACGCCCATGCGGCGGGCGACGTCGACCTTGGTGCCCACGCCGTCGGTGGCGGAGGCCAGCAGGGGCCGCTCGTAACGCTTGAGCGCGGAGGCGTCGAAGAGCCCGGCGAAGCCGCCGAGACCGCCCACGACCTCCGGGCGGGTGGCCTTCTTCACCCATTCCTTCATCAGCTCGACCGCGCGGTCGCCCGCCTCGATGTCGACTCCCGCCGCGGCGTAGCTGGCACCGGTGTTCTCGGACATGGCTGTGTTGTGTCCTTGCGTCGAATGCTTACGGGCGACGGAGCGCGTCGGCGGCGTCGGGGCCGCCGGCCAGCTCGGTCTCCAGAAGGTGCTTGCCGAGCAGCTCGGGGTCCGGCAGCTCCATCGGGTACTCGCCGTCGAAGCAGGCCCGGCAGAGGTTGGGCTTGGCGATCGTGGTCGCCTCGACCATCGCGTCCAGCGAGATGTACGACAGCGAGTCCGCGTCCAGGGACTTGCAGATCTCGTCGACCGACAGGCCGTTGGCGATCAGCTCGGCGCGGGTGGCGAAGTCGATGCCGAAGAAGCACGGCCACTTGATCGGCGGCGAGGAGATCCGGATGTGGACCTCGGCGGCGCCGGCCTCGCGGAGCATCCGGACCAGCGCGCGCTGGGTGTTGCCGCGGACGATCGAGTCGTCCACGACCACCAGGCGCTTGCCCCGGATGACCTCCTTGAGCGGGTTGAGCTTCAGGCGGATGCCCAGCTGCCGGATGGTCTGCGAGGGCTGGATGAAGGTCCGGCCCACGTACGAGTTCTTCACCAGGCCCGAGCCGTACGGGATGCCGCTCGCCTCGGCGTAGCCGACCGCGGCCGGCGTGCCGGACTCCGGGGTCGGTATCACCAGATCGGCCTCGACCGGGGCCTCCTTGGCCAGCCGGCGGCCCATCTCGACCCGGGAGAGGTAGACGTTGCGGCCCGCGATGTCGGTGTCGGGGCGGGCGAGGTACACGTACTCGAAGACGCAGCCCTTGGGGCGGGCGTCGGCGAAGCGGGAGGCGCGCAGCCCGTTCTCGTCGACGGCGATCAGCTCGCCGGGCTCGATCTCGCGGATGAAGCTCGCGCCCACGATGTCCAGCGCGGCGGTCTCCGAGGCGACGACCCAGCCGCGCTCCAGGCGGCCCAGCACCAGCGGGCGGATGCCCTGCGGGTCACGGGCGGCGTAGAGCGTGTGCTCGTCCATGAAGACCAGGCTGAAGGCGCCCTTGACCTCGGGCAGCACCTGACGGGCGGCGTCCTCGACGGACAGCGGCTTGCCGTCCTCGTCCACCTGCCCGGCGAGCAGCGCCGTGACCAGGTCGGTGTCGTTGGTCGCGGCGACCCTGGTGGCCCGGCCGTTGCCCTGGGGCAGCGCGGCGACCATCTCGGCCAGCTCGACGGTGTTGACCAGGTTCCCGTTGTGGCCGAGGGCGATGGAGCCGTTGGCGGTGGCGCGGAAGGTGGGCTGGGCGTTCTCCCAGACCGAGGCGCCGGTGGTCGAGTAACGGGCATGCCCGACCGCGATGTGGCCCTGCAAGGAGCCGAGGGAGGTCTCGTCGAAGACCTGGGACACCAGGCCCATGTCCTTGAAGACCAGGATTTGGGAGCCGTTGCTCACTGCGATGCCCGCGGACTCCTGTCCGCGGTGCTGCAGGGCGTACAGCCCGAAATAGGTGAGTTTGGCGACCTCTTCGCCGGGGGCCCAGACACCGAAGACGCCGCAAGCGTCCTGGGGGCCCTTCTCGCCGGGGAGCAGGTCGTGGTTGAGTCGTCCGTCACCACGTGGCACGGCACCGAGTCTAGGGCAGGTTCCGGTGTCGTCCGAACGAGGGAACCCGACAAAAGTGCGTTCTATGCGCGTAAACCCATGGGGCGCTTGGCCGTGTGACCTTGGTCGTGCTCCCGGTCGAAGCCTGCTCAGGGGCGCAGTCCGGGGTCACGGACCATGGCGGTGAGCTCGGCCGCGGCACGCGTCGCGGCCGACGGGCGGTGCCGCACCCGCTCCCATCCCGGAACGGCGACCGCGCCGAGCCGGAGGTCGTCCAGACCCGCGACGCGGCGGACGATCAGTTCCCCGTCCGCGGTGCGGACGACACGGGTGACCTCCGCCCAGGCCACGTGCCGGGTGCGCAGATGGCGACGGACCCGCAGACCGGTGGCGTCGGCGGTGATCCGCCAGGTGATCATGGACAGCGCCTTGTCGACCAGCCACAGGCCGCCCAGGACCGGCAGCAACGCGCGCCACCAGGACCCGCCGGAGAATCCGGAGCCCAGGAACACCACCGTGCCCACCAGGAGCAGCGCGCCCGCCGTGCGGTCGCCCGCACCGGCGTGCCAATGGACGGGGCCCGCGCCGGGCTTCAGGGCCGCGGCCGCCTCGGCGACCCTGGCTTCCGCTTCCCGGCGGTGCTCAGCGTGGTCGGGCGACCCGCTCCCGGACGACGGCGCCACCCACCGCCGCGCCGGCGACTCCGTGGCACCGACCAGGAGGTCGCCGGAAGCCGTGACGGCCGCCAGCACCAGTTCCGCGCCTTCCGCCGGGAGGCCGAAGAGCACGCCCTCGCCGCTGGCCCACGCACCGGGTCCGGCCGCGCGGTAGGCCAGCACCGGTGCCCCGGCGGCATCGTCCACCGGCCGGATGACGGTCCTGCCGTCCTCGCGCCCCGCCAGCACCCGGAGCACGGGAACGGGTCCTCGGCGCACCGAGCGGGCCCGCAGCGCCGACAGCGCCCCCGACAGCAGCAGGGAGAGGCCGAGGCCGCCCGCCGTGAGCGTCAGGAGCTGCAGGCCCGTGCGGTCCTCGTACGGCTCCGCGGCGAGCCGCAGCCACTCCCCGTCGACGAGCACGGGCACCTCGGTGCCCCGGTCGTGGTCCTCCGGGAACGTCACCGCGACGCGGTGCCGCGTGCCGTCGCCGAAGCGGACGACGATGTGGTCCTCGGCACCGTTGCCGACAACGACCGCCGCGGCGCGGACGGCCGCCGCCGCGTGCGCCCGGTCCGCCCGGTCCCCGGACACGGCGGTCGCCGCGGTCACCGCCGCGACCACCATGGCCGCCACGCCGACGGCGATCCGGAGCACGCCACGCCGCACCGGCCCGGCCCGCTGCGGCACCGGGAGGGCGACTGCCCCCGCCGCCTCCAGGGCCAGGGCCCGCTGGCGGCGGCGCACCCGCAGCCGCGCGAGGACCGCGGCCCAGCTCCAGCACAGCGCGGCCACGACCACGACGTCCACGCCGCGCTCCGCGGCGCCGCCGGTCCACAGGTCCGGCCGGGTCATCCACAGCAGCAACAGCGGCGCCGACAGCGCCGCAGCTTCGGGCAGGACGAACAACCACAGGGTGTGGACGAAGAAGCCGACGGTGCCGACCGCGTCAAACCACATCGGCCCGCAGGGCGCGGCCACCGTGCAGCCGTCGTCCGCCGCGAGGGCGATCGCCGCGATCACCGCCGCCACCAGCACCGGGGCGCACCACGGCGGGCGCGCCCAGCCGGGAAGCCGTACCGCGGCCCAGCGGTGGGCGTCGGTGGAGAGCCAGGGGCGGGCCGGTGTGCCGGCCGGGGCGTTCGTCGAGGTCACCGGCGCATTATGCGGACGCCGGGACCGCCTCAGCCCAGCAGGGGGAGGTACGGGGCGAGGTCGGCGCGCTCACCGCTCGCGGAGACCGCGGCGGAGTCCAGGGCGGCGGCCCAGGACGTGCGCCCGGTGGCGAGACGGATCCAGGTGAGCGGGTCCGTCTCGACGACGTTGGGCGGGGTGCCCCGGGTGTGGCGGGGCCCGGGCACGCACTGCACGGCCGCGTACGGCGGTACGCGGACCTCGACGGAGTTGCCGGGCACCGAGACCGCGAGGGTGTCCGCGAGGAGCCGTACGACTGCGGCGACGGCCTGCCGCTCCAGGGGGACGGGCACACCCGTCGCCGCGGCGAGGTCGTCGCTGTGGACGACCAGCTCGACGAGCCGGGTCACCAGGAAGTCCGTGGACCGCATCGCGCCGAGCGTGATCGCCACCAGGCGCTCGGGCGCCACCGCCTCGTCCAGCACCCCGGCCAGGCCGCGGGCGGCCTCCTCGAGGCGGGCGGCGGCGTCGCCGGTCTCCGCGGCGGCCTCACGGGTGTCGGCGTCCAGCGGGCCGGCGATGCGCGCCGTGGAGCGCGCCCACGCGGTGAGGTCGAGGTCCGCCTTGGCCGGGGCGGGCGCGGTCACCACCCGGGCGACGGCCTCCACCTGCCGGGCGATGTGCACCACCAGCGTGTGCACGTCCCACCCCGGCAGCCCGGCGGGCGCGGCCAGTTGATCCGCCGTCAGTCCCCGTGCGACCCCCAGGACATGGGCGAGCTGGGCGGTGAGCGCCGCGCGGGTCCTGGCGGGGTCGTAGGTGCGGGCCTTGCGGGCGGTGGACGGCATGCCTGCAGCCTACGCGCGGTGCCCGGCCCGCACCCCGACCCCGGGGGTCAGGCCTGGCGCGGGCGCTCGAAGGTGAGCAGCAGCCCCTGCACGGCACCGGGGCCGATGCGGCCCTTGACGTCGGCGGAGGTGATCGCCTTGAGCTGCCAGCCGTCCTCGGCCTGCTTGTTGAGCGTCTTCTCCAGCTTGTCGTCGTCGATGGCGTCGCCTATCAGCGATTCGCGGAAGCTGACGACCTTGTACTCGTACATCGTTGACACCCCTTGTCGTACCGGTGGTTGCGGGACGCACAGTAGTACCGCCGGTCGCGGGCTACGCGGGGCGGACCGGTCCCGCCGCCCGGCAGACGAGGGTGCCGCCCTCGGTCTCGGCGGACAGCAGCACCAGTTCGGCGCCCTCGTACGGCGCCCCGAACAGCAGGGCGGGGCGCAGCGCGTCCTCCCGGGACCCGGACGGCGGCTCGGGCTCGGGGTCGACCGGACAGGAGAAGAGCGCCGTGCGGCCCGCGTGGTCGTCGGCCGCGAACACCCACGTCCGGGCGTCCTCGTCCACCCGGGTCAGCACGCGCAGCACCGGCTGCGCGCCGCGCCGCAGGGCGCCCGCCCGCACCCGGGCCACCAGGCCCACGGCGAGCAGTGCGCCGCCGGCCAGTGACAGCAGGCGGGTCTGCGGTGGGATCGCGGCCGCGCACAGCACCCCGAACGCGATCATGGCCGGCCCGCGGCGCAGCGGCGGGAGGGGCCCGGGGAGCGGAAGCCGTACGTCCTGGGCGGCGTTCGCGGCGAGCAGCCGCTGCCGGCGGTGGACGCCCTTACGGTGCCGGGCGCCGGCCCAGCACAGCAGCAGCGCGGCGACCGCGGGGAGCGCGGCCTGCGGTTCCACCCGCCAGACCAGGAGCGCGGCGAGCACCGGCGCCGACACGAGGGTCAGCCCGGGCAGTCTGAAGAGCCAGTACACCTGGACGGCGACCAGCCCGTAGTGCACCGTCCCGAACGCCCCCGGGGCCACCGCGGCCCCGAAGGCGACGGCCGCGGCCAGCGCCAGGGCGCCCCAGCGCGGGCGGGCCCACACGGCGGGGCGGCAGGCCGCCCAGCGCGCTGCGTCAAGGCCGCGCCACGGGGGCGGTTCGCCGGGGGTGTCGCGCTCGCTCACGTCTGGAGTATGAGGCCGTCCCCAACGGAGCCGGTCACCGGCCCCCGGCGAAGCGCCCCCGCGCCTGGCGGCACGGGGGCGCTTCGGGAGGGCGCGCCCGAAGGGCGCGTCGGAAGGGCGCGTCGGAAGGGCGGACGGATCAGGCCAGGAGGGCCGGGATCGTGCCCTCGTGAGCCGTACGGAGCTCGTCCAGCGGGATGCTGAACTCGCCCTGGAGCTCGACCGCGTCGCCGTCGACGACACCGATCCGCGTCGCGGGCAGACCGCGCGCACCGCACATGTCGGTGAAGCGGAGCTCCTCGCTGCGCGGCACCGAGACGACCGCCCGGCCCGCCGACTCCGAGAAGAGGAGCACGAACGGGTCGAGGCCGTCCGGCACGACCAGGCGCGCGCCGTTGCCGCCGCGCAGGCAGGACTCGACGACGGCCTGGACGAGCCCGCCGTCCGAAAGGTCGTGGGCCGCGTCGACCATGCCGTCCCGGGAGGCCGAGATGAGGATCTCGCCGAGCAGCTTCTCCCGCTCCAGGTCCACCGCCGGCGGCAGTCCGCCGAGGTGGTCGTGGATCGCCTGGGACCAGGCGGAGCCGCCCAGCTCCTCCTTGGTATCGCCCAGCAGGTAGAGCAGCTGGCCCTGGTCCTTGAAGGCGACCGGCGTGCGGCGCGTGACGTCGTCGATCACGCCCAGCACCGCCACGACGGGCGTCGGGTGGATGGCGACGTCACCGGTCTGGTTGTAGAGCGAGACGTTGCCGCCGGTGACCGGCGTGCCCAGCTCCAGGCAGCCGTCGGCCAGACCGCGGCAGGCCTCGGCGAACTGCCACATCGCGGCCGGGTCCTCGGGCGAGCCGAAGTTGAGGCAGTCGGAGACCGCCAGGGGCTTGGCGCCGGTGGTGGCGACGTTGCGGTACGCCTCGGCGAGCGCGAGCTGCGCGCCCGTGTACGGGTCGAGCTTGGCGTAGCGGCCGTTGCCGTCGGTGGCCACCGCGACGCCGAGGTTGGTGTCCTCGTCGATGCGGATCATGCCGGAGTCCTCCGGCTGCGCCAGCACGGTGTTGCCCTGCACGAAGCGGTCGTACTGGTCGGTGATCCACGCCTTGGACGCCTGGTTCGGGTGCGCGACCATCGTCAGGACCTGGGCGCGCAGCTCCTCGCCGCCCGCCGGGCGCGGCAGCTTGTTGGCGTCGTCGGCCTGGAGCGCGTCCTGCCACGCGGGGCGGGCGTAGGGGCGCTCGTACACCGGGCCCTCGTGGGCGACGGTGCGCGGCGGGACGTCGACGATCTGCTCGCCGTGCCAGAAGATCTCCAGCCGGTCGCCGTCGGTGACCTCACCGATGACGGTGGCGATCACGTCCCACTTCTCGCAGATCTCCAGGAAGCGGTCGACGTACCGCGGCTCGACGATGGCGCACATGCGCTCCTGCGACTCGCTCATGAGGATCTCCTCCGGCGAGAGCGTCGCGTCGCGCAGCGGCACGGTGTCCAGCTCCACCCGCATGCCGCCGGAGCCGGCCGAGGCCAGCTCGGAGGTGGCGCAGGACAGGCCGGCGCCGCCGAGGTCCTGGATGCCGGCGACCAGCTTCTCCTTGAAGATCTCCAGGGTGCACTCGATGAGCAGCTTCTCCTGGAAGGGGTCGCCGACCTGGACGGCGGGGCGCTTGGCCGGTCCGGAGTCGGAGAAGGTCTCCGAGGCGAGCACGGAGACGCCGCCGATGCCGTCGCCACCGGTGCGGGCGCCGTAGAGGATGACCTTGTTGCCGGCGCCGGAGGCCTTGGCCAGGTGGATGTCCTCGTGCTTCATCACGCCGACGCACAGGGCGTTGACCAGCGGGTTTCCCTGGTAGCAGGGGTCGAAGACGACCTCGCCGCCGATGTTGGGCAGGCCCAGGCAGTTGCCGTAGCCGCCGACGCCCGCGACGACGCCCGGCAGGACGCGCTTGGTGTCGGGGTGGTCCGGCGCGCCGAAGCGCAGCGGGTCCATGACGGCGACCGGGCGGGCGCCCATGGCGAGGATGTCGCGGACGATGCCGCCGACGCCGGTGGCCGCGCCCTGGTAGGGCTCGATGTACGAGGGGTGGTTGTGCGACTCGACCTTGAAGGTGACCGCGTAGCCCTGGCCGACGTCCACGACGCCGGCGTTCTCGCCGATGCCGACCAGCAGGGCGTCGTTGGCGGGGGCCTTCTCGCCGAACTGGCGCAGGTGGATCTTGCTGCTCTTGTACGAGCAGTGCTCGGACCACATGACGGAGTACATGGCGAGCTCGGCACCGGTGGGCCGGCGGCCGAGGATCTCCCGGATGCGCTCGTACTCGTCCTGCTTCAGGCCGAGTTCGGCCCACGGCTGCTCGGTGTCAGGAGTCCCGGTGGCGTGCTTGACGGAATCGAGTGTCATGACGCGTGAACCAGCTTCTTGAGGATCGAGGTGAAGAATCCGAGGCCGTCGGTGCGGCCGGTCCCGATCAGCGACTCGACCGCGTGCTCGGGGTGCGGCATGAGGCCGACGACATTGCCCGCGGCGTTGGTGATGCCGGCGATGTCCCGGAGCGAGCCATTGGGGTTCCAGTCCGCGTAGCGGAACACCACACGGCCCTCGGCCTCCAGCTCGTCGAGGACGTGCTCGTCGGCCACGTAGCGGCCGTCGATGTTCTTCAGCGGGATGCTGATCTCCTGGCCCTGCTCGTAATCGGCCGTCCAGGACGTCGAGTTGTTCTCGACACGCAGCTTCTGGTCCCTGCAGATGAAGTGCAGGTGATTGTTGCGCAGCATGGCACCCGGCAGCAGATGCGTCTCGGTGAGCACCTGGAAGCCGTTGCAGATACCCAGGACCGGAAGACCGTCCTTGGCGCCGGCGATGATCGACTCCATCACGGGCGAGAAGCGGGAAATCGCCCCGGCCCGGAGATAGTCGCCGTAACTGAATCCACCGGGCAGGACGACGGCGTCCACCTGGTGGAGATCCTTGTCACGGTGCCACAGCGGCACCGGCTCGGCGCCGGCGACGCGGACCGCGCGCTGGGTGTCCCGGTCGTCGAGCGTCCCGGGGAAGGTGACGACACCGATGCGTGCGGTCACGACTCCACCTTCACGGTGAAGTCCTCGATCACTGTGTTGGCGAGGAAGGTCTCGGCCATCTTGCGGATACGGGCGAGGGCGGCGTCGTCGACCGGCCCCTCCAGTTCGAGCTCAAAACGCTTGCCCTGGCGGACGTCGGCGATTCCCTCGAACCCGAGGCGCGGCAGCGCTCGCTGCACCGCCTGGCCCTGGGGGTCGAGGATCTCCGGCTTGAGCATGACGTCGACTACGACGCGTGCCACGGTCACTCCCGGTGGTGTGCTGCGGTGAGATGTCCCCACCGTACCCCGCCGAAAAATCTACGCGGGTAGATATTCCAGAATGGTCACGGAATATCCCCCCGCCGGATTGCCCTCGGGACACCCGGAGGAATTGGCCGATCGGTTGCGGCGAAAAAATGCGGACCGGTAAATGGAAAAGCATTGACCCCGACCCTGGGGCTTCGATACAACAACGGGGCCAACGCAGTCCCCAGGCCTTCTCCATTGAAAGGACCGGCATCCATGGCGCAGCGCGTAGTGGTCACGCTCTCCGACGACCTCGACGGCGGTGAAGCGGCGGAAACGGTCACTTTCGGCCTCGACGGGAAGTCGTACGAGATCGACCTGTCCGCCGGCAACGCCGAGAAGCTGCGGGAGGCCCTCGCGCCGTACGTCGAAGCAGGGCGCCGCCGCAACCGGCTCGGCAAGGCCTACAAGCACACCTCGCTCGCCCCCGACCCGGCCGCCGTGCGCGCCTGGGCGCTCTCCCGGGGCTTCGACGTGCCGCCGCGCGGCCGTATCCCCAAGAAGCTCTACGAGGCGTACGCCGAGGCCAGCTGATCCGCCGCCGGGCCCCTGCCGGACGGGCCGGGGCCCCGCCCGGGAATCACCCGGAAGAAGCGATTGGACAGCCACCCCCGTTGATCCGCTAGAGTCTGGAGCACGCCGAGGGCGGGCCGAAAGGCCGAGACCCCCGGGCCACGCGGGTGTAGTTCAGTAGCAGAACATCCCTCTTCCAGGGGGAAGGCGCAGTGTGCGATTCCTGTCACCCGCTCTGATTGCTCGACCGGTCCTGAGGATCGGGTAGGGTAGTCGCCGTGCGGACGTGGCTCAGTTGGTAGAGCATCACCTTGCCAAGGTGAGGGTCGCGAGTTCGAATCTCGTCGTCCGCTCTTGAGGGAAGGCCCCGGTCGGATCACCGACCGGGGCCTTCTTCGTGCTCCCGGCACCGGTCGGTGTGACGGTGGCCACAGGGCGGAACGCCCGAACTCCCCTGACCGCGGGCGGCGATCGCCCCCGCCCGCCGCCCCTCCCGCGCCCCGGGACCCGCCCGCACCGGGCGCCCACGGGGGCCGCGACGGCTCTGGGGCACGCCGTGGAACCGGAGTTGGCCGGCCGGCCGGGAACGCCGGCGGGGACCGCCCGGAGGTCCCTGACCAGGCCCTCGTCGCTGCCGTGCCCCCGTCGCGTGCGCCGCGGGACACGACGCGGGGAACCCGCCGCGCCAGGGTGTGTGCCCAAGGCCCCCGGCGTTGGCTATAGTGGATGACGCACCGCACGGGAACGCGCGGAGCAGGCGGACGTAGCTCAGTTGGTAGAGCGCAACCTTGCCAAGGTTGAGGTCGCGAGTTCGAGCCTCGTCGTCCGCTCAAGAGAAGGCTCCGGTCGTGACGACCGGGGCCTTCGGTGTTCCTGGGACGGCTGGGCCGTCCGCCGTCGCCGCGGCTGCCGCACTGCCCGCCGGACGGAGGACCGGCGGGCAGTGCGGGCCGTGGCGGACTACCAGCTGAGGCCGGTGAGCCGCTCGTACGCCTCGATGTACTTGGCGCGGGTCTGCTCGACCACGTGCTCCGGCAGGGGCGGCGGGGGCTGCTCGCTGCGGCGGTCCCAGCCGGACGCGGCGGAGGTCAGCCAGTCGCGGACGAACTGCTTGTCGTAGGAGGGCTGGGCGTGGCCCGGCTCCCACAGCTCGGCGGGCCAGAAGCGCGACGAGTCCGGGGTCAGCACCTCGTCGGCGATGGTCAGCACCTCGCCGTCGAAGCCGAACTCGAACTTGGTGTCCGCCAGGAGGATGCCGCGCTCGCGGGCGATGTCCCGGGCCCGGCCGTAGACCGCGAGGGTGCTCTGGCGCAGCTGCGCCGCGGTGTCGGCACCGACCCGGCGGGCGACCTCCTCGTAGCTGACGTTCTCGTCGTGCTCGCCGACCTCGGCCTTGGTGGCCGGGGTGAAGATCGGCGCGGGCAGCTCGGAGCCGTCCACCAGGCCCTCGGGCAGGGTCACCCCGCACACCGTGCGGTCGGTGTCGTACTCGAGCAGGCCGGATCCGGCCAGGTAGCCGCGCGCCACGCACTCGACGGGGATCATGTCCAGCGGCTTGCAGACCGTCGTCCGCCCCTCCCAGTCGGCGGGGGCGCCCTCGGGGAGCTCGGTGGACAGCACGTGGTGCGGCACCAGGTCCGCGATCTGGTCGAACCACCACAGCGACAACCGGGTCAGGACGCGGCCCTTGTCCGGGATCTCGGTGGGCAGCACCCAGTCGTACGCGGACATCCGGTCGCTGGCCACCATCACCAGCTCCCCTGCCTCGTTCTGGTACAGCTCGCGCACCTTGCCGGTGTGCAGGTGCACCAGGCCCGGCACTTGCGCGGGCTCGGGCTTGTGGACGAATCCGGACATGGGTCCTCCCCGATCGGCGGTTCGGTTCCCGATTCTCCCGTACGTGCGCCCGGCGGGCGCGACGCGGGGGTCAGCCGTGCTTGCAGATGTGGTCCAGGAGGTTGGCGGTGGCGCGCTGGACACGGGGGTCGACGTGGCCCGGACGGTCCAGCGCCGGGGACCAGGCGAAGGTGCCGGAGGCGAAGACCAGGGCCCCGCCGGGCGCCCGGTACAGCGAGGTCTCCTGGTGCGCTCTGCGGCCCGCCGAGTCCTCGTACGGGGAGTGGGCGAGCAGGATCCGCTCCATGTAGTCGGGCAGCGGCGTGCGCGGGAAGTAACGGTCCGCCTCGCCCGCGACCAGGCCGGGGATCTCGTCGCCCTCCTCGGCGCCGGTGGCCTCCCACAGCCAGTGGCCGGCGTTCCGCACCACCAGCGGGGACGGTTCGGGCACCCGGCCGGAGTACTGCACGCCGATCAGCAGCTGTTCGGGCTCGCCCATGTCACGCCACAGGGCGCTGCGGCCCGGCGGGTGGCCGCGGCGCTTGCGGCAGCTGAGCAGCCGGTCCGGGTCGCCGGACGGGGAGGGGCCCAGCTCGGTCTGCCAGTACATGGTGTTGGCCGACAGGAAGACCAGCGAGGTGCCGCCGTCCCGGGCCGCCTCGACGGCGCGCCGCATGGGGACCGTCCAGTACTCGTCGTGACCGGGGAAGACCATGCCCCGGTAGCGCGAAGGATCGATCCGCCCCGCGTGCAGGTCGCGCGCGTCGGCGTAGGCCAGGTCGTAGCCGTAGCGCTCGGCCCAGCGGATGAAGTCGTAGGCGTGGCCGACGTGCAGCGGGAGCCCGGCGCCCGCGTACGGGCGGTCGAAGGAGACGGTGACCGCGGCCTCCTCCTCGCCCAGCAGGCGGCCCTTCTCGTCCCAGGCGTGGTAGAGGCTGGCACCCGTGCGGCCGTCCTCGGGGTAGAGGTTGTACGCCTGCCAGGTGACGTCGGGCAGCAGCAGGAGCAGATCGGCCGGCCGGTCGTCGCGCACGGTGAACGGGATGTGGCTGCGGTAGCCGTCCTGCGTGGTGAGGACGGCGACGTAGGCGCCGGACTTCCAGTACGAGGGCACCTGCAGCCGCCAGGACTGCCACCAGTGGTGACAGGAGACGGTGCGCCCGGCGGCGAGCGGCGTCGGCTGCACGATCCCCGACAGCCGGGGGCTCGAGGTGAACTGGGCGGCGCCGTCGCCGCCGTAGTGCCCGATCCGGTAGACGTCGATGCCGTAGCTCTGCGGCGGGTCGACGGTGATGCGGAAGTCGATGGCGTCGCCGGGGGCCACGGAGGCGCCCGGCGCGAAGCCCTTGATCTGGCACCGCACGTCGTCCGCGGCGCGCGGGCCTGGCACGCGGGGCGTGCGCCCCACGGCGTCGCCCGGCAGACCCCCGGGCTCCCCGCGGCTGGCGGCCAGGTCGACGTACCACGGCACGACCTGGCCGGTGTCGTCCAGATACTGCACCGCGCCACGCAGCCACGGCACCGGGCCCTGCCCGAAGGGGTCGGTGACCCCGTGCGCCAGTGCCCCGGACTGCCAGCGGCGGACCTGCTCCTTCACCACGATGGTCCCCTCCTCGTCGTCCCCCGAGGTGGTGTGCGTGTGCGCACATCCAGCACATCACACAATGCGCTGCCTTGGTTACTGTTCGTGGTGCATTATCGCCAGGAATTCACGCCGGGGCGGACAAACCCCGCCATTTTTCCGTCAGATGAGCCGTATCGGCTTCTCGGGGCGTACGCCCACGGCACTGAGCCAGGAACGCAGCGGGGCGGCGTCGCCGTTCTCCACGAGCCGGAGCACGGGCCAGGCCAGGTCCCCCCGGCGCACCCCGCCGACCAGCAGGGCCGGCCCGTCCAGCCAGTCCAGGCCCGGGGTGGCACCGGCGGTGTCCACCGCGGCACAGCAGATCATCGCGGTCACATGGTCGGTGAGCAGCTCGCGGCCGGTCCGCGGCGGGAGCAGCTGGTAGACGGGCGTGAGGACGCCGCCGGACGGGACCTGGTCGGCGGACTCCTCCCGCGCGGCCGCCTCGCGCACGGCCTCCTCACGGGCGACGTGCCGGGTGATGCGGGCCGCCAGCTCCTCGCTGCCGCCCGCGGAGAGCCGCTCCAGCACCCGGGCCAGGGTCGCGCGCCCCGGCTCGGCGCAGTCGTCCACCGTGCTCCGCGAACCGCCGGAGGCCACGGATATGCGCCGGCTCCCGGCGACCCCCGCGGGCTCGTGCACCTCGTCCAGGACGGTCACCAGGCGGGAGGCGTCGCTGCGCCAGATGCGGTCCACGACCTCCTGCGGGTAGGTGTCCCAGCCGACCGGGGACCATTCGGGGCCGGGTCGCTGCGGACCGCCGTGGAACAGCCGGGCGGCGAGCAGCGAGGCCGCCTCGTCCATCGTGCCGGGCTCCTCCAGCAGGTCGCACGCCGGGCGCTCGCCCAGCCGGGACTCGAAGCCCTCGGCCAGCCGGTCCCGCCGGGACAGCTCGGTCAGGGCCGCCACCACGCCCGCGTCGAGCCGGGAGGGCCAGCGGCCCATGCGCCAGGCCGGCAGCGCCACCCGGGTCAGCAGCCGGTCCCAGCCCGCGTAGGCCAGACCCACCTGCTCCTGGGCGACGATGCGCAGCCCGTAGTCGACCGCCTGGGCCCGCTCGGAGGCGGAGGCGGCCACCGCGCGCTCCATCTCCGCCGCGTGCGCCCGGCAGCCGCGCAGCAGCAGCTTGGCGACCCAGCCCAGGAACCCGTACGCGGGACGGCGCAGGAACCCGACGACCGAGGGCTCCTGCGGGGCGGTGGCCACGCCGACGGCGGCGTCCAGGCCGCGCACGAAGCGGCGGGCGGCCGCGATGTCCGGATCGGCGGCCGGGCCCGTGCCCGCCACGACCGGGGCGAGCAGGGCGCGCAGCTCGGCGACGCGCATCCACCACATGAACGGCGAGCCGATCACCAGCGTGGGGGCCTCGGACACCGCGCGGCGCCGCTGCCGGTGGGTGCGGTCCTCCAGCCAGCTGTCGCAGTCCGGAGTCAGTTCTATCGCCGAGGGGGCGGGCACCTGCAGGCGGACGGCCAGGTCACGCACCATGCGGTACAGGTCGGGGGCCGACGCCTCGGAGACGGCCACGGTCGGGCTCTCGGCCGGCCTGGCCCGTACGATCACCGCCGCGACACCGGCCGCGAGCAGCAGCACGAGCAGCGCGCCCGCGACCACCGCCCAGCGCAGCACCTCGGACGCGTCGCCGACGATGCGGCCCGTCGCGCCGCCGACCAGCAGCACGACCGCCAGCGCGGCGGGCAGCAGCGCGACCGTGAGCGCGGCGCTGCGGATGCGCAGGACGGCGAGCGCGCGTGACCGCGCGTGTCCCTCACCTGCTTCCCCGGCCAACGGTGTGCTCACCCCCAAGCTGCTGACGCGACTGCATGCCCCCACTGTCGCACCGCCCACCGACACCGCAATGCCGGTAGGGCCGATAGTGCAGTGCGCGCGGGGTTCCACAGTGCGCTTGCCGGGCACAGTAGTTGGGCTCGGGGCTCACGTCAGCAGGATGGCGAAGGCATCACCCCTTGGAGTGGCCTTGCCCGCCGATTCAGGCTTGGGCGGCCTTCTCTGCGATATCCGAACGGTGGTGCGAGCCCTTCAGCCCGATCCGTCCCACCGCCCGGTAGGCGCGCTCCCTGGCCTTGGCCAGATCGCCACCGGTGGCGGTGACGGACAGTACGCGGCCGCCCGCGCTCACCACACGGCCTTCGGCGTCCGCCTTGGTGCCCGCGTGCAGCACGTAGGCGTGCTCGTCCTGCTCCGCGACCTCGTCCAGGCCCGTGATCGGGTCGCCGGTGCGCGGGGTGCCGGGGTAGTTCTCGGAGGCGATGACCACGGTCACCGCGGCGCCGTCGCTCCAGCGCAGCGGCGGGAAGGCGGCCAGCCGGCCGGTCGCCGCGGCGCGCAGCAGGCCCGCCAGCGGGGTCCTCAGCCGGGCCAGCACGACCTGGGTCTCCGGGTCGCCGAAGCGCGCGTTGAACTCGATCACCCGCACACCGCGCGAGGTGATCGCCAGCCCCGCGTACAGCAGCCCGGCGAACGGGGTGCCGCGGCGGCGCAGCTCGTCGACGGTCGGCTGGAGCACCGTGCGCTCCACCTCCTCGACCAGCCGGGGATCGGCCCACGGCAGCGGGCTGTACGCGCCCATGCCACCGGTGTTGGGGCCCTCGTCGGCGTCGTGGGCGCGCTTGAAGTCCTGCGCGGGCTGCAGCGGGACCACCGTCTCGCCGTCGGTGACGGCGAACAAGGAGACCTCGGGGCCGTCCAGGTACTCCTCGATGACCACCCGCTCGCAGGAGTTGGCGTGCGCCCGGGCGGCCTCCAGGTCGTCGGTCACCACGACGCCCTTGCCCGCGGCCAGGCCGTCGTCCTTCACGACGTACGGGGCGCCGAAGGCGTCCAGCGCGTGGTCCACCTCGGCGGGGGTGGTGCACACGTAGGAGCGTGCGGTGGGCACGCCGGCCGAGGCCATCACGTCCTTGGCGAACGCCTTCGAGCCCTCCAGGGCCGCGGCCTGCCCGGACGGGCCGAAGCAGTCGATGCCGCGGGCGCGCACGGCGTCGGCCACGCCCGCCACGAGGGGGGCCTCCGGGCCCACCACGACGAGGTCGGCGCCGAGCCGCTCCGCGAGGTCGGCCACCGCCGCGCCGTCGAGGGCGTCGACCGCGTGCAGCTCCGCCACCTCGGCGATGCCGGCGTTCCCGGGCGCGCAGTGCAGCGACTCCACGTCGAGGTCGAGGGAGAGGGCACGGCACAGGGCGTGTTCGCGGGCTCCGCCGCCGATCACAAGCACGTTCACGTGCCCAGGGTATCGGCTGGCGGCACCCTCCCCGTGGGCCGGTCGCCACGACCTCCGGCTCACTCTTTCGGGTGGCCCGGAGCCGGGCCCCATACCTGATCAAGGAACCCGTAAGGGCGGAAATGGCCCGATGACCCTCGCACGGTCAGCCGTTCGGCGGTAAGAAGGTGCCTCGTCATCGGAAGTCGCGAGGGAGCGTGCAGGTGAGCCAGCCGGACATGTATCCCGAGGAGGTCCCCCGGGAGAAGCCGAAGCGGCGCGCGCTGCACCGGCAGGAGGACCTGCGGACGCCGCCCTTCCCGCTCGGCGACTGGGGGGAACCGGCCGGGCGGCTGGAGGAGCTCTACCGCTGGGTGGAGGCGGACGCCCTGCGGACCGTCGAGTGGTACCTCGCCGACCGTCTGCGCAAGCGCCGCTGGGCCCGGTCGCTGCGGGTCGGCGCGGCCCTGTGCGCGACGACCGGCGCCGTCCTCGCCGTCACGGGGGCGGGCGGGCACATCCGCTGGGCGTACGCCGCCTTGGTGCTGGCCGTCGTGTGCGTGGGCCTGGACCGCTACCTCGGCCTCACGGCCGGCTGGATGCGGGACATGGCCACCGCCCAGGCCGTGCAGCGCCGGCTGGAGGCGCTGCGCTTCGACTGGGCGTCGGAGTCGGTCCGCGAGGTCCTGGGCCCGACGGAGGGCACCGCGGCCGAGGCCGCCGAGCGGTGCCTGACCGTGCTGCGCCGCTTCAGCGAGGACGTCTCGGAGCTCGTGCGCTGCGAGACGGCCGACTGGATGGTGGACTTCCGGGCCGGCGCCGCCCCGCTGCGGACCCAGTCCCTGACCTGGGCGGGGAGCACCCGGGGCACCGAGGGCGCCGCGACCGGCACCGGCGGCAGGTTCCCGCTGCTGCCCGGCGGCCGGCCGAGCATGCCGCGCCAGCGCCCCCCGGAGGGCCCCCGCGCGAGCTGACCGCCGCCGGGGGGCGCCCGCCGCCCGGTGCTAACTGAAGACGATCATCGAGCCCTGTCCCAGCGCACGCGTCGCCGCCGCGTGCAACCCCAGCCACACGTGGCGCTCCCGCGCGAAGGGGCTGCCGTCGTGGTGCGCCGGCGGGGCCGCCGGCTCCTCCAGCTCAGTGGGACCGGCCGGCGGCGCCGGGGCGGGCGGCGGGTTGTGCGGGTCGATGCCGATCACCGGGGCGACGAACTCGAGCTCGCGCAGCAGCCCGTGGGCGGAACCCAGGGGGCCGCCGGCGTCCAGGAGTTCGTCGTTGACCAGCGGATGGGGGAAGTCGAGGGGGACGTAGCCGCCCGCGTGGTCGTAGTGCCAGACGAGGTGCGACTGCTGGGCGGTGGTCTCGAACATCTCCAGCAACTGTTCGTAGTCACCACCGAGTTCGTCGACCGGGGTGACCGCGAGGCCCTGGATGTGGAGCAGGTACGCGCGGCGCAGGAAGTGCAGCGCGTCGTAGTCGAAGCCCGCGACCGGGGCCACGTCGCCGGACAGGCCCGGCATGTAGGAGTAGACGGGCACCGGCGGGAGACCGGCGTCGCTCAACGCCTTGTCATAGCGGGCGATCTCCTCGGCGAACGGGTTGTCGGGGCTGTGGCAGAGCACGTCCACCAGGGGAACCAGCCACAAGTCGCAGGCCACAGGCGCTCCAAGTCCTTCCGTGCGTGGTCGGACCAGCGTAGTGGGCGGCGGCCGTTCCTACCGGCCCGCGGCCAGTCGCCGCATCAGCGCGAGGGAATGGTCGTCGAACTCCTCGACGACGCGCTGGGCCGTCTCCGTGTCCCGCTTCTCGATCGCGGTGACCAGGGCGACGTGGTCGGACCAGCACAGGCCCGCCAGGTCCGGCCGGCCGCGCAGGAAGGGCACCGCGTACACCCAGGTCTGGGTGCGGATCCGATCGAGGAACTCCCCGACGTGGTTGTTCCCGGCCAGCGCCGTCAGCTCGCGCCAGAAGCGGATGTCGTAGCCGATGAGGACGTCCAGCTCGCCGGCCCGGGAGGCACGCGCCGCGGCTTCGGCCCGGCGCCGTACGGAGGCCAGCTCCATGGGGTCGACCTCGCGCATGCCGCGCGCGGCGATGCGGCGGAAGATCCCCTCGACGACGAGGGTGCGCGCCTCGACCATGGAGCGGAACTCGGCGTCCGTGAAGCGCCGCACCTGGAAGCCGCGGTGGTGCTCGACGTCGAGCAGCCCCTGCGCCGCCAGGTCCACCAGGGCCTCGCGGACCGGGGTGGCGGACACGCCGTACAGATCCGCGATCTCCTTGACCGTGAAGTGCCGCCCGGCCGTCATGCGCCCGGTGAGCACCTCGTCGCGGAGCGCGTCGGCTATCTGCTGCCGCAGACTGCTCCGTCGGACGGGTCCGCCCGCTGGGCCTTCCGGCATGCCGGTGCCTCCCTACAGGTGTGGCGGTGCACTTACGGCTCCGCCACACCTTATGCGAGGCCGGGCCGCGGGTGGTCCACACCTGTGGTGCGGACCACCCGCGGTCCGCGGACGCCCCCGGGAGCGCTCAGCGCGTGTGCTCGTCGGCGACGGACAGCGCCGCGTCGAGGAGTGCCAGGCCCTCCTTGGCCTCGGCCTCGGTGATGTTGCAGGCGGGCACCACATGGGTGCGGTTCATGTTGACGAACGGCCACAGGCCGCTCTTCTTGCAGGCCGCCGCGAAGGCCGCCATGGGGGCGTTGGCCTCGCCCGCCGCGTTGTAGGGGACGAGCGGCTCCCGGGTCTCCCGGTCGCGCACCAGCTCCAGCGCCCAGAAGGCGCCCAGGCCCCGCACCTCGCCCACCGACGGGTGGCGCCCGGCGAGCTCCCGCAGGCCCGGGCCGAGCACGTTCTCGCCGAGCGCGGCGGCGTGCGCGACGACACCCTCGTCCTCCATCACCTGGATCGTGGCGACGGCGGCGGCGCAGGCCAGCGGGTGGCCGGAGTAGGTGAGGCCGCCCGGGTAGGGGCGGGTGGCGAAGGTCGCGGCGATCTCCTCGCTGATCGCGACACCGCCGAGCGGCACGTAGCCGGAGTTGACGCCCTTGGCGAAGGTGAGCAGGTCAGGGGTGACGTCGAACCGGTCGGCGGCGAACCAGCTTCCGGTGCGGCCGAAGCCGGCCATGACCTCGTCGAGGACGAAGACGATCCCGTACCGGTCGCAGATCTCGCGCACCCCGGCGAGGTAGCCGGGCGGCGGCACCATGATGCCCGCCGTGCCGGGCACCGTCTCCAGGACGATCGCCGCGACGGTCTGCGGGCCCTCGAAGACGATGGTGTCCTCGAGGTGCTGCAGCGCGCGGTCGCGCTCCTGCTCCTCGGTCTCCGAATGGAACGGCGAACGGTAGAGGAACGGCGCCCAGAAGTGGACGACGCCGGACGAGCCGTTGTCGGAGGGCCAGCGGCGCGGGTCGCCGGTCAGGTTGATCGCGGCCGAGGTGGCGCCGTGGTACGAGCGGTACGCGGACAGCACCTTGGGTCGGCCGGTGTGCAGCCGGGCGAGCCGTACCGCGTTCTCGACGGCCTCGGCGCCGCCGTTGGTGAAGAAGATCTTGTTCAGGTCGCCGGGCGTGCGCTCGGCGATCAGCCGGGCGGCCTCGGAGCGCGGCTCCACGGCGAAGGCGGGCGCGAAGGTGACGAGCTTCGCGGCCTGCTCCTGGATGGCGGCGACGACCGTGGGGTGCTGGTAACCGATGTTGGTGAACACCAGGCCGCTGGTGAAGTCCAGGTAGCGGTTGCCGTCGTAGTCCCAGAAGTACGCGCCCTCGGCCCCGGCGACCGGCAGCGGGTCGATCAGGCCTTGCGCGGACCAGGAGTGGAAGACGTGGGCGCGGTCGGCGGCCTTGACGGCGGCGCCGGTCCCGGGGTCGGCGAAGGGAGGGGTCATGCGCCCAGGCTAAGGAAACGGCCCGGGCGCACGACATTGGCACCCTGTATGACGGTGGGCGCGCGCGCCGACAGGTTGTAGGGCCCGCGCGCCGCCGTCACTCAGAGGAACGAGTTGATCTCGATGGTCTCGGTGCGGCCGGGGCCCACGCCGATGGCCGAGATCGGGGCGCCGGACATCTCCTCCAGCGCCTTGACGTACGCCTGGGCGTTCTTCGGCAGGTCGGCGAAGGTCTTCGCCTTGCTGATGTCCTCGCTCCAGCCGGGCAGGGTCTCGTAGACCGGCTTGGCGTGGTGGAAGTCCGTCTGGCTGTAAGGCAGTTCCTCGACGCGCCTGCCGTCGATCTCGTAGGCGACGCAGACCGGGATCTGCTCCCAGCCGGTGAGGACGTCGAGCTTGGTGAGGAAGAAGTCTGTGAGGCCGTTGACCCGGGTCGCGTAGCGGGCGATCACCGCGTCGAACCAGCCGCAGCGGCGGTCCCGGCCCGTGGTGACGCCGCGCTCGCCGCCGATGCGGCGCAGCGCCTCGCCGTCGGCGTCGAACAGCTCGGTCGGGAACGGGCCGGCGCCCACGCGGGTGGTGTAGGCCTTGAGGATGCCGATCACCCGGTTGATCTTGGTGGGGCCGATGCCGGAACCGGTGCAGGCGCCGCCCGCCGTCGGGTTGGACGAGGTCACGAAGGGGTACGTGCCGTGGTCGACGTCCAGCAGGGTGCCCTGACCGCCCTCGAGGAGGACGACCTTGCCCTCGTCGAGCGCGGTGGTGAGGACCAGCGTCGTGTCCGCGACGTAGTCCCTGATCTGCTCCGCGTAGCCCAGGTACTCCTCGACGACCTGGTCGATGCTGATGGCGCGGCGGTTGAAGATCTTGATCAGGACCTGGTTCTTGTCGTGGAGCGCCGCCTCGACCTTCTGACGGAGGATCGACTCGTCGAAGAGGTCCTGGACCCGGATGCCCACGCGGTTGATCTTGTCGGCGTAGGCGGGGCCGATGCCGCGGCCGGTGGTGCCGATCTTGCGCTTGCCGAGGAAGCGTTCCGTCACCTTGTCGAGCGTCTGGTGGTACGGCGTGATCAGGTGCGCGTTACCGCTGATGAGGAGCTTGGACGTATCGACGCCGCGCTCGTTCAGCCCGCTCAGCTCGGAGAGCAGGACCGCCGGGTCGACGACGACTCCGTTGCCGATGACCGGGGTGCACCCAGGTGACAGGATCCCGGAAGGCAGGAGGTGGAGCGCGTACTTCTGGTCGCCGACGACGACCGTGTGGCCGGCGTTGTTGCCGCCCTGGTAGCGCACCACGTAGTCCACGGAGCCACCGAGCAGGTCGGTGGCCTTTCCCTTGCCCTCGTCACCCCACTGAGCACCGAGCAGCACAAGTGCGGGCACAGGCGTACACCCCTTCCGGGCGGGGCATGTCCAACGTGGCTCCCCATGGCGGGGAGAGCCGTCGGACCGGTGCCCCGGAAATAGACGAAGCCCCTGGCGCAAGGCAGCGCAAGGGGCTCTTGCACCGAGATGTTACCTGAGGAAGGACCAAGGTGTCGGCTCAGCGACCGTCCGGGCAGCCCCTGCTCGTGGTCATCGACCCCGCTGCCCGCGTCATGGACGGCGAATCCGTACGCATCGCGAAGGACGTGCTGTGCGGGGGAGCCCCCTCCGTGAAGATCGCCCTTCCGGAGTCCGAGGAGGAGGCCGTCCGGGTGCTGGAGCACCGGGGCCGGCGGCGTCCGGTGGTCGTGGGTGACGATGCGGCGCTGCTGCGCACGGTACGGGCGCTGCACTCGGCCCGGGGACTGGGCGAGGCGGTCGTCGGTCTGGTGCCGGTGGGGCGGCGGACCGGCCTGGCGCGGGCGCTCGGCGTACCGGGCGGGGCGGTGAGCGCGGCGCGCGCGGTGCTGGACGGGGCGGAGCGCGAACTCGACCTGCTGCTCGACGACAGCGGCGGCATCGTGCTGGGCGCGCTGCGCATCGGCTCGGCGGCACCCGCCTGGTGGACGCCGGTGGAGCGCCGGGCCCGCTCGCTGGCCCGCACGCTGAGCCTGAACGGCCACACCGCGCACCTGGGGCTGGGGATGCGCGGCGGGCAGCGGCTGCGGATCGAGGCGGACGGGGTGGTCCTGGCCGACCTGGACGACTGCGTCGAGGAGGTCTCGGTCTCCACGGCGGTGCCCGGCCTCGCCGAAGTGCTGGTCCGCAGGGAGGGCGGGGCGCCCGCGGGGCCGGTGCACGCCCGGAGCGTCACCGTCTCCGGACGGGACTTCCGCTACACGGCCGACACCGCGCCGGCCGGCCCCGTCCGGCGCCGTACCTGGACGGTGATGCCCGCGGCCTGGCGGCTGACGGTCCCGCGGTCCGCCTACTAGAGGGTCACAGGACGCCCTGTTTGCGCAGCTCCGCCTTGCGGTCGCGCCAGCGGTCCATCATGTCCACGAGCTCCTCCTGCAGGAAGTCGAAGAAGGCCGCGGTCTCCGCGAGCCGCTGTCCGGCCGCGGTGTCCGGGCCGAGCGCGTCGATGCCGGACCGCAGGGTGTTCTCCCAGCGGGCGAGGACGCGGTCGCGGCGGGTGAAGGTCTCGTACCACTGGTCGCTGTGCACCCGGTAGCGCTCCCGCCGTGAGCCCGGCTCCCGTTCGCGGGTGAGCATGCCGACCTGCGCCAGGTAACGGACCGCGCCGGACACGGCGGCCGGGCTGGCCTGCAGCCGGCCGGACAGCTCGGCGGCGCTCAGCACGCCGGTCTCCGAGGCGAGGAGCGCGGCGAACACCCGCGCCGCCATGCGCTGCATGCCCGCCTCGACCAGCTCCGCCGCGAAGCGTTCGACGAACGTCATCGGCTCCGAGGACTCTTCGGCCACCGCCATCACCTCCCGTCCCGAAGTTTATACACTTCCTTAACTTCACAAATTTGTGAATCTACTGTACATTCAGAATCATGACGAAGGCAATCAGTGTGGCCGGACTGCACAAGTCCTTCGGCCGCACGCGCGCACTGGAGGGCCTCGACCTGACCGTCGAGGAGGGGGAGGTGCACGGCTTCCTGGGGCCCAACGGCGCCGGCAAGTCCACCACCATCCGCATCCTGCTCGGCCTGCTGCGCGCGGACCGGGGTGCCGCCCAGCTGCTCGGCGGCGACCCGTGGCGCGACGCCGTCGCCCTGCACCGGCGCCTGGCGTACGTCCCGGGTGACGTCACCCTCTGGCGCAACCTCAGCGGGGGCGAGGTCATCGACCTGCTGGGTCGGCTGCGCGGCGGGCTGGACGAGGTCCGCAGGCGGCAGATGCTGGAGCGCTTCGAGCTGGACCCGACGAAGAAGGGCCGCGCGTACTCCAAGGGCAACCGGCAGAAGGTCGCGCTCGTCGCCGCGTTCGCCTCCGACGTGGACCTGCTGATACTCGACGAGCCCACCTCCGGCCTCGACCCGCTGATGGAGGAGGTCTTCCGCGAGTGCGTCCGCGAGGAACGAGACCGCGGCCGGACGGTGCTGCTGTCCAGTCACATCCTCAGCGAGGTCGAGGCCCTGTGCGACCGGGTCAGCATCATCCGGGGCGGGCGCACGGTGGAGACCGGGAGCCTGACCGAGCTGCGGCACCTCACCCGTACCTCGGTCACCGCGGAGCTGGCCGGCCGGCCGAACGGCCTCGGCCAACTGCCGGGCGTGCACGACCTCGACGTGCGCGGCAACCACGTCCGGCTCCAGGTCGACACCGACAAGCTCGACGCCGTGCTGAGGCAGTTGAGCGAGACGGGCGTGCGCAGCCTGACCAGCACGCCGCCCACGCTGCAGGAGCTGTTCCTGCGGCACTACGAAGACAGCCCTGCCGACCCTGCCGGCACCACCGGCGCCGTCGCGGCCGACGCGGAGGCCCGACGATGAACGCGCTCACCGGGACGGGCACGCTCACCCGGCTCGCGCTGCGCAGGGACCGCGTCATGATCCCGGCGTGGGTCGTGCCGATCGCCCTGCTGGTCGCGTCCACCGCCTCGGCCTTCGGCGGCCTCTACGACACCCCGGCGGAACGCGCCGGGGTCGCGGCGAGCACGGCGGGCAACAGCTCGCTGCGCGCCCTGTACGGGCCGGTGTTCGACACGAGCATCGGCGGCCTGACGGCCTGGCGCATGATGGCCTTCGGTGCGGCGCTGGCCGGACTGATGGCGCTGCTGCTGGTCGTCCGGCACACCCGGGAGGAAGAGGAGGCCGGCCGGCTGGAGCTGGTCGGCGCGGGTGCCGTCGGACGACGGGCGCCGCTGGCCGCCGCCCTGGTCACCGGCACCGGGGCCTCGCTGCTCCTCGGACTGCTCGTCACCGCGGCCCTGCTCGGGCAGGGCGCGCGGGGCGCGGTGGCCTTCGGGATCGCCTTCGCCGGCGCGGGATGCTCCTTCGCCGCGGTCGCGGCCGTCGCGGCGCAGCTGACGGAAAGCGCGCGTGCGGCGCGGGGCATCGCGGGCGCGGTCCTGGGCCTCGCCTTCCTGATACGTGCCGTCGGCGACGCCGGCAGCGGCACCCTGACCTGGCTCTCGCCGCTGGGCTGGGCCGAGAACATACGCCCCTACGCGGACGAACGCTGGTGGGTGGCGGCCCTGTTCGCGGCCTGGGCCGCCGGTCTCGTCGCCATCGCCTACGCCCTGGTGGCCCGGCGTGACATCGACGCCTCCCTGCTGCCGTCCCGCCCCGGCCCGGCCACCGCCGGTCCCCGTCTGCGTTCCGCCCAGGCCCTGGCCTGGCGGCTGCAGCGCGGCTCCTTGTGGGGGTGGACGGCGGGCTTCGCCGTGGGCGGCGGCGCGCTCGGCGGCCTCGCCAACGGAGCGGCCGACCTCGTCCGGGACAACGAGCAGCTGGCCGATGTCATGCGCGACATGGGCGGTGCCTCCGGGCTGGTCGACTCCTACCTCGCCTCCATGACCGGGGTGATGGGGATGATCGCCGCGATCTACGCCGTCCAGGCCGTCCTCCGGCTCCAGGGCGAGGAGAGCTCCGGCCGCGCCGAGCCCGTCCTCGCCACGCCCGTGGGGCGGGTGCGCTGGGCCGCGGGCCACGCACTGCTCGCCTTCGCCGGTTCCGTGCTCCTCATGGCCGTCTCCGGCCTCACCATGGGAATCGGTTACGGGGCGACGGCCGGCGACACGGGCGGCCAGATGTGGCGGCTGGCGGGGGCGGGCCTGGTGCAGCTGCCCGCGGTCTGGTGCGTGGCCGCGGTGGCGCTGCTGCTGTACGGCGCGGCACCGAAGGCGGCGCGGGCGAGCTGGGGGGTGGCGTCGCTGACGCTCGCCATCGGGCTCTACGGGCCGGCGCTCAAGCTCTCGCCCTGGGTGATGGACCTGTCCGTCTTCACGCACCTGCCGAAGGTGCCGTCGGCGGACGTCACCGTGACCCCGCTGGCGGTGCTCACCGTGCTGGCCCTCGCGCTCGCGGCCCTCGGGCTCGCGGCGCTGCGCCGCCGCGACATCACCGCGTGAGCTGCGGGACCCGGCCACCGGGCCGGGTCCCGCAGCGATCCGGAGGACAGGACCTAACAGGTGACGCGCAGTTCGCGCAGACCGCGGATGACGTAGCCCTCGTTCCAGGCGGGCTCCGCCGCGAGCTCCAGCCGGGGGGCGCGGCGCAGCAGCGCCGTGAAGGACGCGGCGAGTTCGATGCGGGCCAGCGGCGCGCCGAGGCAGTAGTGGATGCCGGCGCCGAAGGTGATGTGCGGGTTGTCGGCGCGGGAGAGGTCCAGCCGGTCGGGGTCGGGGAAGCGCTCCGGGTCGCGGTTGGCGGAGCCGAAGAGCAGCGCCACCTCGCTGCCGCGCGGGATCACCGTGCCGCCCACCTCGATGTCGTCCAGCACCCAGCGCTCGAACATCTGCAGCGGGGTGTCGAAGCGCAGCAGCTCCTCGATCGCCGTCGGCAGCAGCTCCTCCGGTGCCGCGCGCAGCTCCGCCAGCTGCTCGGGGTGCCGGAAGAGCGTCCACCAGCCATTGCCGGTGGTGTTGACGGTCGCCTCGTGGCCCGCGTTCAGCAGCAGCACGCAGGTGGAGACCATCTCCTGCTCGGTGAGCCGGTCGCCCTCGTCGTGCGCGGCGATCAGCGCGCTGATCAGGTCCTCGCCGGGCGCCTTGCGGCGTTCGGCGATCAGCTCGCGCAGGTAGGCGGAGAACTCCTCGCTCGCGCGGACCGCCCGGCGCGCGGCCTCCTCGGAGGGGTTGAGCTCGAACATCCCCACGATGTCGGCCGACCAGGGCCGCAGCAGGTGCCGGTCCGCGGCCGGTATCCCCAGCATCTCGGCGATGACGGCCACCGGCAGCGGTTCCGCGACCGTGGCGATGAGGTCGCCGCCGCCCTCCGCGACCAGCCGCTCCACCAGTTCCCCGGCGAGCCGCTGCACGGTCGGCGTGAGCCGCTCGACCGTACGCGGGGTGAACGCCTTGGAGACCAGCCGCCGGATGCGGGTGTGGTCGGGGGCCTCCAGGTCGAGCAGGCCGTTGCCGTTGAGCGTGGTGAAGGGCTCGTGCTCCGGCGGCGGCGCGGTGCGGCCGAACTCCTCGTGGGTGAAGCGGTGCAGGTACGTCCGCCCGAGGCGCCGGTCCCGCAGCAGCGCGCTGACGTCCGCGAAGTGCGGGATGAGCCACTGCCGGCTCGGCTCGAACCAGTGGGCGCGCCCCTCCGCGCGCAGCCGGGCGTACGCGGGGTAGGGGTCGGCGACGAACTGCGGCGACCAGGGATCGAAGGCGGTGGCAGTGCTGCTCATGTGCGGAGACTACCCTCCGCCCGTTCAGCCGCCCGGGGTGACCAGCCGCGCCTCGTAGGCGAAGACCGCCGCCTGGGTCCGGTCGCGCAGCCCCAGCTTCACCAGGACCCGGCTCACATGGGTCTTGACCGTCGACTCGGCGACCACCAGATGGTCGGCGATCTCCGCGTTCGACAGTCCCTGGGCGACCAGCACGAGCACCTCGGTCTCGCGCTCGGTGAGCTCCCCGACCCGGTCCTGGGCGGGCGGCCGGGGGGTGCCCAGCCGGTTGAACTCGGTGATCAGCCGCTTGGTGATCGCCGGGGCGAGCAGCGCGTCGCCGGCCGCCACGATCCGCACCCCGTCCGCGAGCTGACGGGCCGAGGCGTCCTTGAGCAGGAAGCCGGAGGCGCCCGCGCGCAGCGCCTGGTAGACGTACTCGTCCAGGTCGAAGGTGGTCAGCACGAGCACCTTCGCGTCGGCGTCCGCGGCGACGATCTCGCGGGTGGCCTCCAGGCCGTTGAGCTCGGGCATGCGGATGTCCATCAGCACGACGTCCGGCCGCAACGCCGCCACCTGCTCGATCGCCTGCCGCCCGTCGACGGCCTCGCCGACGACCTCGATGTCGGGCTGGGCGCCCAGCAGCACCGAGAAGCCCTCGCGGACCATCATCTGGTCGTCCGCGATCAGCACCCGGATGGTGTTCCCGGTCATGCACGCTCCCCGGGGACCGGGATGAACACGGAGACCTCGTAGCCGCCGTCCTCGGTGGGCCCGTCGGTCATCTCGCCGCTCAGCATCGCCACCCGCTCCCGCATGCCTGCTATGCCGTGTCCCGCTCCGGGTGACGGTTTCACCAGGCCGCGCGGCGGGCCGTTGACGACGCGCAGCCCGAGCCCGCCGAGGACGTAACTGACCTCGACCCGGGCGGCGGCGCCCGGCGCGTGCCGCAGGCTGTTGCTCAGCGCCTCCTGGATGATCCGGTACGCCGACAGCTCCACTCCCTGCGGCAGCTCGCGCACCGCGCCGGTCACCGTCCGCTCCACCTCCAGCCCCGCCTCGCGCACGTTGGCCACGAGCCGGTCCAGGTCGGCGAGGGTCGGCTGCGGCGCGTCGGGGGCCTGGTAGTCCTCGGCACGTACGACCCCGAGGACGCGGCGCAGCTCGGTCAGGGCGATGACGGCGTTCTCGCGGATGATCGAGAAGCTCTTGGTCAGTTCCTCGGGCGGGTCCTCCACCCGGTACGGCGCGGCCTCCGCCTGGATCGCGATCACGGACATGTGGTGGGCGACGACGTCGTGCAGCTCACGGGCGATGGTCGTGCGCTCCTCCAGCAGCGTGCGCCGGGTCCGCTCGACCTCGGTCACCGCGACCTGGGCGGCGACCTCCTGCCGGGACTGGCGCAGCCCGCGCACCGCCGACACGACGGACAGCACGACGGCGGAGAGGAAGATCATGATGAACGGGTCCGAGCCGTACTCGCTCGACAGCCCCTGGAAGGCCAGCGCCAGAGCGGCGGTCAGCAGCCACATCTCGGCGGCCACCCGCGCCCGGGTGCGCGCCGCCACCACGCCCAGCACCGTCAGGTGCGAGACGAAGCCGGCGTCCGTCCACGGATACGTGGAGGACCAGCCGGAGCTGAACACCCCGGTGAGCACCGCGGCACCGACGGACAGCCACCACGCGCCGATCGGCCGGAACATCGTGGTGAGCAGGGGCACACCGGCCAGCAGCGCCAGCACGAAGCCGCCCGGCCCGCCCACGCTCTCCGTCGAGACGAACATCAGGAAGACCGTGAAGCAGGTCAGCGCCGCGTGCGGCATCCAGCGCGCGTACCCCCGGAGCCTGCGCGGCACCACCGCGAACAGCGGGTGCCCGTCGCGCAGCGGTGCCATCGGCCGGAAGGCGAAACCGTCGGTGATCAGGTCGTGCCGCAGCCCGCTGAGGGCGCCGCGGGCCATGCGGAGCTCGGTCCGCAGCGAGGTCTGGCTTGTCTCGGTCACGCTCTCACGGTAGGCAATCCGCGTGTCGCCGTCGTCACCTGCGAAGACGATGTGGCGGCGTCATCCTCAAGTAGGACCTCCCGCAGGAGGACGCCTCACCAGGCGAGCTGGGCGATCTCCTCGGCGACCACGGCCGCCGCGTCCGCCGCCGGGTCGATCACCGGGAAGTGGCCCACGCCCGCCAGCAGGGTCAGCTGGACCTCCTCCCCCGCCTTCGCCGATGCCGCCGCGAAGGCCTCCGCGACCTGCGGCGGTACGACCTCGTCGCGGTCGCCGTGCACGACGGTCACGGGGATGCCGGTGGGCAGCAGCGCCGCCGGGTCGGTCTCGGCGCGGCGCTCGGCGAGCAGTTCGGGCCCGCCCAGCAGTTCGGCGACCGCCCCGGAGCACACGTCGCGCTCGACGGCGGCCTCGAAGTCGGCGATGGGCGCGAGCGCCACCACCCCGCGCAGCGTGGGCGCGCCGGGGCGGTGCCAGCGCGACCCGGCGGGCAGCACGTGCCGGGCGGCCGCCCACAGCGCGAGGTGGCCGCCGGCCGAGTGACCGGTGAGCACGATCCGCCGGACGTCGACGGTGTCCTCGCCCAGGGCGGCCACGGCCAGCGCCGCGACGGCGTCGGTGGCGGCCGCCACGTCGTCGAAGGTGTCCGGCCAGCGGCCCGCGACCGTACCGCCGTTGCCCCGGCGGTACTCCACCGAGGCCACCGCGAAGCCGTGCCGGGCGAGCAGGTCCGCGAGCGGTGAGACGTGCGTCCTGTCGTACGGCGCCCGCCAGGCGCCGCCGTGCAGCAGCACGACCAGCGGCCCCGGCCGTGTGCCGCCCGCCCCGGGCCGTGGACGGTAGAAGTCCACGACCTGGTCCGGGTGGTCGCCGTAGGCGGCCGTGGCGTCCGGGGGGACGGGGGCGTGCGAGAACGCGGACGCCTCCTCGGCCGCGGCCCGCTCCGCGGGGTCCCGCGGAGCGGACCGGGGCCCCACCGCGTCGGCGCGGCCGTCGGCGCCTGCCGGAATGGTGTCGCTCGACGAGGTGGGATCGGACATGCGTTACCGCGTCCCTTCCAGGACCTGGGCCAGCACCCGCGCCGCCCGCTCCGCGTCCGCGAAGCGCGTGTACAGCGGGGTGAATCCGAAGCGGAGGATATCCGGCTCGCGGAAGTCGCCGACGACGCCCCTGGCGATCAGCTCCCCCATCACCGCGCCCGCCCCGGGGCAGCGCAGCGCGACCTGGCTGCCCCGCTCGGCGTGCGCGGCCGGGGTGACCGACCGTACGGCGCCGTCCGGCACGTACGCCGCGACGCACTCCAGGAAGAAGTCGGTGAGGGCGAGGCTCTTGGCCCGAACGGCGTCCAGGGACACGCCGTCCCAGACGTCGAGGGCCGTGTCCAGCGCCAGCAGCGACAGGATCTCCGGGGTGCCGACCCGACCGCGGACGCTGCCGTCGGCGGGCCGGTAGGCGGCCTCCATCGCGAACGGGTCGCGGTGGGAGTTCCAGCCGGGGAGCGGGGAGTCGAAGCGCGGCTGCAGGTCACGGCGGACGTACAGGTACGCGGGCGCGCCGGGGCCGCCGTTGAGGTACTTGTACGTGCAGCCGACGGCCAGGTCCACGCCGTGCTCGTCCAGGCCGACCGGCAGGGCCCCGGCCGTGTGGCAGAGGTCCCAGACCACCAGGGCGCCGGCCGCGTGCACGGCGGCGGTGGTGGCCGGCAGGTCGTGCAGCCGGCCGGTGCGGTAGTCCACGTGGTTGACCAGCGCGACGGCGGTGCGCGGGCCCGCCGCGGCGGCGACCTCCGCGGCGTCGACCGCGCGGATCGCGCACCCGGTCATACGGGCGGCGGACTCCGCGATGTACCCGTCCGTGGGGAAGGTGGCGGCGTCGACCAGCACCTCGTCACGGGCCGGATCGGTCTGCCGGGCCATCCGGACGGCGCCGACGACGGCCTTGAAGACGTTGACGCTGGTGGAGTCCCCGGCCACGACCTGGCCGGGTCCGGCGCCTATGAGCGCGCCGATGCGGTCGCCGATCCGCTCCGGCGCCGTCCACCAGCCGCTCTCGGTCCAGGAGCGGATGCGCAACTGCCCCCACTCGCGCGCGACCACGTCCGCCATCCGGTCCTGCACCCCGGCGGGCAGCGCGCCCAGCGAGTTGCCGTCCAGGTAGATCACGTCGTCCAGCACGAAGCGTCCGCGGAGCTTGGCCAGCTCGTCGGCGGTGTCGAGGCGGGCGGCCCGCGCCGCCGGGGACTCGGTGGGCTTCATCGCGTCAGACATGGCTGCGGGCCGTCCAGAGCTCGGGGAACACGTTCTTGGTCGCGCGCTTCTCCAGCCAGGAGACCCCGGCGGAGCCTCCGGTGCCGGTCTTGGCGCCCATCGCGCGGCGGGTCGCCACCAGGTGGTCGTTGCGCCAGCGCCACACCAGCTCGGCCACCTCGGTCAGCGCCTCGCCCAGCCGGACGAGTTCGTCCTCCTGGTCACCGGAGTAGACGGCCTGCCAGGCCCGCTCGACCGCCGGGTCGGCCTCGTAGCGCTGCGAGAGGTCGTCGCGCTGCGGGACGTCGTGGCCGCGGCGGGCCAGCAGCCGCAGCACCTCGTCGTAGAGGCTGGGTTCGTGCAGCGCCTTCTGCAGCTCGTCGTGCACCCGCGGCGCGCCGCGGTGCGGGACCAGCATCGACGCGGACTTCTCGCCGAGCAGGAACTCCATGCGCCGGTACATCGCCGACTGGAAGCCCGAGCCCTCGCCGAGGGCGGCGCGGTAGGCGTTGAACTGCGCCGGGGTGAGGTGGGCGATCGGCTCCCACGAGGCGTTGAGCGACTGCAGTTCGTAGGTGCTGCGCTTGAGCGCGGCCAGCGCGGTGGGCAGGTCGTCGGCCGCGAGCGCACGGGAGGCGGTCTCCCACTCGTGCACGATGACGGTGAACCACAGCTCCATGACCTGGGTGGTCACCAGGAAGACCATCTCGCCGGGGTCGTCCGAGCGGGGGTGCTGCAGATGGGTGAGGACGTCGGCCTGGACGTAGTCCTCGTACGGGGTGGTCCCTTCGAAGTCCAGGTTCGGGGCCTCGGGGGCCGCCTGGGAAACGTCGGGGCGGTGGGACATCGGTGTCTCCGTGGATACGAGCTACCGGGTAGCGGTCTGTCCCGCGCGCCGTCGCGGCGGGACCCCGGTCCCCTCGGGCCCGCGCCCTACCGGCGCCGGGCCCAACGGGCATCATGCGTGGTCAGAGCACGCTACGGCAAGACCTGCCCGGCGCGCGCGCCGGACAGGTCGGGGGTGGATGCCGTGGTCAGCGGCGGGGCGGTGGCTCAGCCGAGGGTGTCGGCGGCGGTCTGGGAGGAGTCCCGCAGGAAGGTGCTGCAGCGCTCGTACTCCTCCTGCTCGCCGATCGCCTGGGCGGCGCGCGCCAGGGCGTGCAGGGCCCGCAGGAAGCCGCGGTTGGGCTCGTGCTCCCAGGGCACCGGGCCGTGGCCCTTCCAGCCGTTGCGGCGCAGCGCGTCCAGGCCGCGGTGGTAACCGGTGCGCGCGTAGGCGTACGACTCGACGACCCGGCCGCCCTCGAAGGCGTCGTCCGCGAGCTGCGCCCAGGCCAGGGAGGACACCGGGTACTTGGCGGCGACCTCGGAGGGGGCCGCTCCGGAGGCGAGCAGCTCGCGCGGCTCGGGGTCGTCGGGCAGGTTCGTCGGGGGCGGTCCCCCGAGCAGGTTCTCGTGAATGGCCATGGGTTCCAGTATGGCCGGGGCCCGGCCCTCCGCGTGGAAGGGCCGGGCCCGGTGCGTACCGCCGTGCGGGGCGGCTACTTGAGCTTGGTGCCGGCGGAGCGCAGGTCCTGGCAGGCCTCGAGGACGCGGGCGGCCATGCCGGCCTCGGCCAGCTTGCCCCAGCTGCGCGGGTCGTAGGTCTTCTTGTCGCCGACCTCGCCGTCGATCTTCAGCACACCGTCGTAGTTGCGGAGCACGTGGTCCGCGACCGGACGGGTGAAGGCGTACTGCGTGTCGGTGTCGATGTTCATCTTGACCACGCCGTTCTCCAGCGCGGTGGCGATCTCCTCCTTGGTGGAGCCGGAGCCGCCGTGGAAGACGAAGTTGAACGGGTCCTGCTTGCCGAACTTGGCGGCCACGCCCTCCGCGAGCTCCTTCAGCAGCTCGGGACGGAGCACGACGTTGCCCGGCTTGTAGACGCCGTGGACGTTGCCGAAGGAGGCGGCGAGCAGGTACCGGCCCTTCTCGCCCAGGCCCAGCGCCTCGGCGGTGCGGATGGCGTCCTCGACCGTGGTGTACAGCTTGTCGTTGATCTCGTGGGTGACGCCGTCCTCCTCGCCGCCGGTGGGGGTGATCTCCACCTCGAGGATGATCTTCGCCTTGGCGGCCTCGGCCAGCAGCTCCTGGGCGATGGCGAGGTTGTGGTCGAGGGTCTCGGCGGAGCCGTCCCACATGTGCGACTGGAACAGCGGGTTGCGGCCGGCCGCCACGCGCTCCTGGGAGATCGCCAGCAGCGGGCGCACGTAGCCGTCCAGCTTGTCCTTCGGGCAGTGGTCGGTGTGCAGCGCGATGTTGACGGGGTACTTCTCGGCGACGACGTGCGCGAACTCGGCCAGCGCCACCGAACCGGTGACCATGTCCTTCTTGTACTGGCCACCGAGGAACTCGGCGCCGCCCGTCGAGATCTGGACGATGCCGTCGCTCTCCGCCTCCGCGAAGCCGCGCAGCGCGGCGTGCAGGGTCTGGGTCGAGGTCACGTTGATGGCCGGGTAGGCGAACTTGCCGGCCTTCGCCCGGTCGAGCATCTCGTTGTAGATCTCGGGGGTTGCGATGGGCATCTGTCCGCTCCTTGTGATGTGCGGGTTGTTCGGTGAGTGACCCTGACCTGGGATCGACGTCATCGTCGCCCCCATCTTGGCAGACTTGCGCGAGAGCTCCACACACTGCGCAGCACGGACATACCTCAGGGGTGAAGGGTTTCACGTGAAACCCTTCACCCCTGAGGGAAAGCCCAGGTCAGACGGCCAATCAGCCCAGACCGAGATCGTCCAGACCGAAGGCGCGGACGTACGGGAGACCCGCCTCCGCGATGGCCCCGGCGGCGCCCCGCTCGACGATCACGGCGACGGCCACGACCTCGGCGCCGGCCTCGCGCGCGGCCTCCACCGCGGTCAGCGGCGAGCCGCCGGTGGTCGAGGTGTCCTCGACCACCAGCACCCGGCGGCCCGTGATGTCCGGCCCCTCGATGCGGCGCTGCATGCCGTGCGCCTTCTGCGCCTTGCGCACCACGAAGGCGTCCAGCCGCCGGCCGCGGGCCGCGGCGGCGTGCAGCATCGAGGTGGCGACCGGGTCGGCGCCGAGGGTGAGCCCGCCGACGGCGTCGAAGTCCAGGTCGGCGGTGGCGTCGAGCATCACCTGACCCACCAGCGGAGCGGCTTCGGCGTCCAGCGTGATCCGGCGCAGGTCGATGTAGTAGTCGGCCTCGAGACCCGAGGAGAGGGTCACCTTGCCGTGCACCACGGCCTTGTCCTTGATCTGCTGCAGCAGGGCATCACGCGCGTCGCTCATGGCCACGAGCCTAGCCCAGCGGCTCCCAGGCCCAGGTGGCGCGCATCTCCAGCGGGTCGATCGGGGTGACCAGACGCGGCGCGGTGTTCAGCCCGTTCGGGGGGCCCGACTGCGGTTCCACGCAGATGGCCGGGGGCTGTTCGTCGTAGACGACGACCCACTCGGCGGGGCTGGTGATCCGCAGCCGCAGCTCGCCCGGCCACGTCAGGGTGACGTCCACACCGTCCGGCATGCCGAAGCAGTCGTCCCAGGGGCGGGGCCCCGGCTCCACCCGGCGGCCGGTGGGCAGGTGGTCCTCGCCGCGCTCCTCCATCCAGCCGGGGGTGAAGTCGATCAGGGCGTCCTGCCCGCCCCGGCCGAGGTTGCGCAGGAACCAGGGGTGCCAGCCGGCCTGGGCCGGGAAGGAGTCGTCCGTGGTCTCCACGCTCATCGTGAGGTCCAGGCGGTCCTCGGACAGCTCGAAGCGCTGGCTGACCCGGCCCTTGTACGGCCAGGGCTCGGCCAGGTCGTAGTAGAAGCAGACGCTGGTGCCGGTGGCGCCCGGCGCCTCCTGCCAGGCAACGTGCCGGCCGGTGCCGTGGATGGCGTGCGGGCCCGCGTCCCGCGGCATCTGGTGCAGCACCCCGCCGTTGCGGAACTGCCCGTCCCGGGTGCGGCCGCACCACGGGACCATCGGGAAGGACCCGAAGTTGGGGCCCTGCCGCAGCAGCTCGACGCCGCCGACGGTCAGCGAGCCGACACGGCAGCCGAGATCCGGAAGGATCGTCAGCCGCGCCGGTCCGGCTTCGAGTTGGACTGCGTGCTCGTCGTCTCGCCCGTCAGGGGTCTCATCCGTGGCCACGGCACAGACCCTACGGGAACGAGCGCCTGCGCCGCCGCAGCACCCGCCCCGCGACCACGGCCGACAGCAGCAGCGCCGCCGCGGCCGGCGCGTAACGGCGCAGCGAGGCGGCCGCGGCGCCGCTCTGCGGTGCGGGCACCGGGGCGTAGCGGCCGCGCGGCGGGGCGTGGTCGACCTCCTCGGCGCTGCGGCCGATCAGGGTGCGGCGGGCGTGCGCGGCCTCCGCGGGCAGGTCGATCCCGGCCGGGTCCTCGGGGACCCTGGCCACCGCCTCCGCTCCGGGCAGCACCTCGCCGACGGCCTCCGCGCCGTCCGCGTCCTCCAGCTCGGGGAGCTCCTCCAGCTCACGCAGCTCCTGGGCGTCGTGCCCGGCGAACTCGTCGAGCTGCGCGGGCAGGTCGTCGGCGAGGTCCTCGACACCGGCGTCCTCCACGGCCGGCTCGGGCGCCCCGGCCGGTGCCTGCTCCTCCAGGTCGGAGGTGAGCGCGGCGACGAAACGGTCCAGCAGGCGGTGGCCGGTGGAGGTGACCGTCGCCTCCTCGTACTCGCCGAGCCGCCCGTCGGCCTGCACGGTGCCGGTGAAGGTCAGCAGGGCACCGCCCGACACGGCGTCCACGCCGAGCTCCAGCGCCAGCTTGACCGTGCCCGCGCCGCGCGACTCCACCGCCTCGCCCTCGACGGCCAGCCCGCCGCCGCGCGGGACCAGTCGCAGCGTGCCGCGGTAGGTGATGGTCGAGCCGCCGATCCGGAGCCTCAGCCGGCCGGCGAGCCCCTCCTCGGCGCCGGCGTCACGCTGGAGGCCGGGCACGCAGCGCGCCACGCGCTCCAGGTCGGCGAGGGACCGGCGAATGGTTTCGGCCGGAAACGGAACGAACACCTCATGCGGCTCCATGCCGCGAGCCTAATCCGCCGGGCGGCGCTTCGGTGCCGATTCACCGCCGGTTCGCCCTCACCCGGAGCGCGGATGCATCAGCGTCGACGGGGGCAGGTCGCGCAGCGGGGACCGCGCGGCCCGCCGGACCGCCGAGGCGAGCGCGGCGGAGGACAGCGACCGCAGCCGCGGCGCGTCCGCGGGCAGCCGCGGGGCCGGGGCGCGGTGCCGGGCGGCGAGGACGAAGCCCCAGTCCTCGTCCCCGCGGCCGGTGCCGATCCAGTAGTCGGCGGTGCGCAGCCCGGACGCCCGTACCGTCGCGTCGACGGTCCAGAAGCCGCGCCGGGCGGCGCCGGGCGCTCCCGCGTGCACCGCGAGCCGCCCGCCCGGGGCGAGCACGCGCCCGGCCAGCCCGTAGAACTCCTGCGAGTACAGCTTGGCGCTGCGCGAGATCCCCGGGTCGGGGAGGTCGGCGAGCACGACGTCGTACCCGCCCGGCGATCGCGGCGGGCCCTGCTGCCGCAGCCAGTCGAAGACGTCCGCGGCGGCCACCTCGACCCGGGGGTCGCGGTAGGCGTGCCGGTTGAGGCGGGCCAGCGCCGGGTCGTCCCGCGCCAGGGTGACGAGCCGGGCGTCGGGGTCGACCAGGGTCACCGAGCCGACCCCCCGGTAGCGCAGCACCTCGCGCAGCGCGAGCCCGTCGCCGCCGCCGAGGATCAGCACCCGGCGGTGCCGGCCCGCCATGGCGGGGTGCACCAGCGCCTCGTGGTAGCGGTACTCGTCCCGGTCGCGGACCCGCAGCCGGCCGTCGAGGAAGAGCTGCAACGGAGCCGAGGTGAGCACGACCTCCTGGACGGCGGTCTGCTCGGCGAACCGCACGTCGCCGCCGTACACGGCCTGCCGGGCCGCCCGCTCGAACGGCCCGGCGGCCCAGGCCGCCGCCGCCAGCACCGCGAGGACCACGAGGTTGGCGGCGATCAGCCGGGCCCTGGCACGTGGCGTGACGTCACTGCGGAAGAGCCAGAGCACGATGGCGCCGCCCGCCACGGCGTTGACCGCGCCCGTGACGAGCGCCCCGGTCAGCTGGCCGTAACAGGGCAGCAGGAGGAAGGGGAAGGCCAACCCGCCGACCAGCGCGCCCACGTAGTCCGCGGCGAAGAGGTCGGCGACCGCACCGCCCGCGTCCTGCCGCCGGACCCGCTGGATCAGCGTCATCAGCAGCGGTATCTCGGCGCCGATGAGCACGCCGATCGCGAAGGCGAAGACCGCCATCGCGGGCCGGGACTGGCCGAACCAGGCGAAGCTGGCGTACAGCGCCATCACCGAGAGCCCACCGACCAGCGCCAGCACGATCTCGACGGCCGCGAAGCCGATCGCCGGCGCGCAGCTGAGCCGCTTGGCCAGCAGGGAGCCGACGCCCATGGCGAAGACCATCACGGACAGCACGATCGACGCCTGCGTCACGGAGTCGCCGACCAGGTACGAGGCGAGGGCGACCAGTTCGAGCTCGTACACCAGGCCGCAGGCGGCGCAGACGAAGACCGCGGCCAGGACCAGCGCCCTGGCCGCGGCCACCGGGACGGGGAGCCGCAGCCTGCAGACACGCGGGGCGGCCCGGGCCGTACGGGAGGTGGACTGGTCGATCATGCTTGCACGCTATGTCAGGTATATGGCGGTCCACGTCACCCACAGGGGTGCAATTCGTGGCACTTGGCGGCGCGTTGACGCCGTGCCGGCCACGGGCGTACCACCGCGCTCACGGCTGCGCGCTGAGGGTCGAACGGGTCGCCACCAGGCGTCCTTCCTGGGGGTACGCGTGCCAGGTGCGCCACAGGACGCTGCCGCCGCGGTACTGCACCAGCATCGCGGTGAAGGCGTGCGGATCACCCGGGAACGTCCCCGCGAGGCCATTGGGGTGATCGGCCACCAGCGCGAGCAGCTCCTGCGCCCGCCCCGCGAAGCCTCCCCGGGAGAGCGTCTCGATCCGCGCCGCGAACTCGTAGTCCCAGCCGGCGATCCGCCGCGCCACACCGAACGGCAGCGGCGCGCTGGTGCCCGGCAGGCAGGCGACGGTCTCCGAGCAGCGGCCGCGGGCCGAGTCCAGGATGACCTGGTGCGAGGCGCCGAGCAGCCGCAACTGGACCTGGACGCGGGGGGCCGCGGGCGCCGCGGGCGCGCCGGAACCGGCGCCCGGGAGCTCGCGGTCGAGCACGGCGAGCGCCGGCAGCTCGTCCTTCCCCAGACACCAGGCCAGGTCGCCGGCGCGGGTGTCGGTGTAGGCGGTCTGAAGCATGGTGAGCATGAAGTCGGCTCCGCAGGCACATCGCGAGCAAGCGAGGGGAGGTCACGGGCATGGTGGGAGAGGACGCGCCGACCCGCGCCTGTGGGGGAGAACGTCCGTCGGCTCGTGCCCACGAGGGGTCGGTGAATACGCAATCATGAATGGCGCGTCGCCTTCAGCGTTTTTACCCATCTCCACCCCCTTTACATCCGCAAGGGCCCGGACGGGTTCAGGTGTTCACTACAAATGCGCCCGACGGGTGAGTAACCCACCGGGCGCATATGCGATTCGGCACGGGGCAATGCGCAATTTCGTATCGTCAGCTTCCGCCGCCGCAGCCCCCGCCGCCACAGCCACCGCCGCCCCCGCCGCACGAGCTCCCGCCGCCGCAGGAGTGGTGGCCTCCCCCGTGGTGGCCACCGCCTCCCCCGTCGGAGGAGCCCGCGTCCCCCGCCCACCAGCCGGCCCCGGCGCCCCCGGCGGAGGAGCTGTACGAGTGCCGCCGGCCCCTCCGCCGGCCGCCCTTCCTCGCCGCCAGGACGACGAGCCCCACTATCGCGCCGAAGACGAGCAATACGACCAACGCGCCCATCGTTCCCACCCCCGCTTTCCGTGCTTTCCGTTGTGCGACGGTGATGCCCCCGCCGTCCGCGGCCGAAAGCAAAGTTGAGGAAGTCCAGAGGTTCGGCGGAGGATGGCGGGCATGACCTCCTCGCGACCCCCGCTCAACCGCGCACTCGCCGAGTTCGGGACCACGATCTTCGCCGAGATGTCCGCCCTCGCCGTCCGCACCGGTGCGATCAACCTCGGCCAGGGCTTCCCGGACACCGACGGCCCCGAGGAGGTGCGCGAGGCCGCCGTGCGCGCGCTGCGCGACGGCCGCGGCAACCAGTACCCGCCCGGGCCCGGTGTGCCCGAACTGCGCCGGGCCGTCGCCGAGCACCAGTTGCGCTTCCACGGGCTCGGCTTCGACCCCGACACCGAGGTGCTGGTCACCGCGGGCGCCACCGAGGCCATCGCGGCCGCCATGCTCGGGCTGCTGGAACCGGGCGACGAGGTGATCGCCTTCGAGCCCTTCTACGACTCGTACGCCGCCTGCATCGCCATGGCCGGCGCCCGCCGCGTCCCGCTCACCCTGCGCGCGCCGTCCTTCCGCCCGGACCTGGACGCCCTGCGCGCGGCGGTCACCCCGCGGACCCGGCTGCTGCTGCTCAACAGCCCGCACAACCCGACCGGCATGGTCCTCACCCGGGAGGAGCTGGCGGCGATCGCGGAGCTGGCCGTCGAGCGCGACCTGATCGTGGTCACCGACGAGGTCTACGAGCACCTGACGTACGGCACGGAGCATGTGCCGCTCGCGTCCTTCCCGGGGATGCGCGACCGCACGGTCACCATCTCGAGCGCGGGCAAGACGTTCTCGTTCACGGGCTGGAAGGTCGGCTGGGTGACCGCCGCCCCCGTCCTGGTCGACGCGGTGCGCGCGGCCAAGCAGTACCTGACGTACGTGAGCGCGGGGCCGTTCCAGTACGCCGTGGCCGAGGCGCTCCGGCTGCCGGACGCCTACTACCGGGGCTTCCGCGAGGACCTGCGGCGCAAGCGGGACCTGCTCTCCGACGGCCTGGAGGCGGCCGGGTTCCGCGTCTTCCGCCCGGAGGGCACGTACTTCGTGACCACCGACATCCAGCCACTCGACGAGAAGGACGGCCTGGCGTTCTGCCGGGCGCTGCCCGAGCGCTGCGGGGTGGTGGCGGTGCCCAACGTGATCTTCTACGACGACGCGGAGGAGGGCCGCAGCCTGGTGCGCTTCGCCTTCTGCAAGCGCGAGGACGTGCTGCGCGAGAGCGTGGAGCGGCTGCGCCGGCTCTGAGGCCGTGGGCGGGTCGGGGCCGGTCGGGGCGCGCGTCCGGCCCGGACCGGAGCAGGACAGCCCGCCCGCGCACGCCCGCTCACCGGCGGTCGCGTGGCGGACGGGCTGCCCTCGTGCGGTCCGTGTACGCCCTTGGGGGCGCGCTCAGTCCTCGCCGTCGCCGTCGTCGTCCGTGGACTCCGCGTCCTTCTCCAGGCCGAGGGCCTCGAGGATCCACTTCTCGAACTCGATGGAGGCCCGGACCCAGCTGACGGTGCTGGAGACGAAGTGCTCCAGGCCGACGCCGAGGCCGATCAGCATCTGGGCCTCGCCGATCAGACGGACCGTGCCGTCGTCGTGCGTGTGGGTGTAGACCTTCGGCCACAGGGTGCGGCGGTTCCAGTCGTCGAGCGCCTCGTGCAGCTGAGGCTTGTCCTCGATGCTGTACGGCCGGTCGTAGAAGGTGCGGACCGCGAAGATCTGCTGGTCCTCCTCCCCGCGGAACATGAAGTAGGTGCGGAACTCCTCCCACGGCGCGGCGAGGTCGCCCTCCTCGTCGACGACGTACTTGAGCTCCATCTGCTCCAGCAGCTGCTTGACCAGATCCTGGTCAGGAATGACCACGTTCCCGGCAGGGCCGGGCTGGGGGTCCGGCTGGCCCCCGAAATTCGGAATCGAGGACGGGTCGATGCTCACCTTGCAGTTCCCTTCGTACGGATACACCCATCCTCCCTCACCGCGGGCCGCGCCGTGCAAGCGCGGCCCGCCGTGCCCTCTTCGCGTGCCGTTCCCGGGGTGCCTCAGAGGGTCTTGCCGGTGGTCGCGCCCACCAGCAGCCGGTCGCCGACCCGCTCGACCCGCACCGTGTCGCCGTCCCTGACCTCGCCGGCCAGGATCTCCCTGGCCAGCTGGTCGCCGATGGCGGTCTGCACCAGCCGGCGCAGCGGACGGGCGCCGTAGGCGGGGTCGTTGCCCTCCTCGGCGAGCCAGTCCAGGGCCTCGTCGGTGACGTCGAGGGCGATCCGCCGGTCGCGCAGCCGGGCCGCCAGGCGGTCGGTCTGCAGCCGGGCGATGCGGCGCAGCTCGTCCTTGTTCAGGGCGCTGAAGACCACAATGTCGTCGAGCCGGTTGAGGAACTCGGGCTTGAACGAAGCCCGCACCGTCTCCAGCACGCTCTCCCGCTTCTGCTCGTCGCCGAGCACCGGGTCGACCAGGTACTGGCTGCCGAGGTTGGAGGTGAGGACGAGGATGGTGTTGCGGAAGTCGACGGTACGGCCCTGGCCGTCGGTGAGCCGGCCGTCGTCGAGCACCTGGAGCAGGACGTCGAAGACCTCGGGGTGGGCCTTCTCCACCTCGTCCAGCAGCACCACGGAGTACGGGCGGCGGCGCACCGCCTCGGTCAGCTGACCGCCCTCTTCGTAGCCGACGTAGCCGGGAGGGGCACCGACCAGGCGGGCGACGGAGTGCTTCTCTCCGTACTCGCTCATGTCGATGCGGACCATGGCCCGCTCGTCGTCGAAGAGGAAGTCCGCCAGCGCCTTGGCCAGCTCGGTCTTGCCGACACCGGTCGGGCCGAGGAAGAGGAAGGAACCGGTCGGGCGGTCGGGGTCGGCGATGCCGGAGCGGGAGCGGCGCACCGCGTCGGACACCGCGCGCACGGCCTCGCCCTGGCCGATCAGGCGCTTGCCGAGCTCCTCCTCCATGCGCAGCAGCTTCTGCGTCTCGCCCTCCATCAGGCGGCCGGCCGGGATGCCGGTCCAGGCGGCGACCACGTCGGCGACGTCGTCCGGGCCGACCTCCTCCTTGACCATGGTGCCCCGCTTGGCCACCTCCTCGGCCTCGGTGGCCTCGGCGAGCTCCGCCTCCAGCTTCGGCTTCTCGCCGTACAGCAGCTTGGACGCGGCCTCGAAGTCGCCGTCGCGCTGGGCGCGCTCGATCCGGGTGGTCAGGTCGTCCAGACGCTCCTTGAGCTCGCCGACCCGGTTCAGGCCCTCCTTCTCCTTCTGCCAGCGGGCGGTGAGGCCGCGCAGTTCCTCGTCCTTGTCGGCGAGGTCTTTGCGCAGCTTCTCCAGACGCTGCTTGGAGGCCTCGTCGGTCTCCTTCTCCAGCGCCATCTCCTCCATGCGGAGGCGGTCGACGGAGCGCTGCAGCTCGTCGATCTCGACCGGCGAGGAGTCGATCTCCATGCGCAGCCGCGAGGCGGCCTCGTCGACCAGGTCGATGGCCTTGTCGGGCAGGAAGCGGGCGGTGATGTAGCGGTCGGAGAGGGTCGCGGCCGCGACCAGGGCGGCGTCGGCGATCTGCACCTTGTGGTGCGCCTCGTAGCGTCCCTTGAGACCGCGCAGGATCGCGATGGTGTCCTCGACGCTGGGCTCGGCCACCAGCACCTGCTGGAAGCGGCGCTCCAGGGCCGGGTCCTTCTCGATCCGCTCGCGGTACTCGTCGAGGGTGGTCGCGCCGACCATGCGCAGCTCGCCGCGGGCCAGCATCGGCTTGAGCATGTTGCCCGCGTCCATCGCGGAGTCCCCGCCGGCACCCGCGCCGACGACGGTGTGCAGCTCGTCGATGAAGGTGATGATCCGGCCGTCGCTGGCCTTGATCTCCGCCAGCACGGCCTTCAGCCGCTCCTCGAACTCGCCGCGGTACTTGGCGCCCGCGACCATCGCGCCCAGGTCCAGGGCGACCAGCCGCTTGTTGCGCAGGCTCTCGGGCACGTCGCCCTTGACGATGCGCTGGGCCAGGCCCTCGACGACGGCCGTCTTGCCGACGCCGGGCTCGCCGATGAGCACCGGGTTGTTCTTGGTGCGCCGGGAGAGCACCTGCACCACGCGCCGGATCTCGTTGTCCCGGCCGATCACCGGGTCGAGCTTGCCCTCGCGGGCCGCCGCGGTGAAGTCCGTGCCGTACTTCTCCAGCGCCTTGTACGTGCCCTCGGGGTCGGGTGTCGTCACGCGCTGACCTCCCCTGATCTGCTCGAAGGCGTCCTGCAGCCTGCTGCCGGTCGCACCGTACTCCTTCAGCAGCCCACCGGCCGCTCCGCCCTTGAGGGCGATGCCGATGAGCAGGTGCTCGGTGGACACGTACGCGTCCCCGAGTTCCTTCGCCCGCCCCGCCGCGTCGGCGATCACGGCGAGCAGTTCGCGGTTCGCCTGCGGCGGCGCCACCGTGCTGCCCTGGACGCTGGGCAGTCCGCCCAGCAGCCGCTCGGCGCCGGAACGCACCGCGGCGGCGTCCGCGCCGGTGGCCGCGAGGACGTCCAGCACGCTGTCGTTCTCCGGCTGCTCCAGCAGCGCCAGCAGCAGGTGCACGGGGGTCAGGTCCGCATGCCCGGCCGAGACCGCCTTGGTGTTGGCGGCGTTCAGGGCCTCGCGGCTCTTGTTGGTCAGCTCGGCGTCCACGTCCGCGTACTCCTCCTTCTGGGTCCTTCCGGAACCGTTTCGGACCTGCTTAGTCCAGCGTGAGACAAGTTGAGTCTATTCCACTCAAGTCTGTGAATGCCAGCGACGGGCGCAGAAAGCCCTTGCAGTTCTCCGCATCTCTGCCACGATCGATCCCCAGGGGAGGGGATCCACTGACATGTCCATACGCCACTCAGCGGCCGTGGTCGCCGCTGCCGCCCTCGCATGGGCCACCACCGCCGGCGCCGTTCCGGCACACGCCACCACCGCCGTCAGCTGCGGCACCAACGTGTGGAAGGCGTCCTACTTCGCCGGCACGACCTTCAAGGGCACCCCCAAGAAGACCGTCTGCGACACGAAGATCAGCGAGAACTACGGCTCGGCCGACCCGGCCGGCGTCTCACTGCCCAAGGACAACTTCGGTGTCCGCTGGACGGTGACGAGGAACTTCGGATCGGGCGGCCCCTTCGGTTTCAGCACCACCGCACAGGACGGCATCCGCGTCTACCTCGACGGCAACCGCAAGATCAGCCTCTGGAAGGACGTGAGCAAGACCCGGAAGAAGACGGTCAACCTCACCGTCCCCAAGGGCAGGCACACCATCCGCGTCGACTTCGCCGCCTTCAAGGGCAAGGCCAACGTGACGTTCGGCTACGCGCCCCGCACGTCGGCCTCCGTCGACAAGGTCAAGCCACTGGCCCCGGCCGGCCTGCGCGCCACGTACTCCGGCAGCACGGCCAAGGCCGGCCTGACCTGGTCCCCGAACGCCGAGATGGACCTGGCCGACTACCGCGTCTACCGCAGGCTCGCGACCGCGACCGTCTGGACCAGGATCAGCGGGACAGGCCTGGTGACCTCGCCCCGCTTCGGCGACACCCCGCCGCCCACGGGTGCGAAGTACGTCTACACGGTCACGGCAGTCGACAAGGCGGGCCACGCCTCGGCCGATTCCACCATGGTCACGGTCGCCAGCAGCGACAGGACCGCTCCGGCCGTACCGACCGGGGTCCTGGCGACGTACTCCGAGTCCACCGGCGCCGTGAAGGTGACCTGGGCCGCCGGCAAGGACGGCGACCTGCGGTCCTACCGCGTGTACCGCCGCACCGGCGCCGACGGCGCCTGGGTCCGGCTCGCCCCGGACAGCGCCCCGTCCACCGAGCTGTACCTGAACGACCAGATGCCCGGCGGCACGGCCGGGACGTACTCCTACGCGGTCACCGCGGTCGACGCCTCCGGCAACGAGTCCGCCAGATCCCAGGCGCCCTCGGTCACCCTGACCGCGGTCTCGGGCCCGCCGGCCGCCGTCACCGGCCTCACCGGCACGGCCGAGAAGTACGGCATCGAACTCGACTGGGACGACAGCACGGCGGCCGACCTCGACCATTACGAGGTCCACACCGGCTCCTGGCAGTTGAACGCCTACACCAGCCAGTGGTACTTCCAGAAGGACACCACGGCCGTGGTCCCCGCCGGCACCACGCACTACCGCCTGGTCAAGCCGCTCGGCAGCCAGCCCGTGAGCTTCCTGGTCGTGGCCGTCGACACCTCGGGCAACGCCACCGCGGACACCGTGGCCGCCACCTTGGACGTCACGCCGATCGACATGGTGGACACCCCCTACCCGGCGCCGGGCACCCTCGCGGTGCGGATGGACAGCGTTTCGGAGACGACCGCGGGCAGGGTGCTCCTGGACTGGCACTGCTCGAACGCTTCCGTGTGCGACCGGATCACCGGCTACAACGTGTACGACTTCGACTACACCACCCGCGCCTTCGTCAAGCTCAACGCCGTACCCCTGCCCACCGTGCCGTCGAGCTGGACCGACACCGCGCCGGCCAGGGGCACGACCCACGTCTACCGGGTGGCCGCCGCCCTCGACGACGGGACGGAGTCCTTCCCGGCGTGGGGCTCCGTCGCCCTGGCGCCGATGGGGTGACATCCTTCCCGGTATGACGGTCAACCCACGCGAACCGGATCCCGCCTACCTCGCCTTCTGGCGGGAGTACCTGATGAGCACGCTCACGACCCACCGGCCCGACGGCTCCCCGCACGTCGTGCCGGTGGGCGTGACGTACGACCCCGAGGCGGGGCTGGCGCGCGTGATCACCAACAAGGCGAGCCGGAAGGTCGCCCACGTGCTGGCGGCCGGGCCCGAAGGGGCCCGGGTCGCGGTGTGCCAGGTCGACAAGGGGCGGTGGGCGACGCTGGAGGGCGTGGCCCGGATCAACACCGACCCGGACGCCGTCGCCGACGCGGTACGGCGCTACGCCGAGCGCTACGGCCGCACCCCCGCCCCCAACCCGGACCGGGTCGTCGTCGAGATCGCGCTGACCCGCGCCATGGGCCGCGCCTGACCCTCGGCCCGGCCCCGCGGCCCTGTCGATCCCGCCCCCGAAACACCCCTGCATGCTGCATGATTGACGCTCCGGCAGATTCGGTTGGCGTACGGCTACGGGGAGGTGCCCGGCTGTGGCACGGGTTGTGGGAATCGATCTGGGCACGACGTACTGCGCTGTCGCGGTGGCGGACCGGACCGGCACCGCGTCCATCGTCCGCAACCGCGAGGGCGAGAACATCACCCCGTCCGTGGTGATGTTCCAGGGCGACGTCGTCGTCGTCGGCTCGCAGGCCAAACGCTCCGCGGCCACCGCCCCGGACCACGTGGTGCAGTTCGTCAAGCGCTACATGGGCGAGCCCACGCCCGTCTACACCTCGGAGTCCGGCACCCCCTTCCGCCCCGAGGAGATCTCCGCGCTGATCCTCAAGCGGCTCAAGGAGGACGCCGAGATGATGCTCGGCGAGCCCGTCGAGCGCGCCGTGATCACCGTCCCCGCCTACTTCGACGACGCCCGCCGCAAGGCCACCCAGGACGCCGGCCGGATCGCCGGCCTGGAGGTGCTGCGGATCGTCAACGAGCCGACCGCGGCCGCCCTCGCGTACGGGCTCGACCAGGACGAGGACGAGCGGGTCGGCACCGTCCTCGTCTACGACCTCGGCGGCGGCACCTTCGACGTCACCGTGATGAAGGTCGAGGACGGCGAGTACGACGTCATCGCCACCGACGGGGACCGCAACCTCGGCGGCTTCGACTGGGACGGGGCGCTGATGGAGCACCTCAACGGCGCCTTCATGGCGGCCGGCGGCCCCGACCTCACCGACGACACCGCCGCCCTCGCCGAACTGCGCGACAAGGCGGAGATCGCCAAGCGCACCCTGTCCAACGCCCCGCAGGCCGTCGTCATGCTCTCGGCCGGCGGCCGGCACGAGCAGATCCGCGTCACCCGCGAGAAGTTCGACGAGCTCACCGCCGAACTGCTGGACCGCACCCGCATCCTCACCGAGGGCGTCCTGGAGGAGTCCGGACTCACCTGGGACGACGTCGACAAGGTGCTGCTCGTCGGCGGTTCCACGCGGATGCCACAGGTCCCGGCCCTGGTGGAGCGGCTGTCCGGGCGGGCCGCGGAACGCGGCGTCAGCCAGGACGAGGTGGTGGCCCTGGGGGCCGCGCTGATCGCCCTGGACGCCGAGGTCCGCGCCGAACAGGCCGCCGAGCGCAAGAAGTACATCGGCAGCGGCGCCCACGTGGAGTCCGCCCCCGGCGACGGCCTGGCCCGGCTCACCAAGGGCAGGGTGAAGTCCATCAAGGACGTCACCTCGCAGTCGCTCGGCATGGTCGCCGTCCACGACGACGCCCCCCGCTCACCGGAGTACAACGCGGTGATCATCCCGCACAACACCACGGTCCCCGCGAAGGAGAGCGACACCTTCTACACGGTCCGGGAGCGCCAGTCCGCGCTGCGGGTGCAGGTCACCGAGGGCGAAGGCGAGGACCTGGACTACGTGAAGGTCGTCGGCGAGAGCACCCTGAAGATCCCGCCGTACCCCAAGGGCGCGCCCTTCGAGGTGTACTACGCCTACGACGTGGACGGCATCATCCACGTCGAGGTCAAGGACCTGACCTCGGGCGAGTGGCTCGGCGAGTTCGAGGTCGAGCGCCCGGACAACCTGGGCACCGAGGAGCTCGAGGAACTCAGCGACCGCGTGTCCCGCACCGCGGCCCTCTGACCGGAGCGGGAGCCGACGCCCCATGACCACGACGGACGTGCCCGACTACTACGCCGAGTTCGGGATCGGCACCGCCGACAGCGCCGAGGAGATCGGCAGGAAGCTCGACCGCGAGCACCGCAGCTGGGCGGGGAAGGCGAGCAAGGCCCCCACGGCCGACAAGCGCCGCGAGGCCGAGGACAAGGTGCGGCGCGTGCTGGAGGCCCGCAAGGCGCTCACCGACCCCTCCGCCCGCGCCCTGTACGACCAGCGGCTGGCCCGGTCCCGGAAGAAGGGGCCGGGGCCCCGGGAGCCGGAGGCCGTACAGCCGACCCTCGGCGGCACCGTACGCGACTGGGTGGGCAACGCCGAGCGGAACATCGAGGACGGCGACCTGCAGGCCGCCGAGTACGAGCTCCGCCAGGCCGTGCACCACGACGACCGCAACGCCTATGCCTGGCGGCTGCTGGGCGCCGTCCACCAAGACCTCGGCGCCTACCAGGACGCCCTGCAGGAGCACCGCAGGGCGCTGCAGCTGGACCCGGACGACGCCGCGAACCACTTCCAGATCGGCAACGTCCACACCGCGCTCGGCGACCACCACACGGCCCTGACCTGGTACATGAAGGCCGACGACCTGGCGCCGGGCGACCTCGGGACCGAACTCGCCGTCGGCGACGGCCTGTACGCCTCCTCGCGCTTCGACGAGGCGCTGACCTGGTACGAGAAGGCCCTGGCGCACAGTCCCGGCCACACCGGGCTGCGGAACCAGATCAGCCGCATCTGGTCGCTGCGTGCCGAGGGCTCGATGATCACGCACCCGGTCACCCGGAGGCTGGTCGTCGCCTCCGAGGAGGCCGCCCGGCGCATCCTGCACTGCGTCGACCAGGGCCTGGCCGTCCGCCCGGCCGATCCGGACCTGCTGGGGCGGCTGGAATTCTACCGGGGGCTCGCCGCCGAGTCCCTGGGCAAGACCTGGCGGTGGCACAAGAGCATGCTCTGGGTCCTCGTCCCGGCCGTCGTGGTGCCGCTCACGCCGGCCAGGCCCTACGCCTGGTTCGTGGCGCTCGCCGCCCTCGCGCTCATCGCGTGGATCGGCTTCCGACCGCGCTGGTGGCACACCCGCGCGTCCCTCCCCCGGCACCTCCTCAACCCGCCGCCGCAGCAGTACTGGAGCCGCGCATGAGCACCCCGCCACCGCTGCCTCCGCAGCCTCCGCAGGTCCCGCCCGTGCCGGTGGTACCACCGGCACCCCTGCCGGAGGTGCCCCCGCAGCCCCCCGCGCCGCCGCAGGTGCCGCAGGTGCCGCCGGAGGGCCCCGCCCCGCAGACCGCGGAGGAGCCCGCGCCCGACCCCCTGGCCGTGGTGGCCGACGCCGTCGACGGCCTGCGCGAGGAAATGGCCGCGCTCGGCGACCAGTTCCGCCGCCGGCTGCTCAACGACCGTGAGGGACGGCGCGGTCTGGACGAACTGCGCGCCGAGCTCGACCACACCCGCAGGGCCGCCGAGGGCCGGCTGGTGCAGCCGCTCCTGTACGACCTCGTCCTCCTCCTGGACCGCATCGACCGCCACCTCGGCGTCGACGGCGGCTTCGGCGACTCGGTCGGCGCAGAGCTGCTGACCCTCCTGGAGAAGTACGGCATGACCCGCATCCCGGTCACCGCCGGGCGCTTCGACCCCGCCCTCCAGGAGGCCGTGGGCACCGTCCCCGCGCCCCGGCCGGAGCTCGCCGGCGACGTCGCGGAGGTCGTACGGCACGGCTACCGCATGGGGGACCGCGTCGTACGCCCCCAGCAGGTCCGCGTGCACGCGCCCGCGTGACCGGAGGAAGCCAAGGAAGCCAAGGAAGCCACGGACCCGAGGAACCCAGGGAGCCCCGGATTGCCCAGGACCACACAGCTGCGGACGTACACCATCAAGCCGGAGATGCTCGACGCCTGGCTCGGCCTGTGGCACGCCGAGATCGTGCCGCTGCGCCGGGCCCACGGCTTCGAGATCGGCCTGGCCTGGGTGGACCGCCAGCGCAGCCAGTTCGTCTGGCTGATCGCCTACGACGGCGAGGACGGCTTCGCCGCGGCCAACGCCCGCTACTGGGACAGCCCCGAACGCGTACGGATGCCGCTGCAGCCCGAGGACTACCTCGTCGGCAGCGAGGTCCGTGACGTCGAACCGGCCTGAGCCGCCGCCCACACCGCGGCCGCCGCCCACACCGGCAGCCACACGGCGGCCACCAGCGCGCCGGCCCCGGCCGCCGCACCCACCACGCCCATCCCCCGGCGCCGGGCCCACACGGAACCGGCGCCGCCCACCACCAGCAGAGCCGCCACCACCGGGACCGGCACCAGCCCCGCGTACCGCGGCACGCCCACGTCCCCGTACGCCGCCACGCCCACGCTCACCAGGACCAGTGCCATGAGCCCGGCGATCCACCACGGCCCCTCGCGCCGCGCCGCCAGCCGCAGCCCGGCCCACATCGCCACGGTCGCCAGCCCCACGTCCAGCCCCTCGGCGCCCCAGTTCGTCCCGAGCGGCATCGCACCGGCCACCATCCCCACGGCCAGCCCCACCACGATCCCTGCTCCGACGCCCTTGTGCGGCATAGGGACCGTCTTCCCCACCACGCGCCCCACACGCCCGCCCCGCCACGGGAGGCCACCCCTTCGGCGGACGCGGGACCGGGACGGCACGGCCTGATCACGAGCAACCGAACCGACTTGGCACGGGTGTTCGGGGCCTGCCAGGATCTCACTCCTCAGGGAGGGATCTTTGACCAAATCCATACGCGCCCGCGCCACCGCGCTCGCGCTCACAACGACCGCCGCGGGCCTCGCGCTGCCGGTCGGCGCCGCCCACGCGGCGACCACCTGCTCCACCGGGGTGTGGGTCGCGTCGTACTACGCGAACACCACGTTCAAGGGCACCCCGAAGAAGACCGCCTGCGACACCTCGATCAACGAGAACTACGGCACCGGCGATCCCGCCGGCGTCACCCTGCCGAAGGACAACTTCGGCGTCCGCTGGAGCCTGACCCGCGACTTCGGCTCCGGCGGCCCCTTCACGTTCACCGCCGCCGCCCGCGACGGCATCCGCGTCTACCTCGACGGCACCCGCAAGATCGACCTCTGGAAGGACGTCTCCACCACCCGGAGCAAGACGCTCAACCTCACCGTCCCCAAGGGCAGGCACACCCTCCGCGTCGACTTCGCCGCCTTCAAGGGCAGCGCCAACGTCAAGTTCACGTACGCGCCGCGCACGTCGGCGTCGGTGGACAAGACGAAGCCGCTGGCACCCACCGGCCTCAAGGCCCCGGCCAGCGGCCACGCTTTCACGCTCGCATGGACCAGGAACGCCGAGATGGACCTGGCCGGTTACCGGGTCTACCGGCGCACCGGCACCGGCGCCTGGGCACGGATCGGCGGCAGCGCGCTCGTGACCACGCCGTCCTACCGCGACCTGCCGGCCGCCACGGGGGCGAAGTACTCCTACGCGGTCACCTCGGTCGACAAGGCGGGCAACGCCTCCGCGATGTCGGCCGCGGTCACCGTCACGTCGATCGACGAACAGGCCCCGGCCACGCCGACCGGCCTGAAGGCCGCGGTGACCGCCGACGGCAGGGGCTACGCGCTCACCTGGAGCCCGAACGCGGACACGTCGGCGTACCAGGTGTACCGGGGCACGTCGGCGGCCGGCCCGTGGGCGCTCCTCGACACCGTTGCCGCCCCGTCGTACACGGACACCAAGGTCGCCACCAGGACGCAGTACTTCTACACGGTCATCGCGATGGACGCCGCCACGAACTTCTCCGGCAGGTCGGCGGCCGCGAGCGCGGCCCCGCTGGCGATCCGGCCGGACGCGCCCCGCGACGTGGCAGCGGTCCCCTCCGAGAGCATCATCGGCATCAAGGTGACCTGGAGCCTGCCCAGGGAGCAGGCCGTCGGGTCGTACACGGTGTACCGCTCGACCACCTCGCCGGTGGACCCGTCCACCGCGACCGCCCTGGACTGCGCCATCAGCGGGGAGGGCGAACTCGGCGGGGTCACCGCCCGGTTCAGCTGCACCGACAAGGAATCCCTGCGGCGCGGCGTGACGTACCACTACGCCGTCACCCAGACCGCCGACGGGCTCGAGTCACCCCTCTCCGGCGAGGCCGCTGTCACCCTCCCCGGCGACGAGGAGCCCCCGGCCAAGGTCACCGGCCTGACCGTCGTGCCGACCGAGTACGGGGTGCGCCTGCACTGGGACCCCAACACCGAACCGGACCTGGCCCGTTACGCGGTCTACCGCGGTGAGCTGTACGAGGACGAGGAGGAGCGGGTCTGCTACGACGTCCACGCGGTCGAGTGGCTGAGCCCGGGCACCACCGAGTACCTCGCCGAGCGACTGCCCGACGGCGAGAAGGGCTGCTACTTCGTCGACGCCCAGGACATCTCGGGCAACTCCTTCTTCCTCCGGGACCACGACGCCAACGTGGTGGAGTTCACGGAGCTCGACCTCACCCCGTCCGTGGAGACCCCCGAGGGCTCCCCGGTCCGCTTGACCGCCGCCGGCGTCGGCGACGGCGTGCGGCTGGGATGGGAGGACGTGGCCGACGCCGTCGGTTACCTCGTCTACCGCTGGGACCGCGACACCGGCCGCTACGAGAGCCTCACCTCGGAGCCGGTCACCGCCACCGCCTGGACCGACACCACCGCCGCCCGCGGCACCACCCACTTCTACTGGGTGCGCGCCGTGTACGCGGACGGAACGGAGTCGCTGCCCGGCGGGGGCTACGCGATCCGGACGCCATGAATTCCTAGGACAAGCAGGAAAAGGGCGGGCCTTGCGATTATCGCAAGGCCCGCCTTATTCTGTACGCATGGACCCGTATGTCATCGAGCGCGTACGCACCGTGATGGACGCGGCGGCGATGACCCAGGCCGCCTTCGCCCGGTCGGTCGGGCTCACGCCCGACAAGCTGTCGAAGTCGCTGAGCGGGGTCCGCCGTTTCACCTCGCTCGACCTGGCGCTGATCGCGGAGGCGGGCGGCACGAGCGTGGACTGGCTGCTGACCGGCAACGAGCCGCTGCGCCCCGCGCTCGCGGCCCGTACGCGGGGCGACACCACCGCCGACCCGGTGGGGGCGCAGGAGGTCGCGGCGCGGTTCGCCGACGCCTTCGAGGTGCTGGAGCTGCTGGGCCGCACAAAGGAGTTGCCCGCCGTGCCCGAGGTCGACCCGGCGCCGGAGCGGTACGCGGCGCAGGGCGAGCGGCTGGCGACCGAGGTGCTGGAGCTGCTGCCGGCCGCGGGGACGGGCACGGACGAGCTGATCGCGGCGATGGAGGACCGCTTCGGGGTGGACGTCGCCATCACCGGGCTTCCCCAGGGTGTGGACGGCCTGGCGTGGCAGGCCGACTCCTTCCGCCTCGTCCTCCTCGCGCCCACCGACCTGTGGACGCGGCAGCGCTTCACCCTGGCCCACGAGCTCTGCCACATCCTCGCCAGGGACGCGCGGAGCGTGGTCGTGGAGTCCCGGGTCGCCCCCGGCCGGCAGAAGGACCTGGCCGAGGTCAGGGCCAACGTCTTCGCGTCGCATCTGCTGATGCCCACACGGGAGTTGACGCAGGCCGCGACGGCGGAGGGCGGGCTCTCGGACGCCGGCTTCGAGCGGCTCGTCGTGCGCTTCCGGGTGTCGCCGAGCGCGCTGGCGGCCAGGCTGCACCAGCTGGGACTCATCGACGCGGCACGCCGCAAACAGCTGCGCGCCCTCACCACGGAGGCCTGCCACCTGCTCGCGGGCGCCGGCGACGACTACCAGAAGCAGGCCTCGCGGGCCTCGGCGGAGCGCTTCCCGCCCCGTGTCGCCTCGGAGTTGTACAAGGCCTACCTGGCGGGGGAGACGACCCTGCGTCCGCTGGCCGCGCTGCTGGGCACCGACGTGGAGCGGCTGCACGACCTCCTCGCGCCCGAACCGCCCCCGGGCAACGGCATCGAGCAACAGGACGCGGAAGAAGGGGATCCGGTCTTCCAGCCATGACCACGTGGTGGTTCCCCGACAACACCGTCCTGTGCAACTTCGCGGCCGTCGACCGGCTGCTCCTGCTGGAGAAGGTGCTGGACGGCCGCGGCCGCTGGACCCAGGCCGTGGCCTGGGAGGCGGGCCGTTCCGCGCGGTTCCTGCCGCGGCTGGCCGGACTGGCGGAGGCCGGGTGGCTCGGCGAGCCCGTGGAGATCAGCGACGGCGCCGAACTGCGGGAGGTCGACCGGCTGCGCCGGGCGGTCTTCGGCGGCTCGTCCCACCTGCCGACCAAGCACCTCGGCGAGGCCGAGACGTGCGTGCTGATCACCCGGCGCCGTGAGTTCCGGGGCTCGGTCTGGATCACCGACGACCGCTCGGCCCGCGACTTCGCGCGCCGGCGGGGCGTCACCACCAAGGAGACCTTCGACCTCGTACGGGAGGCGTGCGCCGGGGGGCTCATCCCCGCCGCGGAGGGCCACCGGCTGCTGGAGGCGATGGTCGCCTCGGGGCGCCATCTGCACCGCGTCTCGCGCGGCCCCGCGGACCTGCTGGCCTAGGCCGGGTCGTCACATGAGCGGCGGCCGGTCACTCCGGCCGCTTGGGCCGCCACACCACCAGCGCGGAGGTCTGCTGGACGTCCTGGTAGGGCACCAGGTCACGCCGGTACGAGGCGTGGACGGCGGCCTCACGCTGCTGCATTGCGGCCGCCGCGCCCTCCAGGGCCGCGGAGAGCTCGGCGACCCGCGACTGCAGGGCCGCCACCTGGTTCTCCAGTTCGATGATGCGCTTGATCCCGGCCAGGTTGATGCCCTCGTCCTGGGAGAGGCGCTGGACCTCGCGCAGGAGTTCGATGTCACGAGCCGAATAGCGGCGGCCTCGCCCGGCCGTACGGTCGGGCGAGACCAGGCCGAGGCGGTCGTACTGGCGCAGGGTCTGCGGGTGCAGCCCGGAGAGCTGGGCCGCCACCGAGATGACGTAGACGGGGGACTCGTCGGTCAGCTCGTACGGGTTGCGGCCCCGACCGCCACGCATGCCGCCGCTCGTGTTCATCGGCTCAGACTCCCTTCGCGGCATCGAACAGCTCTGCCCGCGGGTCGTCGTCCGCGGTCGCCTCCCGGTAGGCCTCCAGGGCGTCCAGCGCCTTGCCCTCGGTGGTCGCCGGGACCGCGACCTCGATCGTGACCAGCAGGTCCCCGCGGGTGCCGTCCTTGCGGACCGCGCCCTTGCCGCGGGCCCGCAGCGTACGCCCGTTGGGCGTGCCGGGGGGCAGCTTGAGGGTCACGGCGGGACCGCCGAGCGTCGGCACCTTGATCTCCCCGCCCAGCGCCGCCTCCACGAAGGTGACGGGCACGGTGACGGTGAGGTTGTCGCCCTTGCGTCCGAACACCGGGTGCGCGTCGACGTGCACGGTGACGTACAGGTCGCCGCCCGGGCCGCCGCGCTCGCCGGGCGCGCCCTTGCCGCGCAGCCGGATGCGCTGCCCGTCGGTGACACCCGCCGGGATGCGCACCTGCATGGTGCGCGCCGAACGGGCCCGGCCGCTGCCGCTGCAGACCTCGCAGGGGTCCTGCGCGATCAGGCCGCGGCCCTTGCAGTCCGTGCACGGGTCGGTGAGCGAGAAGCTGCCGCTGCCGCCGCGCGAGACCTGGCCGGTGCCGACGCAGGTCGGGCACACCCGGGGCGTGCCGTTCTTGTCGCCGGTGCCGGAGCAGGCCTTGCAGGGGGCCTGGCTGGTCATCTTCAGCGGCACGGTGGCGCCGTCCACCGCCTCGGTGAACTTCAGCGTCACCTCGGTCTCGATGTCCTGGCCGCGCCGCGGCTGCGTACGGGTCGTACCGGCGCCGCGGTTGAACAGACCGCCGAACACGTCCCCGAGGCCGCCGCCGAAACCGCCGCCCTGGGTGGTGGTGCCGCCGGGGCCGCCGCCGAAGAGGTCACCGAGGTCGAAGCCGAACCCGCCCGGGCCGGCCGGGCCAGTGCGGAAGCCGCCGTTGCCGAAGAGGGCGCGGCCCTCGTCGTACTCCTTGCGGCGCTTGGGGTCCGACAGGACGTCGTTGGCCTCGGAGATCTCCTTGAAGCGCTCCTCGGCCTTGGCGTCGCCCTTGTTGGCGTCCGGATGGAACTCGCGGGCGAGCTTCCGGTACGCCTTCTTGATCTCCGCCTCGGTGGCGTCCTTCGGGACGCCGAGGACCTTGTAGAGATCCTTCTCGAACAAGTCCCTGCTGATGCTCATCCCCGGCGTCCCTCCTTCCGTGCGCTACCCACGTCAGCCCTGTTCGGGGCCACCGTTCTCCTCGTCCGCCGTGTCGTCGTTCTTCTGCGTGCCCTGCGAGCCCGGCTGGGGCTCGGCGACGGCCACCCGCGCGGGGCGGATGGTGCGTTCACCGATGCGATACCCGGGCTGCAGGATCTGCACGCAGGTCGTCTGCGTGACGTCCGGCGAGTAACTGTGCATCAGGGCCTCGTGCACCAGCGGGTCGAAGGGCTCGCCCTCCTTGCCGAACTGCTGCAGCCCCATCTTGGCGACGACCGTCTCCAGGGACTCGCCGACCGACTTGAACCCGCCGACCAGCTCCTTGTGGTCCCGGGCGCGGCCGATGTCGTCGAGCACCGGGAGCAGCTCGGTCAGCAGGTTCGCGATCGCGATCTCGCGGACCGCGATCCGGTCCCGCTCCACCCGGCGGCGGTAGTTCTGGTACTCCGCCTGGAGCCGCTGGAGGTCCGCCGTGCGCTCACCGAGCGCCGTGCGCACCTGGTCCAGCTGCGCCTGCAGAGCGACGTTGGCGTTCGCGTCCCCGGCCGGGGCCGCCGGGCCCGCCTGGTCGGCGGACCCGGCGCCGGGCCCCGCCTCGCCGGGGGAGTCCCCCGGCGAGGTGGAACCGGCCTCGGCAGAGGGGACGTCAGGCTCCTGCTCGAAGCCCGGGGTCTCCTCCGTCACGCGGCACCGTCCTTCTTGTCCTCGTCGACGATCTCTGCGTCGACGACGTCGTCGTCGGCCTGGGGCTGGGCACCGCCCGCGGCACCGGCCGCACCGCCCTCGGCCTGGGCGTTGGCGTACAGCGCCTGGCCCAGCTTCTGCGAGGTGGCGGCGACCTTCTCGGTCGCCTCGCGGATGGCGGCGGAGTCCTCGCCCTTCAGCTTCTCCTTCAGGTCCGCGACGGCGGCCTCGACCTCGGTCTTGACGTCACCGGGGACCTTGTCCTCGTTGTCCTTGAGGAACTTCTCGGTCTGGTAGACCAGCTGCTCGGCCTGGTTGCGGGTCTCGGCGGACTCGCGGCGCTTGTGGTCCTCCTCCGCGTACTGCTCGGCCTCGCGCATCATGCGGTCGATGTCGTCCTTCGGCAGCGCGGAGCCACCGGTGACGGTCATGCGCTGCTCCTTGCCGGTACCGAGGTCCTTGGCGGAGACGTGCATGATGCCGTTGGCGTCGATGTCGAAGGCGACCTCGATCTGCGGGATGCCGCGCGGGGCCGGCGGCAGACCGGTCAGCTCGAACATGCCGAGCTTCTTGTTGTACGCCGCGATCTCGCGCTCGCCCTGGTAGACCTGGATCTGCACCGACGGCTGGTTGTCCTCGGCCGTGGTGAAGATCTCCGAGCGCTTGGTCGGGATCGTGGTGTTGCGCTCGATCAGCTTGGTCATGATGCCGCCCTTGGTCTCGATGCCGAGGGACAGCGGGGTGACGTCGAGGAGCAGGACGTCCTTGACCTCGCCCTTGAGGACACCGGCCTGGAGGGCGGCGCCGATGGCGACGACCTCGTCCGGGTTGACACCCTTGTTGGCGTCCTGACCGCCGGTCAGCTCCTTGACGAGCTCGGCGACGGCGGGCATGCGGGTCGAGCCGCCGACGAGGACGACGTGGTCGATCTCGGAGAGCTGGATGCCCGCGTCCTTGATCACGTTGTGGAACGGGATCTTGCAGCGCTCCAGCAGGTCCTGGGACAGCTGCTGGAACTGGGCGCGGGTGAGCTTCTCGTCCAGGTGCAGCGGGCCCTCGGCGGAGGCCGTGATGTAGGGCAGGTTGATCGAGGTCTCGGTGGACGAGGACAGCTCGATCTTCGCCTTCTCGGCGGCCTCGCGCAGACGCTGCAGCGCCATCTTGTCCTTGGACAGGTCCACGCCGTGACCCGAGGCGAACTGCTTCACCAGGTAGTCGACGATGCGCTGGTCCCAGTCGTCACCACCGAGGTGGTTGTCGCCGTTGGTGGCCTTCACCTCGACGACGCCGTCGCCGATCTCCAGCAGCGAGACGTCGAAGGTGCCGCCACCGAGGTCGAAGACGAGGATGGTCTGGTCGTCCTTGTCCAGGCCGTACGCCAGGGCGGCGGCCGTGGGCTCGTTGACGATGCGCAGGACGTTCAGGCCCGCGATCTCGCCGGCCTCCTTGGTCGCCTGGCGCTCGGAGTCGTTGAAGTACGCCGGGACCGTGATGACCGCGTCGGTGACCTTCTCGCCGAGGTAGGCCTCCGCGTCCCGCTTCAGCTTCTGCAGGATGAAGGCGCTCATCTGCTGCGGGTTGAAGTCCTTGCCGTCCAGGTTGATCTTCCAGTCGGTGCCCATGTGGCGCTTGACCGACCGGACGGTCCTGTCGACGTTGGTCACGGCCTGGCGCTTGGCGACCTCGCCGACGAGCACCTCGCCGTTCTTGGCGAAGGCGACGACGGACGGCGTGGTCCTGGCACCCTCGGCGTTGGTGATGACGGTGGGCTCGCCGCCTTCGAGAACGCTGACGACGGAGTTAGTCGTGCCCAGGTCGATGCCGACCGCACGTGCCATGGTGGAATCCTCCAGCTGCCTACTTGAGTGGAACTGGCTCAAGGGTGCCTCACAGCTCTCACCCTGTCAACAGACCTGAGTCGTGGCGACTCAACTTATGGGCCAGCCCTCCGCGCACGGACGGCCACGAGCAGCGACCGCGCGGCCGCCGGACCGCCCCGGCGTCAAGGGAAGGCACGCCTCAGCGACACAGATCACCGGCGGCACGGCTGCGCACGTGCGCCGATACTGGGTAGTCTCAGGAGAACCGAATAAGTTACTGCTTAGTAGGCAGCCGGGCATCAGCCCCGAGCCTCCGCTCTCGCAGGTCCGAGGAGCCCCCTCATGCAACTCGCCGCGATCATCGTGTCGCTGGTACTCGCCGTGGTCGGCGTTGCGCTGTTCAGCCGCGCCATCGCCCAGATCTACCGGTTCGTACGACTGGGCCAGGACGTCCCCGCGGACACCCGTACGGACGACTGGCGCGCACGCACCGTCACGGTGGTCCGGGAGTTCCTCGGCCACACCCGGATGAACCGCTGGGGCGTCGTCGGCGTCGCCCACTGGTTCGTCGCCGTCGGCTTCTTCTCCCTCGTGCTCACCCTGGTGAACGCCTTCGGCCAGCTCTTCCAGGCCGACTGGATGCTGCCGGTCATCGGCCACTGGCTGCCGTACGAGGTGTTCGTCGAGTTCATCGGCCTGATGACCACGCTCGGCATCCTCACGCTCATCGTGATCCGCCAGCTGTCCCGGCCGGGCCGGGCGGGCCGCAAGTCCCGCTTCGCGGGCTCCAACACCGGCCAGGCCTACTTCGTCGAGTCCGTCATCCTCATCATCGGCCTCGCGATCATGACGCTGCGCGGCCTGGAGGGCGCCCTGGCGGAGGTGCACGGCTACGAGGCCGCCTACTTCGCCTCGTACCCGCTGGTCGCGGCCTTCAAGGGGCTGAGCGTCGGCACGCTGCAGAACCTGGTCTACCTGACCGCGATGATCAAGATCGGGACCTCCTTCATCTGGATGATCACGGTCGCCCTCAAGACCGACATGGGCGTCGCCTGGCACCGCTTCCTGGCCTTCCCGAACATCTGGTTCAAGCGGAACGCCGACGGCGCCGTGGCGCTCGGCGCCCTGCTGCCCATGGCCTCCGGCGGCAAGCCGATCGACTTCGAGGACCCGGGCGAGGACGACGTCTTCGGCGTCAGCCAGGTGGAGCAGTTCTCCTGGAAGGGCATCCTCGACTTCTCCACCTGCACCGAGTGCGGCCGCTGCCAGTCGCAGTGCCCCGCCTGGAACACCGGCAAGCCGCTCTCCCCGAAGCTGCTGATCATGTCGCTGCGCGACCACGCGCACGCCAAGGCGCCGTACCTGCTCGCCGGCGGCGGCAAGACCGTGGAGGGCGAGGAGAAGGCCTCCGAGGAGCAGCTGAAGGACGTCCCCGCGGCGGCCCTCGCGGAGGCCGAGCGCCCGCTGATCGGCACCGCCGAGGAGAACGGCGTCATCGACCCGGACGTGCTGTGGTCCTGCACCACCTGCGGCGCCTGCGTCGAGCAGTGCCCGGTGGACATCGAGCACATCGACCACATCGTCGACATGCGCCGCTACCAGGTCATGATCGAGTCCTCGTTCCCGTCCGAGGCGGGCACGATGCTCAAGAACCTGGAGAAGAAGGGCAACCCCTGGGGCCTGCCCAAGAAGCAGCGGCTCGCCTGGGTCAAGGAGGTCGACTTCGAGGTCCCCGTCGTGGGCGAGGACATCGAGGACCTCACCGAGGTGGAGTACCTGTACTGGGTCGGCTGCGCCGGCTCCCTGGAGGACCGAGCCAAGAAGACCACCAAGGCCTTCGCCGAGCTGCTGAACATCGCGGGCGTCAAGTTCGCGATCATGGGCGGCGAGGAGAACTGCACCGGTGACTCCGCCCGCCGCCTGGGCAACGAGTTCCTCTTCCAGCAGCTCGGCGCCGAGAACGTCGCCATGCTGAACATGGCCTTCGGCGAGGACGACGAGGACGAGTCGACCAGGAAGCCGAAGGCGCAGAAGAAGATCGTCGCCACCTGCCCGCACTGCTTCAACACCCTGGCGAACGAGTACCCGCAGCTCGGCGGCGAGTACGAGGTCATCCACCACACCCAGCTGCTGCAGCACCTGGTCGACGAGGGCAAGCTCGTCCCCGTCACCCCGGTCGAGGGCATCATCACCTACCACGACCCCTGCTACCTGGGCCGCCACAACAAGGTCTACACGCCGCCGCGCGAGATCATCGCCAAGGTGCCGGGCCTGCGGAACGAGGAGATGCACCGCCACAAGGAGCGCGGCTTCTGCTGCGGCGCCGGCGGCGCCCGCATGTGGATGGAGGAGCGGATCGGCAAGCGCATCAACAACGAGCGCGTGGACGAGGCGCTGTCCCTCAACCCCGACATCGTCTCCACCGCCTGCCCGTTCTGCCTGGTGATGCTCTCCGACTCCGTCAACGGCAGGAAGAACGAGGGCAAGGCCAAGGAGTCGCTGCAGGTCGTCGACGTCTCCCAGCTGCTGCTGGACTCGGTCAGGACCCCGCTCGACCCCGACGGCGAGCAGGAGACGGCGAGCGAGCCGCAGCCGGAGCCCGCGAAGTAGCACGTGGAGCAGGCCGGTCCGCGGACCGGCCTGGGAACGCCGGTGGGCGCGTACGGATCCCGTACGCGCCCACCGGCGTTCGTGCGCTCTTCCCGCTCCCCCGGCGCGCTCAGCCGCCGATGCCGGACTGCCGCAGCAGCGCGGCGAAGGACGCGGGGTCGAACAGCTTCTGCAGGTCGGCCTGGGACACCGCCGTGCCGTCGATCTTCACGTACGGGGTGCCCGTGGCCCCGCTCTTGACGAAGGCCTCCTCGGAGGCGGTCACGAAGTCCCCGTACGACTGCTTGCGCACCGCCGTGTCGAAGGCCGCGCCGCGCAGCCCCTCCACCCGGCCGGCGAGCTCCAGCAGGTACGCGTCGGTGAACCCGTCCACCTGCTCCTGCGGCTGGTTGGCGTAGAGCAGCTCGTGGTAGGTCGCGAAGGCCCCGGTACCCGCCTCGACGGACGCGCGCAGGGCGCCCGCGGCCTTCTTCGAGCCGCTGCCCTTGAGGTTCTCGTCCAGGAACGAGGCCAGGGTGTACTGCAGTTTGACCTCACCGGCTTTCGCCAGCGCCGCCAACTGCGGCCCGGCGGCCGTCTCGAACGCCTTGCAGATCGGGCAGCGCGGGTCCTCGTAGATGTGGACGGTCTTCGGCGCCCCCGGGTCGCCCACCGTGATCGTCGTCCCGTCCGCCTCCAGACGGGCCGGCAGGGCGGCCAGCACCGCGGGGTCCGGCTTCACCGGCACGCCGCCCACGGCGGACGAGGCGGCGGGGGAGCTCGCCGCGGCCGGCGCGTCCGGCGAACCGGAGTCGGTCGTCAGCAGCCCGCACCCCGTCACCGCGAGGGTCAGCAACCCCGCAACCGCCGCGCCCACCGCGGCACGCGCTGAGGTGCGCGCGGTCCCGCGCGCGGCATTCCGTACGGCCCTGACAACCATCGGCACTTCCGTCCCTTCGGATCCGTTCCGCCCCGAACGGTAGGGCTTCACCGGCCCGTATGCCCAACCGCGCGAACGGTCCGCCGGCATCCCCCCGCGCGGGTGTTCGCCCCGAGTGCACCCGGACACAACCTTTCGTCCACCCGGCCCGTCACACAGTCACCTGTTCCGCACCGATGGGAGCCACCGTGCGCGTTCGCGTCCTCGCCCTCGCCCTCACCGCGACGGCAGCCTGCCTCGCCCTGCCCTCCCAGACGGCCGGGGCCGCCACGCCCGCCAAGCCGTACGACTTCAACGGCGACGGCTACCCCGACCTGGCGATCGGCGTGCCGGGAGGGACCGCGGGCGGCAAGACGGCCGCCGGGTACGTCGCCGTGGTCCCCGGGTCGGCCGCCGGCCCCCGCACCTCCGCCCGCCGCACCGTGAGCCAGTCCACCGCGGGCATCCCCGGTTCCTCCGAGACCGGCGACCGGTTCGGGGCCCGCCTGGCCAGCGGCGACCTCGACGGGAACGGGTACGCGGACCTGATCGTCGTCGCACCGGGCGAGAACGCGTCCGCCCTGGAGGACACCGGCCGCATCACCATCCTGTGGGGCGGCTCCTCCGGCTTCACGCGCGGCACGTCCCTGCCCGGCTCGGGCGCCTACAAGGGCACGGGCTTCGCCGGCCTGGCCGCGGCGGACGTCAACGGCGACGGGCGGCTCGACATCGTCACCGGCAACCGGGGCGACGAGAGCGGGGGCCTCTCCGTCGCCCTCGGCCCGTTCGCCCCCGGCCGGGCACCGGCCGCCCTCACCACCGTCACCGACGACGGCATCCCGCACTTCGTCGGGCGCATCCGCCTCGCGGTCGGCGACATCGACGGCGACGGCAGGACGGACGCGGCCGTGGCGTACAACGGCCTCGACGGCGGCGGCACCGCCTATCTGCGCGGCACCGCGGCCGGCCTCGTCCGGGCGCCGTCCTGGTACGGCGAGACCACGGGCGAGGCCCTGGCGGTCGGCGACTTCGACGGGGACGGCCGCGCGGACGTCGCCGTCGGCGGCGCGGGCTTCGGCATCCACGACACCGAGGAGCCGTGGGTGCCCGAGCACCCGCTGCCCACCCGTGCCGGCGGCATCGTCCGCGTCCTGTACGGCAGCGCCCAGGGCCCGGCCGCCACGCGGCCCCCGGTGGACCTCGCCCAGGACACGGTGGGCGTACCCGGCAGCGACGAGGCCGGCGACCGCTTCGGGGCGGCCCTGGCGGCGGCGGACCTCACCGGTGACGGCCGCGCGGACCTCGCGGTCGGCGTGCCTGGCGAGGACGTCGGCACGGTGGCCGACGCGGGCAGCGTGACCGTCCTGCCCGGCTCCCCCTCCGGCCTGACCGCCACCGGGGCCCGGGCCCTCCACCAGGACTCGGCGGGCGTGCCCGGGGGCAACGAGCGCGGCGACGGTTTCGGCGGCACCTCCGGATGCGGGCTCCTGCTGCGCGACCTGAACCGCGACGGCCGCGCCGACCTCTCCGTCGCCGCCCCCGGCGAGGACGCGGGCAGCGGCCGCGTGTGGACCTTCCGCGGCACCGCCTCCGGCATCACCGCCACCGGTTCGGCCACCTTCACCGCGGCCGCTCTCGGGCTGCCCCGGCCGACCGGCGGCCTGGCCTTCGGGGCGACGCTCTGCTCCTGAAGCCGGTGCGCGGACGCCCCACAGGTCACTCGAAAAAATTTACGCCTCTCACGCAACTGTTTGGGGTGGTCGCGGGTCTGAGTTGTGCCAACCGCGTCCGCCATCCGGCTGAACACCGGGTGAACGGGCGCGGTGGCCCCTCCACAGACTGCGGATGCCCACGGGCATCCCCGCATGCACAGGAGTACACCCGCATGCACAAGCGCACCCGGGTCGCCCTCGCGGCGACCGCAGCCGCCGCGCTCACCAGCGGCCTCCTCGCCCTCGCGGCGAGCCCCGCCTCCGCCACCGGCACCGGCCACAAGGCGGACTTCAACGGCGACGGCTACGCCGACGTCGCCTTCTCCGCCGGCAACGCCTACGTGAGCGGCCTGAAGGGCGCCGGCCAGGTCGTCGCCCTCTACGGCTCCTCCAACGGCCTCACCGCCGCCCGGCGCAGCGTCATCAGCCAGAACACCTCCGGCGTCCCCGGCGGCGCCGAGAAGGGCGACGGCTTCGGCTGGATGACCGCCGTCGGCGACTTCAACAGCGACGGCTTCAGCGACCTGGCCGTCGCCGCCGCCTCCGAGGACCTCGGCAGCGACGTCGACGGCGGCATGGTCACCATCCTGTGGGGCTCCTCCAAGGGCCTCACCGGGGGCACCACCCTCGCCGACCCCGCGCCCAGCAGCCACGACCGCTGGGGCCGCTCCCTCGCGGCCGCCGACTTCGACGGCGACGGCAAGGACGACCTCGCGGTCGGCTCCTCCGCCAGCACCGTCTACGTCTACAAGGGCGGCATCACCAAGAGCGGCACCTCCGGCGGCCGCTACACGGTCAAGCCCCCGATCCAGTCCGGCGGCGACACCGGACCGCTCAACCTCACCGCGGGCGAGGTCAACGGCGACGGCATGAGCGACCTGATCGTCGACGGCTACGAGACCACCAGCGACTACGGCTGGAACGCCAACTACTACCTCCCCGGCTCCGCCTCCGGCCTCGTCGCCTCGCGCGCCGTCAAGCTCCAGGGCGGCGTCATCACCGGCATCGGCGACGTCAACGGCGACGGCCACGGCGACATCGTCATCGGCGTCAGCTGGGACCCGGGCACGGGCGGCGAGCCCAGCGTCCCCGGCGCAGTCAAGGGCGGCACCGTCAAGGTCGTCTACGGCACCGCCACCGGCCCCGGCACCGCCACGTCCATCACCCAGGACAGCGGCAACATCCCCGGCGGCTCCGAGAAGGGCGACGCCTTCGGCAGCGAGCTCCACCTCGGCGACGTCAACGGCGACGGCTTCCAGGACCTCGCCGTCGGTTCCGCGGGCGAGGACCTGAACGGGGTCGTCGACGCCGGCTCGGTCACCCTCCTGTACGGCTCGCCGACCGGGCTCAACACCACGGCCGGCTACCAGTACTTCACGCAGAACACCGCGGGCGTGCCGGGCTCGGACGAGAAGTACGACCAGTTCGGCGGCGAGCTCCACCTCGACGACGTCAACGGCGACGGCAAGGCCGACCTGACCGTCACCACCTACGGCGAGAACGGCGGCAACGGCGCCGTCACCGCCCTGCGTTCCGACGGCACCAAGATCAGCACCAGCGGGGCGCTGTCGATCGCCCCCAGCACCGTGGGCGTCTCCACCTCCGGAAGCCCCCTGTTCGGCGCCAACTTCGGCAACTGACCCACCACCGGCGGCCGCCTCCCCGCCCGGGAGGCGGTCGCCCGGCGCGAAGGAACCCCCACTCATGAACCACCCCCGCCTCGCCGCGGCCGCCGCGCTCCTGCTCGCCGGCGGTCTCGTCCCCCTCACCGCCGGCGCGCCCCAGGCGTACGCCGCCCCCGCCCGGTACTCCGACGACTTCAACGGCGACGGCTACCGCGACGTCGTCGCCGCCGCCGACCAGGCCCACGTCGGCGGCCACACGGGCGCCGGGGCCGTCGTCGTCGTGTACGGCTCCGCCAAGGGCCTGTCCGCCGGCCGCCGGACCGTCGTCACCCAGAACTCCGCCGGCGTCCCGGGCACGGCCGAGAAGGGCGACGCCTTCGGGGACTCGGTGGCATCCGGCGACCTCAACGGCGACGGTTACGCCGACCTCGTCGTCGGCAGCCCCGGGGAGGACGTCGGCAGCGACACCGACGCAGGCTCCGTGACCGTCGTCTGGGGCAGCCGCTCCGGCCTGTCCGGGGCCACCACGGTCGCCGACCCGGCGCCCACGGCCCACGACCGCTTCGGGTGGTCGCTCGCCGTCGCGGACTTCAGCGGCGACGGCAAGCCCGACCTGGCGGTGTCCGGCAAGGGCACCGACGTCTGGGTCCTGAAGGGCGGCTTCTCCAAGGCATCCACGGCCACGGCCCGCTACGCGCTGAAGGTCCCGCTCAAGAAGGATGGCTACCTGCCCATCACCCTGACCTCCGGGGACCTGGACGGGGACCGTGTCGCCGACCTCGTCGTCCACGGCATCGGCACCACGACCGCACGGCCCACCGTGGTCACCTACCGCGGTGCAGCCTCCGGGCTCGGCCATCCCGTCACCCTGGCCGGCGGGGACGCCTTCGGGCGGCCCGTGGCCACCGGCGACCTCAACGGCGACGGCCGCGACGACCTCGTCGTCGGCGACCCCGGCAACATCAACGACGCCTTCGGCGGCGGCGCGGTCCACATCCACCTCGGCGGCCCGGAGGGCGTCTCCGTACAGCCCTCCCAGACCCTCACCCAGGCCACTCCGGGGATACCGGGCGAGGACGAGTACGGGGACGCCTTCGGGGAGTCCGTGGCCACCGGCGACGTCGACGGCGACGGACGCGCCGACCTGGTCGTCGGCGTCAGCGACGAGACGATCGGCAAGGTCACCGCGGCCGGCGCCGCCCTCGTCCTGCGCGGAGCGCCGGGCGGGGTCATGACCTCGGGCGCGCTCTCGCTCAACCAGGGCACCCCCGGCGTCCCCGGCTCCAGTGAGGCCGTCGACCGCTTCGGCTGGACCGTCCTCCTCAAGGACGTCGACGGCGACCGGCACGCCGACCTCACCGTCGCCGCCCCCGGCAAGAACACGGGCAACGGCGCCCTGTGGCAGCTGCGCGGCACCTCCGGCGGCATCAGCACCTCCACGGTGGGCACCTTCAGCCCCACCTCCCTCGGCGTCTCCACCAGCGGCGCCCCCAACCTGGGCGACGTCCTGGGCTGATCCGGGGCCGATCCGGGGCCGATCCCGGCCGCCCGCACGGGCCGCCCGCACGGGCCTGGAATCTGTCACAGCTTGGCAGCAATGCCCCTCCGGGGGCGGGGGGCACCGCCCTCCGCCCCCGCGAACGGGTACGTTCGAGGCGTGGCTGGATTCAGGAACGGACGCGGACGGGACGGGGACGTGCAGCACCCGCATCAGCAGTACGGCGGCTACCCGCAGCAGAACACCTCGCCGGGCGGGCAGCAGCCCCACCACGGCTTCACACCGGCCGCCGAGGGTGAGCCCGAGTACTTCGGCGGCTCCGCGGCGCCGGCGCCCTCGTACGACAACAACCCCGGGCACACCCGCGCCTTCTCCATCGGCGACGCGCCCGACGCCTACGACCCCTACGAAGCGCAGTCCCCGCAGCACCCGGACCAGGTGTCCACCTACCGCGCGGGCCACACCATGGCGCCCCCGGCCGGCCCCCGGCTCGGCTGGAAGCAGCTGCTGAGCGGGATCGTCATGCGCCCGTCCGCCACCTTCTGGCAGATGCGCGACTACCAGGTGTGGGGCCCCGCCCTGATCGTCACCTTCCTCTACGGGCTGCTCGCCGTCTTCGGCTTCGACACCGCCCGCGAGGACGTGCTCGACGCCACCCTGTCCAACAGCGTCCCCTGGGTGGTGTGCACGGCCATCGCCGTCATCCTCTGCGGCCTGATGCTCGGCGCCGTCACCAACGCCCTCGCCCGCCAGCTCGGCGGCGACGGCGCCTGGGCGCCCACCATCGGCCTGGCGATGCTCGTCACCTCGCTGACCGACGCCCCGCGCCTGGTCTTCGCCGTCTTCCTGGGCAGCGCCAACAGCTTCGTCCAGTTCCTCGGCTGGGCCACCTGGATCGGCTGCGCCGCCCTGCTGACCTCCATGGTCTCCAAGTCCCACGACCTCCCGTGGCCCAAGGCCCTGGGCGCGGCGTCGATCCAGCTGATCGCGCTGCTGGTGCTCTTCAAGCTCCCGGTGATCTGAGGTCCGCCCGCCACCCCGGCACGCGGAACCGGAACCACGGGTAAGGGGCGCCACTCCAGGAGTGGCGCCCCTTACGCGTAAGCGTGGAAGTCACAGTGCACACCGCCCCAGTCGTGGAACGCGTCCCTGCCCGGGTCGGCCAGGCGGTGGCAGCCGGTCCCGGGGCCGATCACGCGGTACACCCGCTCCTCGAGCACAGCTTCCGGGGACGCGGGGACCCTGTCGTACCGGGCGACCCGGCCCCGAAGCGTCCGGATCGCGTCAGCGGGGGCCACCGGTCGGTACGCGTCCGGGCCGATGCGCTCGAGCCGGTACGAGCCGTGGCGCGTGCCGTCCGGCTCGACGTCGCCTCCCCCGCGCAGTCGTAGCGGAACTGCTCGTAGACGATCAGCGCCCCGGCAACTCCCGGCCACCCGCCCCGGGCGGGAAACGGAACACCTTGTGGGAGACCCAGCGGAACGCGTGCCCGCCGGCGTCCTGGAACGCGTGGTCCCGGAAGTTCACGAAGGACCCGGCCACGAAGTGCAGCTGCGGCGCGGCATGGATCAGAGCGCGTCCCTCGACGGGGTGATCGGCTCCCCCGCCCCGCGCACCGGAGGCAGGACGCTCCAGGGGAAGTTGATCCAGTCCTCGGTGCGCCGCCAGACGTAGTCGCACTTCACGAGCGAGTGCGACTTCTCGTAGATCACCGCGCTGCGCACCTCGGCGACGTGGTCGGCGCAGAAGTCGCGGACGAGCTTGAGCGTCTTGCCCGTGTCGGCGACGTCGTCCGCGATCAGCACCTTCTTGTCGGAGAAGTCGATCGCGTTCGGCACCGGGGCCAGCATCACCGGCATCTCCAGCGTCGTCCCGACCCCGGTGTAGAACTCGACGTTCACCAGGTGGATGTTCTTGCAGTCGAGCGCGTACGCGAGCCCGCCCGCCACGAACACCCCGCCGCGGGCGATCGACAGCACGAGGTCCGGCTCGAAGCCGTCGTCGGCGATCGTCTGCGCCAGGTCCCGCACCGCCTGCCCGAAGGCCTCGTACGTCAGGTTCTCCCGCGCCGGCCCGCTCATGCGCTCAGACCTTCGTCCGGTGGAAGTTGAGGTAGGAACGCGACGGCGTCGGCCCCCGCTGCCCCTGGTACCGCGAACCGTACTTGTCCGAGCCGTACGGGAACTCCGCCGACGAGGTCAGGCGGAAGAGGCACAGCTGCCCGATCTTCATGCCCGGCCAGAGCTTGATCGGCAGGGTGGCGACGTTCGACAGCTCCAGCGTCACGTGCCCCGAGAAACCGGGGTCGATGAAGCCCGCCGTCGAGTGCGTCAGCAGCCCCAGCCGGCCGAGGCTCGACTTGCCCTCCAGGCGCGAGGCGATGTCGTCCGGCAGGGAGATCACCTCGTACGTCGAGGCCAGCACGAACTCCCCGGGGTGGAGGATGAACGCGTCGTCCCCCTCCGGCTCCACCAGCCGCGTCAGGTCCGGCTGCTCGACGGCCGGGTCGATGTGCGGGTACCGGTGGTTCTCGAACACCCGGAAGAAGCGGTCCAGCCGGACGTCGATGCTCGACGGCTGCACCATCGACGGCTCGTACGGGTCGATCCCGACCCGCCCGTTGTCGATCTCGGTCCGGATGTCCTTGTCAGAGAGAAGCACGCAAGCAGGTTACGCGGGGACCGGGCTCCGGGCCGAATCGAGCCGACCCGGCCCGGAGCCCCCGCGTCACGTCCGACCTGCGTGTCCGGACCTGCGCGGCTACTTGCCGCTGTCAGCCGCCACGGGGACGGCGCTCCGCAGCCGCGCGCACCGCGGACACCTGATCAAGCGCCCGGGGCCGAGCCTTCCGGCGCCCAGGTTCTGCATCGGGAACGTGGCGGTGCTGAAAACGTGCCCTTCGGCACAACGAACGACGGTGCGATCCATCGCTCCCCTTCTCCCCGGTACCTCAACGACGAAAGCCACATTAGGGGATGAACCCACCCCCGCCTCACGCGGCACTCCGCCCACTCAGGCACCCCGGGTCCCCCTCACCGTACGCCTCCCGCGCCTCCCCGCGCACGCCATTCCGGAGGCAACACGAAGACCCCGGAGGTATGCGTCCGGGGCCGGGCATGGGGTACAGTGTGCGAGGTCAGATGCCTCAACAGGTGTCTTACGCGGGTGTAGTTTAATGGTAGAACATGAGCTTCCCAAGCTCAGAGCGCGGGTTCGATTCCCGTCACCCGCTCCAGCAGAAAGCCCCAGGCAAGCAGCCCGGGGCTTCTTTGTTGTCCAGACCTCTTCATCCCTCCCGTGCCCGTTGCGTGCCCGATGGGCCGTCGGCGTGCCCGTCGATCGATTTGCGGTCAGCCCGCACCCGAGCATCGAGCGCGGCGGCGATCTCCTTCTGCCGCTCCAGCGTCGAGTGCTGGTAGATCAGCGCAGCGCGCTCGGAGGACTGACCCGCTCGGACCATGGCGTCCTTGAGCGTGGCACCCGATTGCGTCGCCAGCGTGTGGCCCGTGTGGCGCAGATCGTAGAAACGGAAGTTCTCCGGCAGGCCGACCTTGGCACGGGCTTTCCGCCATTTCCGTCCGAAGGACGAACGCCGGAACGGGGCGCCCTTTTCGCCGACGAACAGCAGCCCGTTCGGGCCCTTCTCCGCGAACCACTTCACGTGGCGATCCACATCCCTGTGCATAAACTCCGGCAGCACGATGAACCGCTTCCCCGCTTCGGACTTCGTCTCCCCCACGGCCCGCCGGCCGGTGGTCAGCTCGGGAGCGGCACGGCGGACCCATACGCCGAGAGGTTCCAGGCTCACGTCCGGCCGCCGGAGCTCCGCTTGCTCCTCGGGGCGGGCGGGGCCGTAAGCCGCGAGGTAGACCATCAGCCGCCAGCGCGGGCCGATCGCATCGGCGAGCGCGTCGACCTGGTCCACAGTGGCCACCGGTCGCTCCGGCGCGGACTCTTTGCCCGCACCACGGATCCGGCAGGGATTCCGGCGGATCAACTCGTCCTCAACGGCGGTTTCCAGGATGGCTTTGGAGGCCAGCAGTGATCTCAGCACAGGATTGGGCAGACACACGGCGCCTGTGGGACTACCACCAGATGGGCCATACACCCCGCCCATGCTCGGTTGCCGTCGGCCTCGGCAGCCACGACCTGAGCGTGGCCGACACGGCGGTAGACCTGTACAAGCACGGCATGGCGCCACTGCTCGTGTTCACCGGGGCCACCAGCCCCACGACCCGGGAACGTATGCCCCGCGGTGAGGCCATCCACTACCGGGAGCGAGCACTAGAGCTCGGTGTCCCCAGCTCAGCCATGCTTGTAGAGCCCCGCGCCCGCAACACGGGCGAAAACATCCGCTTCACCCGAGACTTGCTCGAAGAGGCCGGCGTCGACGTGTCTTCGGTCCTACTGATCAGCAAGCCGTACGAGGAGAGGCGCGCGTACGCCACGGCACGCAAGCTGTGGCCCGAAGTCGACATCATCAGCGCTTCCACGCCGATGACCTTGGGCGAGTACGTCGACTCCATCGGCGACGCTCGTCTGGTGATCGACATGCTTGTCGGTGCGCTTCAGCGGCTGCTGATCTACCCGGAGCAGGGCTTCATGATTAGCCAGTCGGTGCCGGACGACGTGATGGCCGCCTACGAACGACTGCGCCAGCACGGCTTCACGAGTCGGCTCATCGCTACCGACACGACCTCCACCTAACGCACTTCGCAGTCACTCGTCCTGGTTTTGTCACCGAGTTTGGGAAGCACGTCGGTACTTGCGCGTGGCCACCTCGCGCTACGCGGCTGGGTTCAGGTGGTGGGCCACGTACCGAGCGCATAGGCCAGGCGGTCGCTCTGCTCCCGAGTGATGCCCTGAGCTATGCGTGTTCCGCACCGAGGGCTTCCCGGTTCGTCGCAGCAGAGGATGCCGGTGAAGGATTCATTGCTGCTGCCGGACAACGGTGACACGGACGGCAGTGACCATCGGGCAGGCTCCCAGTACGGATGGTCAAGGAGCAGGGCTTCGGTCACCCGGTGAGTTTCCGTCTCTGGTACTCCAATCCACATCAGGGCGCCGCGGAGGACATCGGCTGCGTCGGCGGGGAGATCGCTGTCGCCCAGCGCGGGCAAAAGGAGGAGCAGGCGGGCGTTCGGGGCGTGGACTCCTGCGGTGGTTTGATCGGGCGTACGGGCAATGTGGATCAGCTCGCGCCACGACAGGCCGGGGCCGGCCTGGTGTCCGTCGAGCGTGGCCAGATGTCCGAGGCGGCCCCAGGAGGGATGCGTCACTAGGTACTCGGTCCCCGCGTCGTCGGCGAGATTACGCGCCAGCACGACGGCGGTGTGGTCTTCGCCGAACGGAATCCGGAAGACCGGCCATCGCTCCGCATCGGCCAGTGCCTCATACGCCGCATCAACGTCGGCCTCGTCCACGCCGAACCAGGCTGGGTCTGGCTCGTCCTCCTCCGTTTCGCATAGCCACATCAGGTAGGCAGCCCAGAATCCCGGCAGGGAAAGCAGCTCTTCCCCGGCAACCAGCGGGGCGTCCTCAAATCCGTCGATCAGCACCGCCCCAGGCTGCCAGCTGCCTCCGAGAACCCTCCAACCGCCCCCTGCACCTCGTCTGCTGTTTCTCGCTAGAGGACAGCCAGTGCTTGATACGAGGGATAGACACTCTCCGAAGTCACTTACATACCCACTTGTCCGATGCCTGTGAAGCGAGCTGTTACAGGTTTCTCTACCTCATCAAGGCGCTCCCGCCGCGCAGAGCGCGGCGGCGCGCGGCCCGGCGCCTCGGGCCGCCGCTCCTGTCTGCGCCCCGCTCCGGCCCGGCCGCCGGCCGCCCGCCAGACGGCGAGGGGTCAGCTGAGGGGAAACCCGTTGTGGCTGGGGCGGTCGGCTCCGCGGCTTTACGCAGCCACCATGGGGCGAGCCTCGAAGATCGGGGCCCACATCGGGCCATTGCGGGCAGGTCCACAGACCGCCCGAGTCGCCGCAAGCTTAAGGGCCCCGATCTCTCGCCCCATGCCAGCTCCAGCCCAAAGCCGCTACACCAACCTACGGGTCGTCTGCGGGTCGGAGCGTTTGCACGTGGTCCATGGTGGTGCCATCAGGCTTCCGCCCGAAAGCGGCTGCAAGAACGGCGGGGAGGTCGGCCTCGGGGACTATGGAACGCACCTCCGCCAGGACATGGGGAAAGTCGTCATCACCGATAACGCCCAGATGCTCCTGGCGCAGTTGGTGAATGGCCTCGACAAGGTCGGGCCGCAGGCGCATCCAGGCGCGAGACGTGCGGATATCCTCCTCGACCTGGCCCATGAACCAGTGCATGACTCCGTACGGGATGTCCAGATGCCCCGCGTGGGGGTTGAAACACACTGTCGGCTCCCGCGCCGGATCTTCGTCGGGGACGATCGCAGTCACAAGGGCTCGTTGACCGGCGACGAGGTCAAGTTCCAAGTACCAGGCGTCATCGGGTACGGAGTACATCGTGGTGATCGCATATACACCGTCGGGGTGCGGGATAGGCATGACCGCATACTGTCACGCCTATTCGGCGGCAGACCGGCCCCGCCCTTCCGTGCCACAACCGTGCCAGAACAGGCGGGGAGTCTGGGGGACTCCCGGTACGCAGGGGGAGGCGCCACCCACTCCGTCCAAGGCCGGGAATCAAAAGGTCAGGCCGGTGATTGCCCCACCTCGCTCCTAAAGCGGTGGTCCGCTTGCGTGTCATCATCGGGCGATGCTGACTGAAGACGATGCCCGCCGACTCGTGCTGGCCGAGATCGAAGACTCGCGCGGCGACGTCGACTGCGAGCTGGGAATCCTTCGCGTCCAGGCGGTGTCGTTCGGCTGGGTCGTCTACTGGGGTGCCGTCAGTCCATTGTCGAACGGTCAACCCGCTCGTCTCGGCGGCAACGGCCCGTTCCTCGTAGACCGTGAGAACCAGCGGCTGTACCGGATAGCTACCAGCCGACCCGTCCGCCAACAGATCGCCGACTACGAGCGCCGTTTGCGACGCGAGGCGCACGCTCAGAACGCGGCGTTGAAGCGGGCCGACCGCGAGGAAGGTGCCTGAATCCCTGGGCGCACACTCGTGCCCGATCCGTGCCCGACAGGTCGGTAAACCACGGTCAATGGCGGGTGCTGGGGCGAGCTCGTTGGTTCGCCCAGACCGCCGTTGACGCTGGTCAGAGCATGACCGGGGCCGCAGGGACCGGTGATTCCCAAGCTCAGAGCGCGGGTTCGATTCCCGTCACCCGCTCCAGTGGCTGCCATGCCGTCTGGCGGCAACGGCGGCGGACGCCACGGAACAGCGAGCCTCTCCTCTCGGATCCGGGGCCATTGAGGTCAGTCGCAGGCATGTGTGCCTCCCCATATCCCACATTGGCCGCCTGACCACGTGAAAAACGGGTGCATACATCCGGCGGTGCGATGCGACACTGCCCCCATGACCAGCCCGGAGCTCTCCGAACTCGACTATCTGCGGGAGATCGAACGGCTCGCCAAGGCGGTCGTCTCCGCAGCCGCCGGCGAGCGGTCGCATCCTGGCGACGCCGAGGATGACGGCCCGGTCCAACGCACTGTCAACGCCCTGGGCCGGGCACTGTTGCAGTACCACTTCCCCTTGGACGGGTGCCTGGAGGAAGAGGCAGAGCGCCCGCAAGTACCTCTCGCTGCCGTTGCCATCATCCGCCCCGAGGCCATGCCCATCGGCAGCAATGAGACCTACCCACGCGCCTGTGCCCGACTGGGAGTCGAGGCACGACCCGAAGGGTGGGCGCTGTGGGACACCTGGGTCGACGGCAACGCGAAGGTCACCATGGTCGTCTCCGCCGTGGACACGACCGAGGGCCTCCTCACCAACTGGGCGAAGGGCAGAAACCTGCTGCCGGTCATGCCCCTGCCCTCGCAGATCGCCCAGGTTCACGCCGGCTGGACCGGCTGGGGGGCGATCTTCTCCCCCTATGGCAAGAGGAAGCTCGGCCTCGACGGACATCCTTGATCGACAGGTCTCGGCTATTGCCCGGCAAGCGCCGGCAGAAAGCCCCAGGCAAGCCGCCCGGGGCTTCTTCGTCGTCCGGACCTGTCCATCCCTCGCGTGCCCGTTGCGTGGCCGAGAAGCCGTCGTCGGGAACGACTGCGCCACCACGGCCTCACACGTCGGCTCGGCGCTGCAGACCTGGCCTCCGCATGGCGCGCCTTCGAAGTCGCCCGCCCGATCACGGCATTCGTGCTCACCGGTCGTGCCGTTCGTCCGCGACGACGGCGGGGAGGCGAACTGCCACGCGTGGCAGGAAGTAGCCGACGAGGGGCCCCATGCACAGGGCGATGAGCACGGTTCCGGGGCCGACGGTTCCGCCCAGGAGCCAGCCGGCGGTGGCGACGGTGATTTCGATGCCGGTGCGCACCGCGGCGATGGGTAGGCGGGTGAGCCGGACGAGTCCGGTCATGATGCCGTCGCGGGGGCCCGATCCGAACTGGGCACCGAGGTAGAGCGCGTCGAAGAAGGCCAGGGCGACCAGGCCGACGACGAGGTACCCGATCGCGGCAGGTGTCCCCTGGGGGTGGGGGAGGACGGTGGCGGTGGCGTCCGCGGCGAAGCCGACGATGGCGACGTTGAGGAGTGTGCCGAGGCCGGGCAGTTCCCGCAGGGGAATCCACAGGAGGAGCACCAGCAGCGAGATCAGGTTCGTCGTCCAGCCGAAAGAGATGCCGAGGACCTTGGCGGTGCCCTCGGTGAGCACGTTCCAGCTGGCTGCTCCCAGCCCGGACTGGACGAGCGTCATCACGGCGGCCCCGTACCCCACCAAGCCGAGCAGGAGCTGGGGGATGCGGCGCGCCTTTCGGCCCGCTCGGACTTGGGCGAAGGCGTTCACACGGGTCAGGGCGGGCTGGTCGTGGCCGGGCGGGACGGACGTGCGTGCAGCGGTAACAGGAGGTGCCATGCCGCAAGCCTGCGAGGCATCTGGACCTGGATTCCATAGCCAGATTGGTTAGGCTGGCCGGGTGAAAGTTACGTCGCACGTGGTCGCAGGCATGCTGGGGACCTGGCAGGAGGGGCCCGGGCCGGCGCATCAGCGCCTCTCCGACAGGCTGCGGCTGCTGGTCCTGGACGGGCGTCTCTCGCTCGGCTCCACCCTGCCGAGCGAGCGTGACCTGGCCACCGCACTGTCCACCAGCAGGACCACCGTCGGCGCCGCCTACCGCACTCTGGTCGAGCACGGATACCTCGCCACACGGGCGCGCGCCAGGGCGACCGTGCGGCTCCCCGACGACACGCCACCCGAGCGCCGGGCCGGCACGAACGCGGCGGCCATCGACCTGTCCTTCGCCGCGCCCCCCGCGCCCGTCGAGATCCTCCACGCCGCGTTCGCGGCCGCCCTCGAACAGCTGCCACGGCACTACGAGCGGCACGGCTACGACCGCAGCGGCACCGCGGAGCTGCGCGAAGCGGTGGCCCACTGGTACGAGCGGCGCGGACTGCCGACGCCGCCCGATCACATCCTGATCACCAACGGCGCGCAGCACGCGCTTGCCCTCCTGGCGCGAACGCTCCTGGCGCCACGCGACCAGGTCCTGATCGACCACCCGACCTACCCGCACGCGATCACCACGTTCACCGAGGTGCGGGCTCGGCTCCTCCCCGTGGCCGTGGCGTCCTCGGGCTGGGACACCGCGCAGCTCCAGGCGGCGGGCCGCATCGCGAACCTGGCCTACCTGATCCCCGACTTCCACAATCCGACAGGGCTGTGCATGCCCACGAGCGTCCGCCAAGGCCTTGGGCTCGCGTGTCCCACGGTCATCGACGAGACCATGACCGACCTGGCCCTGGACGGGGAAAGCCCGGAACCCTTCGCGCTCCACATGCCGACCGCCATCAGCATCGGCTCGGTCTCCAAGAGCATCTGGGGCGGCCTGCGCATCGGCTGGATCCGCGCGACGCCCGCTCTCCTGGAACGCGTCCAGCAGACCCGTCACGCCACGGATCTCGGCACCCCCGTCGTCGAACAACTCGCCACGGCCGTCCTCCTGAACGAGGACCGGACCCGGCGCCCCGGCACGCTCGGGCAACTGAGGTCGCAACGCGACGTACTGCTCCGAGCGCTCAGCGAGCACCTGCCCGGCCTCCACACCCCGCGACCCGCCGGCGGCATGACGCTCTGGGCGACGTTCCCCCAGCCCATCAGCTCGCGGCTGGCCGCGATCGCGCCCGACTACGGAGTGACCATCGCAGCCGGACCGCGGTTCGGGATCGGAGGCGCGTTCGAACGCAACATCCGGCTGCCGTACACGCTTCCTCCGAGTCGGCTGACCCAGGCGGTCCGCGGACTCGCACAGGCGGAGGAGGCACTCACCCGGGGCGCTACCGGAGCTCACAGCCCCGCACCCGTGGCATGAGCGTCGACGGCATACGGCCCCGAATGCACGTCAGTTGACGCCCCGCGGGGGCCGGAGCACCGCGCCGAGGGCGGCGCCGCCGGCCGTGGCCGTCGTCCACACCCCGCCGAGGGCGAACCTGCGGCGCCCGGCGGGCGGTTCGACGGCGGCGAGTTCGGACCGCAGCGCCGCGCCCCGCGCGGCCCGGTGCCCGGGGAGGTCGGCGGTGGCCAGGTCGAGCAGGAGCTGCCAGACGTCGCGTGTCGCGCGCCGGCGGTCCGTGGTCCCGGCGCGGGCGCCGAGCGCCGCTTCCACCGAGCGCCGGATGTGCTCCCGGTGGCCTGCGGGCCCATCAGCCGGGGACCGCCGGCACCGACGACACGACCCCGGGTGACGCTCGGCGCGTCTCCCCGGGGTCGTGTCGTCGTGGCCCGACGGCGTCATGTCAGACGACGCGCTTGCGGCCCCAGAGGAAGACGAAGGCCGTGATGGCGGCGGCAAGGGCGAACAGGATCGAGGCGCCGAGCCACTGCATGCCGCTCATCTGGGACATGGGGATGTAGTCCAGCGCCCAGCCCACGACGCCCTTCTGCTTCAGGCAGGCGTCGACCGCCTGTTCCGACCCCGCGTCCGTGCAGGTGCTCCAGCCGATGGTGTGCCCGGACGAGGTGATGAACGACTGGTCGACCTCGTAGGCGGCGGTGGGAAGACGGGGGCTGCTGCCGGGGGTCACCCCCGAGTCGGTGGTGAGCCTGATGACGTTGCCGAGGTCGAGCCGGCTGTACGCCCAGACCACCTGGACGGCCGCCGCGAAGAAGAAGGTCACGACCATCGCGAGCAGGGTGCGGCGCAGGAGCATGCCGATCGCGATGCCGCCCACCACGGTGAAGAGCGTGAGCGCGACGGGCACGGGCCCGGTGTTGTCGAAGGCCTGGCCGGAGGTCCAGTCCATGACCGTGTTCTCCTTGCTGACCGGTGCCCACCACCGGCCGAAGGTGAAGGAGAGGGCCACGGTGCAGACCACGACCACCAGCGCGCTGATGCCGAGCTTGGCGGCGAGCCAGCGGGCGGGGCCGGCGGCCTGGGAGGTGACCAGCTTGGCCGTGCCGCTCTCCAGGTCGCCGGCGAGCAGCGGGGCGCCGAGGAAGACGCCGAGGAGTATGGGGACGAAGCCGAGGCCGAAGGCGGCCTTCAGAAGCGGGGCGCTGTGCGGGTTGATGTCCTCCGTCCACTTGTCGGAGCTCGCCTCGGGCCAGCCGTGGGCGGTGAGGTAATCCAGCAGGCCGGCGCGCTGGTAGAGCATCCACCCCACGGACAGGGCCGTCGCGGCCAGGATGGTCCAGTAGGCGGCGCGGTGCTGGCGCCAGATGAGCCAGGTCATGCCGCTGAGCCTGGGGCGGCGGACGCCGCTGTCGGCGACCGGGGCCGCGGACGGCGCGGACGGGTTCGCGGTCAGGTTGCTCATGCCGCCGCCCCCCGCGGGCCGTTCACGCCGTACGGCTGCCCCGGGACCTGGGCCACGGGACTGATCAGTGGTGGCGCTTCGGGGGAGCGCAGGTAGGCGAGCAGGAGTTCCTCCAGTTGCGGGGTGTGGGACTGCCACTGGCCGCTCACCGGGCCGTCGGGGCGGATGAGGGCGGTGGCCTGGCGCCCGCTGGTGCGGTACTCGACGACGGTGTGGCGGGCGAGTTCCGCGGGGACGCCCGGGCCCTCGTCGCCGGCCACGCCCTGCAGCAGCACGTGGGCGCTGCGGATCTCGTCCACGTCACCGGCGATGCGCAGACCGCCCGTGGAGATGACCAGGAGGAAGTCGCAGACGCTCTCCAGCTCGCTGAGCATGTGGGAGGACATCAGCACCGTGGTGCCGTGCTCGGCGGCCTCGGCCAGCAGGGTGCCCATGAGTTCGTGGCGCACCAGCGGGTCGAGGTCGGACATCGGCTCGTCGAGCAGCAGCAGGTCGGGCCGCTTGCCGAAGGCGAGGGCGAAGGCGACGCGGGTGCGCTGTCCGCCGGAGAGGGTGCCGACCTTCGCGTGCAGGGGCACGTTGCCCGCGCGGACGATCTGCTCGGCGGCCTGCTGGTCCCAGCCGGGGTTGAGCTCGCGGCCCATGCGCAGCGTCTCGGCCACGGTGAAGCGGCGGAACAGCGGCTTCTCCTGGGCGAGGAACGCCGTACGGCGTCCGGCCTCCGCGGACTGGGGCGCCGCGCCGAACACCGTGAGGGTGCCCTCCGACGGCTCCAGCAGGTTGGCGGCGATGGACATCAGCGTCGTCTTGCCCGCGCCGTTGGGGCCCACCAGCCCGCAGATCCGGCCGGCCGGCAGGCGGAACGAGCAGTCCCGCAGGGCCCAGCCCCGGCGGTACTTCCGGCCGACCCCGCGGGCCTCCATCGCCGACTCCTCCACCGGGCCACCCATGTCCATGGCATTCATGGCGTCACGCACTGGTCATCCTCATTTCCCCGTCCTCCGGTGTTCCGTCGGCCGCCGTGGTCCCGGCGTACCGCTCCTCCAGGACCGCCGCGACCAGCGCGGCCACGTCCTCGCGCTCCAGGCCCGCCTCGTGGGCCCGGGTCATCCACGCCTCCAGTTCCCCGCGCAACGGGGAGTCGGCACCCGCCTGAGGACGGGCCAGTGAGCGGCGGATGAAGGTGCCGAGGCCGGGCCTCGGCTCGACCAGCCCCTCGCGTTCCAGCTCGCGGTAGGCCTTGAGCGTGGTGTTCGGGTTGACGGCGCTGGTCTCCGCGACCTCCTTGGCGGTGGGCAGCCGGTCCCCCGGCATCAGGACGCCCAGCCGTAGGGCCTGCTTGGTCTGCTGCACGATCTGCTGGTAGGCGGCGATCCCGCTCCGCCGGTCGATGCGGAAGTCCACGTGCTTCAACACCCTTTAGCTACTCGATTAGTGGAATGATGATGAGAGGGGGAGCTGAGCCGTGTCAAACGAAGCGGCCTCACCGGCACCCCTCGGGACACAACCGTGACATTCGTGAGGCGAGGAACGGCGTGGCCCGCGCAGCACGAAGGCCCCGGGCGGGCAGCCCGGGGCCTTCGTGCGGATGGGGGGGAGGACGTCGAGGACCGGGTTCGACGGGGAGCGTGCCCCAGGTGTCACGGCCGGGCCGCGGCCGCCGGGTCGGCCTTCCATGCGCTGACGCCGAGCTTCCCCGTCGTGCCGAGGTCGAGTTCGGGGGTCACCGTCACCGCAGGAGCGCCGGGTGTCGCCCGCACCCTCGCGTAGGGCGCGTTGACGGACGTGCCGTCGGTGACGGTGTTGCGCCACATCAGGCCCGCGGTCGCGCTCCCGCCCGGCTCCAGGGTGACCGGACGGGGCGGGTCGTCGAAGCCGGGCACGAGGGCGACGCCCCCGCTGCCCCGGGAGACCTCGACCCCCGTGACGGGCTTGCGCTGCTCGTCGAGGAGCTGGACCGACGGATAGCCCTCGACGCGCCGGACGCGGGAGGAGCAGTTCTCCAGGCGGAGTCCCACCAGGCGCAGCCCCATGGCGGCGTCGCCGTCGTCGGCGGTGAGGCGCAGGCCGGAGGGCGGGCAGGCGCCTCCCGCAGCGGGCACCTCGTCCGCCGGGACGCTCCTGACCTTGACGATGCGCACCCGTTCCGCGGCGTACCGCGGCGCGAGGGGTGCGCCGAGGTCGGCCTCGCCCTCCACGGTCCGGCCGGGCGGGACCGCGGACACCGTGTGCGGCACGTTCCCCAGGGCCTCTCCGGCACCTGAGGTGAGCCCGAACGTGACGGTGTAGGTGAGGGGTTCGTCGGCGTGGTTGGTGACGCGGAACGCGACGTGGAAGCGGACGCCGGAGCAGTGGGCGGGCGGTGCGCTCACGGCGGTGATCTCGACGTCGCCGTCCCCCTCGACACCGGCGGCACCGCCCGCGGGCGCCGGGGCGACCGGGACGGCAGAGGCGGCGCAGGAGGCACGGTCGTCCCGGTGCGGGACGTCGCAGGCCGTGACCAGGAGCAGGGCACCGGCGAGCACGGCCGGGAGGAGGAGGGCGGGGGTGCGCATCCGGCGACCCCATCAGGACCCTGCCGCTCCCGGCCATGGCGCAGGCCACAATTCCCGTCACACGACCGTCACAAGGCGCGGTGCCCGGGCCGGGCTCAGCGGGAGGCGGCGCTGTCGATCCAGGCGACGACGGCGCTGACCGTGGCGTCGTCGAGCTGCCGGGCGAGGGTGTGCACCGCGTCGCTGTCGCCCGGGAGCGGGGGCACCCCGGCCGCGATGAGCGCGGCGTGGAGCTCGACCCAGCGCGCGTCGACGGCGGCCAGGTGGGCCCCCACCGGGACGCCACCCAGTGACTGCTGCGGAGTATCGAGAAGGTTCATGGTGTTTCCTCTCGGATCTCGGACGGTGTCGACCGGACTCGCCGTGCAGGACAGCCCCGCTCCCCCCACCGGTTGCGCCCTGCCCCCGACTTCACCCGTCCGGCCCTCACCGCGGCCGCCGGGACCTGTGCCATGGGGATGACATTTGCCGGTCCGGTGACGCGGACGGCGGCGCACGGGGCATGGGCTACCTCAGTGCCCGCGCCCGCATCCCACGGAAGGCCTCGGATGATCGACAGGCGGACCTTCGGCACGATCGTCGGCACGGGAGCGGTCGCGGCCACACTGGCCGGGCTCGCCTCGGGGTGCGCGACGACCGGACCGGACGAGAACAAGCCGGCGCCGCCCAGGGCCCCCGGCAAGGAACGGCCCGGCGACGCCCCGGCGTTCGGCCCGCTGAAGCAGGTGGAGGCCGGGGTGCTGGACGTCGGCTACGCCGAGGCGGGACCGGCCGACGGTCCCCCCGTGATCCTGCTCCACGGCTGGCCGTACGACATCCACAGCTACGTCGCCGTCGCACCGCTGCTGGCGGCGAAGGGCTACCGGGTGGTCGTCCCCTACCTGCGCGGCCACGGGACGACCCGCTTCCTGTCCCGCTCGACCCCGCGGGACGCCCAGCAGGCGGTGTTCGCCCTGGACATCGTGGCGCTCATGGACGCGCTGGGGATCAAGAAGGCGGTCCTGGCCGGCTTCGACTGGGGGTCGCGGACCGCGGACATCATCGCGGCGCTGTGGCCGGAGCGGGTCGAGGGGCTGGTCTCGGTGACCGGCTACCTGATCACCAACCGCGAGGCGAACAAGCAGCCGCTGCCGCCGAAGTCGGAATGGGCCTGGTGGTACCAGTACTACTTCGCCACGGAGCGGGGCCGTAAGGGGCTGGAGCGCTACCGGCACGACCTGGGCCGGCTCGTCTGGAAGTTCAACTCCCCGACCTGGGGCTTCGACGACGCCACGTTCGACCGCACCGCGGCGGCCTTCGACAACCCGGACTACGTCCCCATCGTCATCGGCAACTACCGCTGGCGGCTCGGGCTGACCGAGGGCGACCCGCGGTACGACGACATCGAGGCGCGGCTCGCCCGCGGGCCCGTCGTCACCGTGCCCACGATCACCCTCGACGGGGCGGTCGATCCGTTCACGCCGCCGGGCAACGGCGCCTCCTACCGGGCCAAGTTCACCGGGAAGTACGCGCACCGCACGCTGCAGGGCATCGGGCACAACGTGCCGCAGGAGGCACCCGCGGCCTTCGCCCAGGCCGTGGTGGACGTCGGGCGGCTCTGAGGGGTCCGGGGGGCGCCTGTGGCCGGGCGCGGGGGGCCCGGCCACGCGGGGGACGTCAGTGGTCGTCGCCGCCGCGGCCGCGGCCCCGGCCGTGGCCCCCGCCGTGGTCGTCACCGGAGCGGTCGCCGTCCCGCACGCGGTCGCCGCCGTGGTCGTCTCCCGGGGGGTCGTCGCTGCCGGCGCGGTCGCCACCGTGGTCGTCGTACCCGGGCCGCGTCGTCGCCGGTGCGGGCGAGGCGGTGCGGGACGCGTCACCGGAGCGTGTCCGGCCGCGGTGACGGTCGTCCTCCGTGACCCGGCCCGTCTGCGCGTCCACGTGCAGCTCGTGCACGACCCCGGCCGCGTCCGTCACGTACACCTCCCAGTAGCCGCGGTGACGGTCGTCCGGCTCGATCTTCGTGACGGTGCCCGGCGTGTGGGCGACCGCGGCGGCCGCGGCCCGGCTCGCCGTGATGCCCGGGGAGCCGTGGTCGTCGCCCGCGTCGTGTCCCGGGGTCGCCCCGGGCGTGGCGGTCGAGGACACCGTGCCGCGCGCGTCGTCGCGCCCGCCGTCGTGGCCGCCGGTGGCGAACGCCGTGTAGCCCCCGGCGACGAGGACCGCGGCCGCGATGGCCGCGACGGTCGTGTTGCGCTTCATGAGGAGCCCTTCCGACCGGGCCGTACCCGGTCTGTGTCAGGTCTGTTCCGTGACCTCAATGTCGGCGGTACAGGCTGAAGGCAGCCTGAAACCACCTGAAGATCTCTTCAGGTTGATTTGGGAGGCTGGACCCCATGCGTGTGCTCATCGTGGAGGACGAGAGACGGCTCGCGGTCTCGCTGGCCAGGGGGCTGACGGCCGAGGGCTTCGCCGTGGACGTCGTGCACGACGGGCTCGAAGGCCTGCACCGGGCGGGGGAGGGCGTCCACGACCTCGTCGTGCTGGACATCATGCTGCCCGGCATGAACGGCTACCGCGTCTGCGCCGCACTGCGCGAGGCGGGCAACGAGGTCCCCATCCTGATGCTCACGGCCAAGGACGGCGAGTACGACGAGGCGGAGGGCCTCGACACCGGCGCCGACGACTACCTGACCAAGCCGTTCTCGTACGTCGTGCTGGTGGCCCGGGTCAAGGCGCTGCTGCGGCGCCGAGGTTCGGCGGGGGCCTCGCCCGTGCTGCGGCTGGGCACCCTCGTGCTGGACACCGCCGCCCGCCGGGTCTTCCGCAACGACAGCGAAGTGACGCTGACCGCGAAGGAGTTCGCCGTGCTGGAGCAGCTCGCGGTGCGGGCCGGGCAGGTGGTCGGCAAGTCCCGCATCCTGGAGCACGTCTGGGACTTCGCGTACGACGGCGACCCCAACATCGTCGAGGTGTACATCAGCACCCTGCGCCGCAAGCTCGGCGCGGACCTCATCCAGACGGTGCGCGGCGCCGGTTACCGGCTGGCCTCGGCATGAGACGCCCCCGCCCCCTCGGCACCGTCCAGGCCAAGATGTCGCTCGGTGCCACGCTCGTGGTCGCGGTCGCGCTGGTGGCCGCCGGGGTGGCCGTGCTGCTCTCGCTGCGCGCCAACCTCACGGGCCAGGCGCAGAGCCAGGCCGACGACACGGCCCGCAGGATCGCCCTCGACGTCGCCAGCCGCGGGGCGGGCACGGACCGCTACGCCCGGCTCCAGCTCCCCGAGGGCGTGCCGGTGCAGGTGACCACCGAGGACGGGCGGCTGCTGGCGGTGAGCAGGGGCCTGGAGCGGATCAGCGGCACCGGGGTCGGCGCCGTCCGGGCCATCCGCGGGGCCGCCGCCACACCCACACCCTCGCCCACCCCCGCGCCCACCCCTTCCGCGGTGCCGAACCGCACCGCGGAGAGCGGCGACGACCACGGGGGCGGCGGCGAGGACGACGGCGGCCACGGGCGCGGCCGGGGCCGGGGCGGCCGGGACGACGCGACGCGCGGCGGCGAGGACGACGACCGGCACGGCGGCAGCGCCACACCCTCGCCCGCCGCGGGCGACGACCCGGTGGTCGGCCACATCGGCCGGACGGTCGTGCACGGCACGGGACGGGCCACGCTGGACGGCCGGACCGCCGGCTACCGGTTCGCGACGATCAAGGCCACCGACCTCGCCGGGCAGACCGTCCTCATCCACGCGGGCACCTCGCTGGCGGCCCGCGAGAGCGCCGTGAACACCGCGGCGGCGGCCATGCTGGCGGGACTGCCCCTGCTGCTGCTGGTGGTCGGCGGCGCGACCTGGCGGGTCACCCGCCGCGCGCTCGCTCCGGTGGAGGGCATCCGGCGCGAGATGGCCGCGATCACGGCCTCCGAGGACCTCTCGCGGCGTGTGCCGGAGCCGGCCGCCCGCGACGAGGTGGCCCGGCTGGCGCGCACCACCAACGAGACCCTCACCGCGCTGGAGGCCGCGGTCGAGCGGCAGCGCCGCTTCGTCGCCGACGCCTCGCACGAACTGCGCAGCCCGATCGCCTCGTTGCGCACGCAGCTGGAGGTCGGCTCGGCCCATCCGCACCTGCTCGACGTACCGGGCGCCGTCAAGGACACCGAGCGGCTGCAGCAACTGGCGGGGGACCTGCTGCTGCTCGCCCGGCTCGACGCGGGCGAACGGCCCGCGCGGCGGCGGGTCGACCTGGGCGAACTCGTCGGCGAGGAGGTCCGCAGGCGGCCCGCCGACCGGGTCCCGGTGACCGTCGACGTCGAACCGCGGCGGGACGTGGCGGGCTCGCGCGGCCAGTTGGCCCGGGTCGTCGGCAACCTCGTGGACAACGCCCAGCGCCACGCGCGCGCCGAGGTGACCGTGACCGTACGCCTGCGGGACGGCCTGGTCGTCCTCGCGGTGGGCGACGACGGCGACGGCGTCCCGCCCGCCGAGCGCGAGCGGATCTTCGAGCGCTTCGTCCGGCTCGACGACGCCCGCAGCCGCGACGAGGGCGGTGCGGGTCTCGGCCTGGCCATCGCCCGCGACGTCGCCCACCGCCACGACGGCTCACTCACCGTCGGCACCGCCCCGGCGGGCGGTGCCCTCTTCGAACTCCGCCTGCCGGCGGCGGCCGCGGACTGACCGGCTCCGGGAGGGGCGGGGCTTGCGCCGGGCGAGGGGTCAGGTGACGACGCCGAGCTGGCGCAGCATGCCGAGTTCGTCGCTGCTCCCCCAGCGCTCGACCATCTTCCCGTCCTCGAACCGGCTGATCTGCATGCCCCGGTAGCTGACGGTCCGCCCCGTGGGGGCGTGGCCCATCAGCTCACCGAGGTGCGTGCCGGTGATGGTGTACGCGAAGGCGATCTCGTCGTCGGTGGCCATGACGTGCTCGACCTCGACGTGCAGATCGGGGAAGGCCCGCCGCATCGCGCCGAACATCTCCTCGTACCCCTCCGGCCCGGGGCCCTGCCCCGGAGCGGGGTCGTGGTCCACCGAGGCGGACGCGACGTACTCGCCGATCTCGCCGAGGTGGCCGCTGTTCACCGCCGTGCCGAAGCCCTCCAGGACGGAGAGGTTGTCGCTGCGGGACATGCCGCGCTCCTTGCGGTCGCGATCTCGGGCGCCGGGGCGCCCCTTCCTTCCACCGTAGGCGCGGCCCGCCCGGGCGGCCTGCCGGCGGTGCCGGCAGGCCGCCGGCACCGCCGCGGATCAGCCGACGCACGCCTTCTTGTCGGCGTGCGACTGCGGGATGTCGTCCGGGACCGCGTCCGGGTCGGCGAGCGGTTTCCCGGCGCCCAGGTAGTCACCGCCGAGGGTGAGGGTCATGTCCGCGCGGGGTCCGGCGTCGGCCGTCGCGGGGTGCAGGGCGCCGGACGGCAGGCCCATCATCGCGGCCAGGGCCCGGGCCTGGTCCGCCTGGTCGGGACCGTAGGCCAGGGTCGTGCGGTCCTGCTTCCCCCCGGGCGCGTTGCCGCCGTTGGTGGAGTGGGAGACGCCCTCGGTGTTCTGCAGCCACTCCAGGGTGTCCTGCGCCGCGCCCTGGGGGCCGCCCGCGTTGTAGACGACGACGCGGACCTGCGACGGGTCCGCCTTGGCGCCGCGGAGTTTGGAGTCGGCGGCCGCGGGCTTCTTCTTCGCGGCGGTCAGCGAGACGTCGTTCTTGATCGCCTTGAAGAGCGCGGGCGCCTTCGTGTCGTCCACGACGACCGTCGCGTGGAAACCCACCTCGGCCGGGTTGTCGACGACCGGGAGCGTGGTGAAGGTGATGTGTTCGGGGTCGACCCGGTTGAGGTCCTTGGCGAGGTCGGTGAGCTTCCCGACGCCGCCGATGCCGGTGTCCACCGTGAGCGACTTGGTGGCGGCGTTCGCCAGCTGGAAGAGCTTGCCGGGGTCGGTGAGGGTGTCACCGGACTTCATCTGACGGATCATCGACGCCAGGAACTGCTTCTGCAGGTCGATGCGGTCCAGGTCGCTGCCGTTCTTCAGCGAGTGCCGGGTCCTGACGAAGGCCAGGGCCTGCTCGCCCTGGACCTTGTGCGGTCCCGCGGACAGGTTCAGGTGCGAGCCCTCCCCCTCGTCGGTCGTGTCGTGGATGGGGTGGGTGAGACAGACCGGCACCCCGCCGACCGCGGTGGACAGGGTCTTCACGGCCTCGAAGTTGACCAGCACGAAGTGGTCGATCGGCAGGCCGGTGATCTTCGTGACGGTCCGCATGGTGCAGCCCGGGTCGCGGCCGTCCTGGCCCAGGCTCTGGTTGAAGCGCGGCTTGGTCCCGGCCTTGGGGGTGCCGGGGATGGTCTTGGTGGAGCCGTCCTTCTGCTTGGTCGGGCAGTCCGGGATGCCGGTGACCATGTCGCGCGGGATGCTCATCGCGGTCGCGTTCGACCGGTCCTTCGCCACGTGGAAGAGGATCGTGGTGTCCGCGTGGCCGACGCTGCCGGCGTCCCCGTACTTCGCGCCCAGGCCTTCGCGGCTGTCGGTGCCGATGACCAGGATGTTCACCGCGTCCTTGCTGGTCGCTTGCTTGCTGCCCGCCGTGCCGACGTCCACGGTGGCGATGTTGCCGTCGAGATGCCGGTACAGGAGGTAGGCCCCCGCGCTGCCCGCGAGCACCAGGAAACCGAGCGTGCCCGCGGTCCACATCAGCACCTTGCGCTTCGTGGACCGCTTGGCCTTGCGGGACGTCGCGGTCCCCGCGCGGCGGCCGCCGCGCGGTGCCGGGACGGGCCGCTGCTCCTCGCGGCGTGCCCGCCGCCCGCCCTGCCGGGGCACCGTGGGCGCCGGTGGGGCGTCGGAATCCAGCCGCAGCCGGTAGGAACCGGTCTCCGGGTCGAGGACCCACTGGTCCGCGGGGTCGATGTCGCTGCCGTCGTGCCTGTCCACGGTCGTACGGGGCCTCCGTCCACACCCCGGCCGGCCCGGGGCATCCGTTCAGACATACGAATGCCGCACATGGTTGCCCCCGGGGCGGTCAACTCCCGCTGCGGGACGGGGGACCAAGGGACTTCCGTGGGGGTTGAACCCGTGCCGCCGCCGGGCCGTACCAGTGGCGGCGGTCCCGACACCCGCGCCTGGCCCGCCGTGCCGTCACCGCACTTCACAGGGAAGGACCTTCGGGGTGTCGCTCTTCACGCGCTCTCACCGGCCGGGCACGACGGACGACGGACCGGCGGTGGAGGGCGACCCGCCGGACGACGGACCACCCGCGGACGGGGGCGGCGCCCCCGGCGGCGGCACCCCCGCGCGCACCGGATGGCGGGAGCGACGTCCCGCGGCGGCCCGGGCGCTGCGCGCGGGGACGACGGCGCTGGCCGCGGTGGTCGTCCTGGCCGCGCTCGTCCTGCCGGACCGGCTCTCCTCCATGGGCCCGGGCCACTTCGTCCGGCTGCCCGTGGAGGGGCTGCTCGGGGCGGTGCTGCTGATCGCCCTGCCGCGACGCGCCCGAAGACCGGTGGCCGTGCTCATCGGCCTGGGCCTGGGCCTGCTGCTCCTGCTGAAGTTCCTCGACATGGGCTTCTACGAGGTGTTCGCCCGGCGCTTCGACCCGGTCTTCGACTGGAGCCTGCTCGCCGACGGCGAGGGGTACCTGACGGCCACCTCCGGCCGGGCGTACGCCGTCGCAGCGGCGGTCGGGGTGGCGTTCCTCGTCCTCCTGGTACCGGCCCTGACGATCCTGTCGGCGGTCCGGCTGGGCCGGCTCGTGGACCGCGACGGCCGGGGGGCGGCCCGGGCCGCCCTCGTGCTCGGCACCGTCTGGGTGCTCTGCGCGGCGCTGGGGCTGGAGACGGGCGACGCGCCGGTCGCCTCGCGGGAGTCGTCGGCCTTCGTCCGGGAACGCGCGGACGACGTCCGGGCCTCGCTGCGGGACCGCGAGGAGTTCGCCGAGGCGGCGGCGCACGACGCCTTCGCCGGCACCCCCGGTGACCGGATGCTGACCGCGCTCCGCGGCAAGGACGTCATCTTCGCCTTCGTCGAGAGCTACGGCCGCAGCGCTGTCGAGGACCCCAGGATCGCGCCCGGGGTCGACGCGGCGCTGGCGGACGGGACCCGCAGGCTGCAGGCCGCCGGGTTCTCCTCCCGGAGCGGCTGGCTGACCTCACCCACGTACGGCGGCGGGAGCTGGTTCGCCCACTCCACCTTCCTGTCCGGCCTGTGGGTGCCCAACCAGCAGCGCTACCGCTCGGTCGTCACGAGCGACCGGCTGACGCTGACGGACGCCTTCAAGCGCACCGGCGCCTGGCGCACGGTCGGCATCATGCCGGGGGTCACGGCCTCCTGGCCGGAGGGGGCGTTCTACGGCCTGGACCACGTCTACGACTCCCGGGACCTCGGCTACCAGGGCCCGAAGTTCAGCTGGGCGCCGGTACCCGACCAGTACAGCCTGTCGGCCTTCCAGCGGCTGGAGCACGGCGAGCCGCACGACAAGCCGCTGATGACGGAGATCATCCTGGTGTCGAGCCACCGCCCCTGGGCGCCCATCCCCGAGATGATCGACTGGGACCGGGTGGGCGACGGCTCGGTCTACGACGGGATCAGCGAGCAGGGCAAGGACCCGGCCGAGGTGTGGAAGGACCGCTCCAGCATCCGCACCGAGTACGGCAACTCCATCCAGTACTCCGTGAACAGCCTGGTCCAGTACGTGGCGAAGTACGGCACCAAGGACACCGTGCTCGTCTTCCTCGGCGACCACCAGCCCTCCCCCGTCGTCACCGGCAGCGACGCGACCAGCGACGTTCCCGTCGCGATCGTCGCGCACGACAAGGCCGTGCTGGACCGGACGGACGGCTGGGGCTGGTCCGACGGGCTGCAGCCCGCGCGCGACGCCCCGGTCTGGCGGATGGACACCTTCCGCGACCGCTTCCTCACCGCGTACGGGTCCCGGCCCTCCCCCTGACCGCCCTCCCGTACGCACCCGGCGCCGTCCACAGCCTGTGGACGGCGCCGGTGCGCGCTCAGCCGCGCCGGGACCGCTCGGCGAGCCAGTCCAGCGCGGCGGCGGCGGAGCCGAGCACCGAGATGTGCCCCTCGCCGGGCCGCAGCCACAGCTCCGCGTCCGGGCACCGCCGGGACAGCCACACGCCGTGCCCGGCGGGCACCATGCGGTCCGCCTCGCCGTGCAGGACCAGGACGGGCGCGGCGGCCCGCGCCGGGTCGAAGCCCCACGGCGCCACATAGGCGAGGTCGTCGTCGACCATGCCGCCCTGGTCGCTCTCGATCCCCTTGCCCGCGACGTCACCCAGCCATCCCCACGCACCCGCCAGCGCGGCGTGGTCCCCGGGGGTGAACAGCTCGGGGTCGAAGTCGCCGGAGGCCAGCTGCGCCTCGAGCGCCGCCCGCCCCCGGACCGCCGCGCCGAGTTCCGCCGCGCCGGACGGCCCCATCCCGGCGAACCAGTCGAGCCCCTCCGCACCGAACGGCGCCAGGCCGGACCCGCTGACCACCGCCAGGACGCGGTCCGGCAGCAGGGCCGCGCAGGCCAGCGCGTGCGGGCCGCCGCCGGAGTGGCCCATGACCGCGAAGCGGCCGATGCCCAGGGCGTCGGCGACGGTCGCCGCGTCACCGGCGCCCGAGGCGACGTCCCGGCCCGGGCGGCGCGTCGAACCTCCGTATCCCGGGCGGTCGTAGCCCACCCACCGGATGCCGTGCCCGGCGGCCGCCGCGAAGAGCGGCTCGGGGGGCGTGCCGATGTTGGGCGTGCCGTGATGCCACAGGACGGCGAGCTCCGCGCCGTCCTCCCCGCCGCCCGGTCCGACCGGCCCGGTGTCGTACACGTGCAGCGTCCGCCCGTCGGCGAGTGCGATATCCGTCTCCGTCACCATCCGGCCGAGTCTAGGGGCGGGCACCGACACGGCCCCGGGATCGGCGGGCCAACGCCCGCCCCGGGAGCGGAAACCCACTGTCCCGGCGCACGGCCCGCTGCTACCACCCCCGGTGTTCTCCCTCCTCGAACCCGCCCTGTTCACCCGGCTGCGCGACGCGCGGCGGGTCCTCGTCGCCGGGGCCGGCGGCGGCTTCGACGTCTACGCCGGGCTGCCGATCGCGCTCGCGCTGCGCGAGGCGGGCAAGGAGGTGCACCTGGCCAACCTCTCCTTCGCGGACCTGTACGGCCTGGACCCGGGCGTCTGGCTGGACCACGACGTCGCCGCCGTGCGCCCCTCGACGGCCGCGCGCGGCGACTACTTCCCCGAACGGACCCTCGCCCGCTGGCTGGAGTCGCAGGGCCTGCCCTCGACCGTGTACGCGCTGTGCCGCGCGGGCGTCGAACCGCTGCGCGCCGCGTACCGGGCGCTGATCGGCCACCTCGGCGGGGTCGACGCGATCGTGCTGGTGGACGGCGGCACCGACATCCTCATGCGCGGCGACGAGAGCGGACTCGGCACGCCGGAGGAGGACATGGCCAGCCCCGCCGCGGTGGGCGGGCTCACCGGCGTCCCGCAGCGGCTGGTGGCCTGCCTCGGCTTCGGCGTCGACGCGTACCACGGGGTGAACCACTCCCTGGTGCTGGAGAACCTGGCGGCCCTGGAGCGGGACGGGGCGTACCTCGGCGCGTTCTCACTGCCCCGCGACAGCCGTGAGGGGCGGCTCTACCTCGCGGCGGTCGCGCACGCCCAGGAGGCGCCCCCGGACCACCCGAGCATCGTCCACGGTTCGGTCGCGGCCGCGGTGCGCGGCGACTTCGGGAACGTGCGGTTCACCGAGCGCACCCGGCACAGCGAACTGTTCGTCAACCCGCTGATGGCGGTCTACTTCTGCGTGGACGCGGTCGGCCTGGCCGCCCGCAACCTCTACCTCGACCGGCTGGAGGGGACGCAGCTCACCCGGCAGATCAGCTCGGTCGTCGAGGAGTTCCGCGACGAACTGCCGCGCCAACGGCCGCCGCGGACCTTCCCGCACTGACCGTCCCCGCCTCGCCGGTGGCGGTCAGCCGCGCACGTCCGCCGCGAGGGCGTCCAGGGACACCTGCCACAGCAGCGCGGCCGCGTCCGGGTCCAGCGCGTGGTCGGCGACTCCGCCCGAGGTCCCGGGGATGTGGCGGTGCGCCTCGGCGCAGTCCTCGAAGTAACGCCCCCCGACGCACTCCAGCCGGGGCGCGGTGGCGACGAACACGACGGTTGCGGCCCCCTGTTGCGGGGTCTTGAAGGTGTGACCGCCGGACGCGGCGGCGGCGTCCAGGGCCTCGCGGGTGAGGTGCCGCGACAGGTTGGTGCCCAGGACCGCCCCCGGGTGGACGGCGTTGACGGTCACACCGTCCGCGGCCCAGCGCCGGCTGGCCTCCACCGCGAAGAGGACGTTGGCCGTCTTGGACTGGGCGTAGGCGAGGCCGGCGTCGTACGGGCGGACCCGGAAGTGGAGGTCGTCGAAGTGCACGGGGCTGCGCAGGTGGGCGACCGAACTGAGGGAGACCACGCGGGCGCGGCCCGCGGCGGCCAGGGCAGGGCGCAGGCGGACGGTGAGCGCGAAGTGCCCGAGGTGGTTGGTCGCGAACTGCAGCTCCCAGCCCTCGGGCGTGCGCGTCTGCGGGGTCATCATCACCCCGGCGTTGTTGACGAGGACGTCCAGGGGGCCGTGCCAGGCGGCGGCGAAGGCCGCCACCGAGCGCTGGTCCGCGAGGTCGAGGGGGGCGACCAGGACCCGCCCGCCGCCGCCCGCGACCTCCGCGGCCGCCCGTTCGCCGGCGGCGGTGTCCCGTACCGCGAGGGTGACCTCGGCACCGGCGCCGGCCAGGGCACGGGCGGTCTCCAGGCCGATGCCGGAGGCCGCGCCGGTGACGACGGCGCGGCGGCCGGTGAGGTCGATGCCGCCGGCGACCTCGGCGGCGGTGGACTGTGCGGTGAAGCCGGAGCCGGTCATGGCGCTGCCTTCCTCTCGGCGGTGCGGTGGTGCCACCCCTTCCAGGCAACCACCGCGGGCCGTCCCCGGCGCCCCCGGACGCGGGTCAGTGCAGCGCGCTCTTCTCCTGCCACCGCTCCCAGTCCACGTTCCAGTCGCCGAAGCCGTTGTTCGGCGCGACCGTGCCCTTGGCCTCCGACCCCGTGATCTCGAAGGGGTCGCCGACCCGGACCTGGGAGTACAGCCAGTCCGCGTCGGCGTCGCTCATCCCGACGCAGCCGTGGCTGCGGTTGGCCCGGCCGAAGAACGCGGCGTTCCAGGGGGCGGCGTGCGCGTACATCCCGGACCAGGTCAGCCGGATCGAGTCCTCGACCGTCTCGTCGTAGGCGTCGCCGAGGCCGACGGTCTCGGAGTTCATCCGGACCGTGCCCTCCTTCGCCAGCACCACCGCCGTACCGCGCCACGAACCCGTGTCCGGGCCGGGGGTACCGCCGGAGACCGGGACCGTGCGGACCGTCCGGCCGTCGCGCTGCAGGGTGAGCCGCTTGCGGTCGAGGTCGACCTTGACCACCTGCCGGGCGCCGACGGTGAAGGAGGCCCGGTAGTCGCGGACGAACCAGCCGCCGCCCGGTCCGGAGTCGGTGCCGTCCAGGCGGGCGTCCAGGGTGACCTCGGTGCCCGGCCGCCAGTACTGCCTGGGCCGCCAGTCCACGCGGTCCCGGCCGGAGTAGTCCTTCAGCCAGCCCCAGGAGCCCTCGGTGCCGTCGGAGGTGGTCACCTTGAGCTGCTTCTCCACGGCGGCCTTGTCGGTCACCGGGTTGTCGAAGACGAGGGAGACCGGCTGGGCCACGCCGACCGTGGTGCCGTCGCCGGGCCGCCAGTCCACCTTGTTGACCTTTCCCGCGGCGGCCGTGGTGAAGCTGGACTCGCTGGTGCCGGTGGTCCCGCCCGGGGTGCGGGTCACGGCCTCGACGGTGTACGAGGCGCCGGGCACGACGTTGCGGTCCGAGGTCCAGGTGCGGTGGTCCGCGGACAGGGTGCCGGTCACGCCCTTGCCGTGCGGCCCGGCGACGGTGACCGTCGTGAGGGTGCCGCCCTCGGCGGTGACCCGGACGGGCTCGCCGGCCCGGACCCGCCCCCCGTGCGGGGTGACGGTGACGGTCGCCGCCCGTTCCTTCGGCGGCCCCGCGTCGCCGGCCGCGTGAGTCACCGCCGGGGCACTGCCCGAACAGGCGGTCAGCACGGCGGACAGCAGGGCGGCCGCGACGGCGGCGGTGCGCAGGCGGGGCCGGCGTATCGGGCCCACACGTTTCCGGGACAACGGAGACCTCCGGGAAGGACGGGGAGAGCACGGCCGGGAAACGGCCGGACCCCGGGGACTCTAGGCCGCGGAAAGCACTGGTGGAGCGCCTGGGAGCCGTATGACGGCAGCTGGTGAGAAACGGTCATGGTCCGGTCACATTCGCCGCTCGGGGCGGTCACGAAGGGCTGTGAGCCTTCCTGTGTTCCCACCCGACCACACCTCAGGGAGGCGCAGTGTCGGCACTGCTCGTGACGGCGGGCTGCGGCCCCCGGCAGGCCTGGCTCGGACCGGTCAGCGCGGAGACGTACCGCTCGTTCCTGGCGTCCCGGACCGGGTCGGCGCTCGGTCCGAGCTTCCTCCAGTACCCGTCGTGGGCGCTGGTGAAGCCGGGATGGCGGCCCCGGTTCCTCGGCTGGGGCGCCGGGGACGGCGCCGGGCGCGGCGAACTGCGCGGGGGCGCGCTGGTGCTGCTGCGGCAGTTACCCGGGACGCGGAAGTCCTTCGCCTACCTGCCCGAGGGGCCGGTCGCCGACTGGGCCGACCCGGACGTCGACGCCTGGCTGACGCCGCTCCTGCGCCACCTGCGCGGACTCGGGGCCTTCGCCGTGCGCATCGGCCCCTCGCCCGCCCACCGCCGCTGGGACGCCGCCGCGCTGAAGGCCGCGACCGGCCTCGGCCGCCGCCTGTCCGACGTCCTGGCGTGCGAGGTCGACCCGCTCGGCACGGTCGTGGCCGAGCGGCTGCGGGCCCGCGGCTGGCGGCGCTGCGGCGGCGACGGCCCGGACGGCGGCGGGGACGCGGACGCCCAGCCCCGCCACGTCTTCCGGGTCCCGCTGGCCGGCCGCAGCGCCGACGACCTGTGGTCGGGACTCAACCAGGAGTGGCGCCGCAACATACGGCGGGCGGGGAGGTCGGGCGTCGAGGTGACCGTGGGCGGCGCGGCGGACCTCCCCGAGTTCTTCCGGCTGCTGCGGATCACCGAGGAGCGCGACGGCTTCCGGCTGGGCCGCTCGCTGGAGTACTACCAGCGCCAGTACGCGGCCCTCAACGCCGAGCAGCCGGGCCGGATGAAGCTCTACCTCGCCCGCCACCAGGGCGAGGTGCTCGCCGCCCACACCATGATCACCGTGGGCCGGCGGGTCTGGTACCAGACGGGGGCCTCGGCGGACCACCGCCGCGAGGTCCGCCCCTCCAACGCCCTGCAGTGGCGGATGCTGCGGGACGCCCACGAACAGGGCGCACTGGAGTACGACATGCGCGGGGTACCCTCCACACTCGACCCGGAGGACCGGGCGTTCGGCCTCACCCGATGGAAGCTCGGCACCGGCGGGCAGGTCGTCGAGACCCTGGGGGAATGGGAGACGGCCTTGGACGGCACCGCCAACCACACGCTCTACCGGGCGTTCCAGGCCTACATGGCGCGCCGGTGAGCGCCCCCGCGGCGGCCCGCCCGGCCGACGGGCCGGCCGCCCCGGCCGGTGCTCCCGCCGCCGGCTCGGTCCTGCGCAGCGGCGCCGTCATGGCGGCGGGTTCGGTGGTCTCGCGGGCGACCGGCTTCGTACGGTCCGCGACCGTCGCCGCGGCGCTCGGCGTCGGCCTGGCCGCCGACGGCTACTCCGTCGGCAACTCGGTGCCCACGATCGTCTACATGCTGCTGCTGGGCGGCGCCCTCAACGCGGTGTTCGTGCCCGAACTGGTCAGGGCCGCCAAGGAACACGAGGACGGCGGGGCCGCCTACACCGACCGGCTGCTGACCGTGTGCACCGTCGCACTCCTGCTGATCACGACGGCGGCCGTGCTCGCCGCGCCCGCGATCGTGGCCGCGTACACCGGCTACACCGGGGCGCAGGCGGCGACCACGGTGGCCTTCGCGCGCTCCTGCCTGCCGCAGATCCTCTTCCTCGGCCTGTTCACGCTGCTCGGCCAAGTGCTCAACGCCCGGGGCCGGTTCGGCGCGATGATGTGGACGCCCGTCCTCAACAACCTCGTCGTCATCGCCGTCTTCGGCCTCTACCTGGTCACCGCCGGCACCGGCGGCGGGCTGACCGCCGGTGAGACCGCGCTGCTCGGCTGGGGCACCACGGCCGGCATCGCGGTGCAGGCGCTGGCGCTGGTGCCCTCGCTGCGGGCGGCACGCTTCCGCTGGCGGCCGCGGTTCGACTGGCGGGGCAGCGGGCTGGCCCGGCCGCTGCGTTCCGCCGGGTGGCTGGTGCTGCTGGTGCTCACCAACCAGGTCGCCTACTGGGTGGTGACCCGGCTCGCCACGTCCGCGGGACAGCGCGCCGCGGCCCTCGGCATCGACGGCGGCGCCGGCTTCACCGCGTACAACAACGCCTACCTGCTGTGGGCCGTGCCGCACGGCATCGTGACGGTCTCGCTGGTCACCGCCCTGCTGCCGCGGATGAGCGCGGCGGCGGCCGACGGCGACCCGGCGCGGGTGCGCCGCGACGTCGCGTACGCGCTGCGCAGCAGCTCCGCGATGGTGGTGCCCGCCGCATGCGCGCTGCTGGCGCTCGCGGGACCGGCGATGGCCCTGGTCTTCGAGCACGGCAGGACCGACGCCGCCGACGTCGCGGTCATGGCGAACGCGCTGGTGGCCTTCGCCCCCGGCCTCGTCGCCTTCTCCGGGCAGTACGTGCTGTCGCGCACCTTCTACGCGCTCGGCGACACCCGTACCCCCTTCCTGCTCAACCTGGTGATCTCCGGGCTCAACGCGGGGCTGTCCGTCACCGCCTACCTGCTGCTGCCCGCGCGCTGGGCGGTCACCGGCATGGCGGCGGCGTACTCGGTGGCGCTCTTCGCGGGATGGGCGGTCACCGCGTCCGTGCTGGACCGCAGGCTGGCGGCGCCGGAGGGCGGCCCAGGGCCGTGGCGGTCGCCGACCGCGGGCTCGCTGGCCCGGCTGCTGCTCGTCGCGGTGCCCGCCGCCGCCCTGGGCCGGCTCGCGGCCGGCCTCGCCGCGCCACCGGGGCCGCTCGCCGCCGTGGCGGCCGGCACGGCCGCCGTCGTGCTGGTCTTCGCGGCCGCGGCCCGCCCGCTGCGGCTGACCGAGGTCGAGGCCGCCCGGCGGACCCTGCTCGGCAAACTGCGGCGCGGTGCACGATGAGTTGCGATACTCCGGTCATGCCACGCGTTCTTCTGATCGAAGACGACCCCTCCGTGCGCGAAGGCGTCGAACTGGGCCTGCGCCGTCGCGGTCACGAGGTACGGACGGCCGCGACCGGCGAGGCCGGGCTCGCCGCCGTCGGCGAGTTCCAGCCCGATCTGCTGCTGCTGGACCTGATGCTGCCCGGCATGAACGGCGTCCAGGTCTGCCGCCAGGTGCGCGAGACGAGCCAGTTGCCGATCATCATGCTCACCGCCCGCGGCGACGACTTCGACGTCGTCGTCGGGCTGGAGGCCGGGGCCGACGACTACATCGTCAAACCCGCCCGCACCGAGGTGATCGAGGCCCGCATCCGCGCCGTGCTGCGCCGCATCGAGGAGCCGGGGGGCCGCCCGGCCGTCGAGTTCCACGGCGACCTCGCCGTCGACCGGGCCGGACTCGGCGTCGCCAAGTCCGGGCAGCGGCTGGCGCTCGCACCCTCCGAGCTGAAGCTGCTGCTGTTCCTGACCGCCGCGCCCGAACAGGTCTTCAGCCGACAGCAGTTGCTGGAGCACGTGTGGGAGCACAGCTACCACGCGGACGCCCGGCTGGTCGACGCCTGCGTCCGGCGGCTGCGCAACAAGATCGAGGACGTGCCCGGCGACCCCCGCTACATACAGACGCTGCGCGGCTTCGGCTACCGCTTCGGGCCGCTGTGAGCCGCCGGTGATCCGCTGGAGGGCCCGGATCGGGCTGCGCACCCGGCTGGTGCTGGCCTTCCTGCTCGTCGCGGCCGTCAGCGCGGGCACCACCGCCGCCCTCACGTACCGCGAGGCGCGCAACGCCATCCTCGAACAGGCCCAGGACACCGCCGTCTCCTCCTTCCGCGAGCAGGCGGGCACCGTCGGCACCACCCTCCCGATGGACCGCCTGGCCCTCCAGGAGGTGCTGCGCGACATCGCCCGCAAGGGCAAGCCGCACACCTGGGTGGTGTTCGCCGAGTACGGCTCGATGCGGGTCTCCTCCGGCACCAGCCCCGTCTCCACCGTCATCACGCCCGAGCTGCGCCGCGCCGCGCTGGCCAGTCCCCGGGGCGTCTTCCAGCGGGTCGACAAGGACGGCACCCCCTGGCTGACGATGGCCGTGCCGACCGTCTTCAAGACCGGGCTGTCCGCCCGCGCCAGCGGGCTCGTGCTCTACGCCGTGATGCCGCTGACCACGGAGGAGGACGACATCCGGGCGATGCTCACCGCCGCCCGCGACGGATCCCTGCCCGCGCTGCTCATCGCCCTCGTCCCCGCCCTGCTCGCCGCCCGCAGCGTGCTCCGCCCGGTCCGCGACCTGCGCACGGCGGCGCAGCGCATGGGCCGCGGCGAGCTCGACACCCGCATCCCCGTCAAGGGCAGCGACGAACTCGCCGACCTCGCGTACACCTTCAACGACTCGGCGCTGCAACTGGAGCGGACGGTGGACGAGTTGCGCCGCGCCGAGGCCCGGGCCCGCCGTTTCGCCTCCGACGTCTCGCACGAACTGCGCACCCCGCTGGCCGGGATGCTCGCCGTCACCGAGGTGCTCGACGAGGACGCCGACCGGCTCGCGCCGGACACCGCCGCCGCCGTCCGCCTCGTCAGCGCCGAGACCGGCAAGCTCGCCGCCCTGGTCGAGGACCTGATCGAGATCTCCCGCTTCGACGCGAAGGCCGCCGAGCTCAACGCCGACGAGGTCGACGTCGCCGAGACCATCCGCAAGACCCTGGCGACCCGGCACTGGACGGATCCCGCGCAGGTCGCCACCGAACTGCCCCCGGGCATCCGGGCCCGGCTCGACCCGCGGCGCTTCGACGTCGTGGTCGCCAACCTCGTCGGGAACGCGCTGCGCCACGGCGGCGCCCCCGTCCAGGTGCGGCTGCACACCGAGGCACCCGACGGCGGGCAGGCGCGGTTCGCCGTCGAGGTCTCCGACAGCGGTCCCGGCATCGCCCCGGACGTCCTGCCGCACATCTTCGACCGCTTCTACAAGGCCGACGCGGCCCGCACCCGCTCCTCGGGCAGCGGACTGGGCCTGGCCATCACCCTGGAGAACGTCCGCCTGCACGGCGGCACGGTCCGCGCCGCCAACGGCCCGCACGGCGGCGCCGTCCTCACCGTGCGGATGCCGCTGGGCACTCCCCGTACGGCCGCGGAGGCGGCACCGTGAGACGCCGGCCCGTCCCGGTCCTGCTCCTCACCGCGGCGGCCCTGCTGGCCGGCTGCGGGGTCCCGGGGTCCGGGGTCGTCGAGGCGGGAGGCCCGGCCACCGTCGACGCCTTCCCCGGGACACCGGACCGGCTGACGCTCTTCTTCCTGTCCCCCGAGGGACACCTGACGCCCGTCCTGCGCGCGACCGAGGACGACGCGCAGGCCCCGCCGGTGGCGGCCGCGAAGGTCCTCACGGTGCTGCTGGACGGCCCCGCCCCCGAGGAGCGCGCGGCGGGACTCGGCACCGGGCTGCCCGCCTCCGCCGGGCCGGTGGACGTCACGTCGTCCCGGGGCACCGTCCGGGTCACGCTGCCGTTCCCCGTGCGGCGCCTGAAGGACGGCGCCGTGCGCCAGGTGGTCTGCACCGCCGTCTACGCCGAGGGCCACGAGGGCACCGCCGAGGTCGTCCTCGCCGGCGGCGACGGCGCCCTCCCGCCCGTACGCTGCGGCGGCGTCGTGCCCGGCGCGGCCTCGCGCTGAACCCGGCCGGCGCCGACCTGCGGGCACGCCCCAGGAGCGGTAGAAGTGGAGGAGGGCCCAGGCAGCCGCCTCCCGGAGGGGGCCGGGAGAGGACGGGCGAGAACGGCGACGGATGGCGATGCGAGATTCCAGCCTCGACGACGACTTCGACGGCGGCCTCCCTCCCCGGCCCGAACCGGCCGTACCCGCCACGGCCGTCGTGGACGCCCACGGCATCGTCACCGGCTGGAGCAGCGAGGCCGAGCGGCTGCTCGGGTACGGACACGACGAGGTCGTGGGGCAGCCCGCGGCCCGGCTGCTCGGCTCGGACGCCGCCCGGTCCACCGAGTGGTTCCTCGCGATGCCCTTCGGCTGGGGCGGCAGATCGGTGCTGCGCCGCCGGGACGGGCGCCACCTGGACGTTTCCGTGCGGGTCTACCCGTCGCTGGACGGGCGCGGCCGGCCGCAGCGGCTCGTCGTGGTCTCCCCGGTGGACCGGCGGCACTGGGGAGTGGTGGACAGCGTGGTCGAGGAGGCCTTCGACCAGTCCACCCTGCCCATGGCGATCTTCGACAACGAGCTGCGGACCCTGCGCACCAGCAAGGGCATGCAGCGCGAGACCGGACGCACCGAGGAGCAGATGCGGGGCAGACGCCCCTCGGAGTTCCTGCCCGGCAGCGCGGGCGAGGCCGTCGAGGAGGGCGTGCGGCACGTCCTGGCCACCGGTGAGTCCCACGACCTGCACCTGCGCATCCGCTCACGGACGGCACCGGCGCCGCGCACCTGGTCGGTCACGCTCTCCCCGCTCGCCGATCCACTGCGGCGCACCCCCCGCGTCCAGCTCACCGGCGTCGACACCACCGAGCAGTACCTGGCGCGGGAGCGGCTGGCCCTGCTCAACGAGGTCAGCACCCGGATCGGCAGCACGCTGGACGTGGGCCGCACCGCCCAGGAGATGGCCGACGTCGTGGTGGGCAACCTCGCCGACTTCGCGACCGTCGACCTGCTCGACCCGCTGTTCCACGGGGTGGAGCCGAAGGCCGGCGACCCCGGCGTCGCCCTCCGCCGCGCCGCCCAGCAGTCCGTCCTGCCCGGCATGCCCGAGTCGGTGACCGCGACCGGGGAACTGGACCACTACCCTGCGGACTCCCCGCCCGCCCGCTCCCTCGTCACCGGCCGCGCCTCGCTGCACGGCACCGTGGACCGGGCCATCGACGTCTGGGCCGCGGGCGATCCGGGGCGCGCCCGGATGCTGCGGCGGCACGGGATCCACTCGGTGATGGTCATCCCGCTGCGGGCCCGCGGCATCACGCTCGGTGTCGCCGTGCTCGCCCGGCACCGCAGACCCGACCCCTTCGACGAGGACGACCTGCAGGTCGCCGAGGAGATCGGCGCCCGGGCGGCGGTCGCCGTCGACAACGCCCGCCGCTACACCCGCGAACGCACCACCGCCCTGGCCCTCCAGCGCAGCCTGCTGCCGCAGCGGCTCGGCCGGCAGGAGGCGGTGGAGGTCGCCTCGCGCTACCTGCCCGCGGGCAGCGGCGCGGGCGTGGGCGGCGACTGGTTCGACGTGATCCCGCTGTCCGGGGCCCGGGTCGCGCTCGTGGTGGGCGACGTGGTCGGCCACGGGCTGCGCGCCTCCGCCACCATGGGACGGCTGCGGACGGCCGTGCGGACCCTCGCCGACGTCGACCTGCCGCCCGACGAGCTGCTCGTGCACCTCGACGACCTGGTCGCCCACCTCGCCGGGGAGGAGGTCACCGAGGGCGACGGCGAGAACCTCGTCACCGACCTCGTCGCCACCTGCCTGTACCTGGTCTACGACCCGGTCTCACGGATGTGCACCGCCGCCAGCGCGGGCCACCCCCCGCCGGTGCTGACCGCGCCGGACGGCGGCGCGCACTTCCTCGACCTGCCGCCCGGACCACCGCTCGGGCTGGGCGGGCTGCCCTTCGAGACCGTCGAGTGCGCACTCGACCCGGACAGCCTCCTCGTGCTCTACACCAACGGCCTCATCGCCACCGCCGACCGGGACGTCGACACGGGCATGGCCGGGCTCCGCCACGCGCTCACCCGGCCCGCCCGCTCCCTGGAGTCCGTCTGCGAGAGCCTGGTGACCCTCGTCCCCGAACCCCCGGACGACGACGTCGCCCTGGTCGTCGCCCGCACCAAGGTGCTGGACGCCTCCCAGGTCGTCAGCTGGGAGGTGCCCGCCGAGCCCGCTGCGGTGGCCGGCGTCCGCGCCGAGGTCACCCGCCGGCTGGCCGAGTGGGGGATGGAGGACATCACGTACACCGCGGAGCTGGTGGTCAGCGAACTCGTCACCAACGCCATCCGGTACGGAACCCCGCCCATCGGGCTGCGCGTCATCCACAACTCCACGCTCATCGTCGAGGTCTCCGACGGCAGCGGCACCGCGCCGCACCTGCGCCGGGCCCGGGTCTTCGACGAGGGCGGCCGCGGACTGCTGCTGGTGGCGCAGGTCACCGAACGCTGGGGGACGCGTCACACCCAGGAGGGCAAGACGATCTGGGCGGAGGTCGCCCTGGCCGACGCCTGAGGACGGCCGGACGCCCGGGGACGGCGGAGGCCCGGGGACGGCGGACGAGGAGACGAGGAAGGGAAGGGTGCACCATGTGCCGGTGGCTCGCCTACTCGGGCACGCCCATGCTGCTCGACAACATCCTCTACAAACCGCGGCACTCGCTGATCGACCAGAGCCTGCACTCCCGGATGGGGGTCGAGACGACCAACGGGGACGGCTTCGGCATCGGCTGGTACGCCACGGACCTGGAGACCCCGGCGGTCATCCGGGACATCGGGCCCGCGTGGAACAACCGCAACCTGCGGGAGATCTCGCGCCACGTCACCTCGCCGCTGTTCTTCGCCCACGTACGGGCCTCCACCGGCACCGCGATCCAGCAGACCAACTGCCACCCCTTCCGGCACGGCCGCTGGCTGTGGATGCACAACGGCGCGATCACCGACTTCCACCGGCTGCGCCGCGACCTCTCGCTCGCCGTCGACCCGGCGCTGTTCTCCTCCATCGAGGGCTCGACGGACTCCGAGGTGATGTTCTTCCTCGCGCTCACCTTCGGTCTCGACCAGGACGTGCCCGGCGCCGTGTCGCGGATGGCCGGGCTGGTGGAGCGGACCGGTCATGAGCACGGGGTCGAGTTCCCCGTCCAGATGACGCTGGCGGTCAGCGACGGGGAGAGCCTGTGGGCCTTCCGCTACTCCAGCGAGCACGCGTCGCGTTCGCTGTTCTACAGCAGCAAGGTGGACACGCTGCGGGAGCTCCACCCGGACCTGTGGTTCCTGCAGGGCGTGTCGGCGCAGACCCGGCTCGTGGTGTCCGAGCCCCTGGGCGACGTGCCGGACGCGTGGCACGAGGTCCCCGAGAGCACCTTCGGGGTGGTGCGGCCCGGCCAGGACGAGCTCATGCCCTTCGCGCCCGCGGCACCCGACGGCGTCGCCGCGTGACGCAGGTCACGGGAACCCGCGGCGGACGGACGGACAGCCGACAGAAGTGACCACTCATGTACGGACCCGGGTACGGGACGGGGACCCCGCCGCCTTCGCGGAACTGTTCGACGCGTACGCCCGTACCGTCTACAACCACGCCTTCCGGCTGACCGCCGACTGGTCGGTCGCCGAGGACGTGATGTCGGCCACCTTCCTGGAGGCCTGGCGGCTGCGTGGGCGCGTCGACCCCGAAGGGGATTCGCTGCGGCCGTGGCTGCTGGGCGTCGCCACGAACGTCGCGCGCAACCACTGCCGCAGCAACCGCCGTTACCGGGCCGTGGTCGCCGCCGGCGCCCAGGCCGGGACCGCCGCGCTCGAAGTGCCCGACCACGCCGACCTCGTGGCAGGCCGGGTCGACGACCGGCGCCGCATCTCCGCCGTCCTCACCGCCCTCGCCCGGCTGCGCCGTCCCGAGCGCGAGGTGCTGACGCTGTGCCTGTGGGAGGGCCTGGAGTACGCCGAGGCCGCCGAGGCCCTCGGCATCCCGGTCGGCACCGTGCGGTCCCGGCTGTCCCGGGCCCGCACGAGACTGCGCAAGCTCGCCGACGCGGAGATGGAACCCGCCGCCCGCCGCAGACAGACAGAAGGGGACCGCGCGAACGCGGTCCGGCCCGCACAGGAAGGAATCCGATGAACGCCCATCCCTCGGAATGGGAGGAGACCGCCCGTCTCCTGCCGCGCGTGGAGCGGGACCTGCCGGCGGACCGTCACCAGTTGCACAAGGAGCGTCTGATGACCCGGATCCACGAGGACCTCGGCACGGGCACCGAGCCGTCCACCGCCACGACCGCCGACACCGCCACCGCCGCCCGTCCGGCCGCGCGCCGCAACCCCTTCCTGCGCCGCATGGTCCTCGTCCCGCTGACCGCCGGCGTGCTGGCCGGGGCCCTGGCGACCGGCCTGTTCGTGTTCGGCGGTGCTGAGGGCAGCGGCCCGGGCGGCGGCTCCGGCACCTCCGCCGCGGGCCCCGCCCTGACCACCCGCCTCGGCGCCGCGGACCCCGAGGGCGCCGCCCGCCTGCTGGACACCGTCTCGCTGGCCGCCGCCGAGTCGCCCGCCGCGCCGGTGGGGGACGGCCAGTACGTCTACATCGAGTCGAAGTCGGCCGGCACCGTCGTGCGGCACGTGCACGGCACGACGAGCCTGGCCGGCACCCCGCTGCACCAGCGCCAGGTCTGGGAGTCCCGCGACGGCCGGGACGGCTGGCTGATCGAGCCCGGCACCACCGGCCCGGAGGGCATCACCCTGGCGGGCACCGACGAGCAGGGCAACGTGCCCGAGCCGACCCTGAACGCGCCGAGCTACGACTACCTCACCACCCTGCCCACCGACCCCGACGTGCTCCTGGCCAAGATCTACAAGGAGACGAAGGGCATGGGCAACGGCCCCGACCAGGAGGCCTTCACCACCATCGGCGACCTGCTGGGCGAGAGCTACCCGCCGGCCGGGCTGACCACCGCGCTCTACAAGGCCGCCGCCAAGATCCCCGGCGTGGTCGCCGTGGACGACGCCGTGGACGCCACCGGGCGGCACGGGGTCGCGGTGGCCCGGCTGGACGAGACCAGCGGCCAGCGCACCGAGTGGATCTTCGACCCGAAGACCCACGTCTTCCTCGGCGAGCGCACCGTCCAGGCCGAGCGGGACCCGGACGCGGTCATGCCGCGCGGCACGGTCGTCTTCACCACCGCGGTGCTGACCCGCTCCGTCGTCGACGGCATCAAGCAGCTGCCCGGCGCCACGGGCTGAGCCCGGGTCAGTGGGGCGGGGGCGGGGGAAGGGTCGCCACGTCCGGCGCGGCCGCGGGCCACACCAGCAGGACCGGGCAGGGCGCGTGGTCCACAACGAAGCGCGCCGCCGGGCCCAGGCTCCGCGGCCCGAGCCGTACGAGGTCGCCGTCACGGGCCATCACCAGCAGATCGGTCCCGGCCGCGGCGGCGACCACCTCCCGCTCCACCCGCCCCGACCGCTCCTCCCGGCGGCACGGACGGCCCAGGCGCCGGGCGGCGGCGTCCAGCAGCCGTCCCGCGGAGTCGGCGCCGAGGCCCTCCAGCCGGGTGCCCGGATCGTTCTCCGGGTGCCCGCGGCCCAGCAGCCCGGCGTAGGCGGCATGCGCCAGACCGGGGACGTCGGGGCCGCTGACGTGCAGCAGGACGACGTCGGCGGCCTCCGGCGCGTGGACGCGGACGGCGTCGACGCAGGCGGGCCAGGTTCCTTCGGCGATCCAGGCGGTCACGATCACGGACATCAGCCTCCGAGGACGTGCAGCGAACCCCACAGTGCCACCACCGCAAGGCCCAGCGCCGCAGGCACGGTGAGCAGGCCGAGGACGGTGAACTCCTTCAGGTCCACGTCATGTTCGTGCTGGTGCACGATACGCCGCCACAGCAGGGTCGCCAGGGATCCCGCATAGGTCAGGTTGGGGCCGATGTTCACCCCGAGCAGGACGGCGAGGACCGCGCCGGGCCCGGCGGGCGCGGTCAGCGGCAGCAGGACCAGCACGGCGGGCAGGTTGTTGATCACGTTGGCCAGGACGGCGGCCAGCGCCGCGACGCCGAGCAGGGCCGCCAGCCCGGTGCCCCCGGGCACGATCCGGCCCAGCGCGCCGGCGAGCCCGTTGTCGACCACCGCCCGCACCACCACGCCCAGCGCCAGCACGAACGCCAGGAACGGCACCCCGGCCGCCCCCGCCACGGCGCGCACCGTCATCCGCCGCCGCGCCACCGCCCGTACGGCCAGCACCAGCGCCCCGGCCGCGGCCGCCCACGCCGGATCGATGCCGAGCGCCGGGGTGATCACGAACCCCGCCAGTGTGCAGACCACCGTGACCAGCGCGAACACCGGCAGCGGAGGCACCTCGGCGCCGTCCGGGACCGCGACGGCGGCCTCCAGGTCGGCGCGGAACCAGCGACGGAAGACGACGTACTCCACGGCGATCGCCACCAGCCACGGCAGCACCATCAGCGCGGCGAAGCGGGTGAAGCTCAGCCCGCTGGCCGCGAACGCCAGCAGGTTCGTCAGGTTCGAGACCGGCAGCAGCAGCGAGGCGGTGTTGGACAGGTGGGTGCACGCGTACACGTGCGGCTTCGGCCGTACCTCCAGCCGGGCGGCGGTCGCGAACACCACCGGGGTCAGCAGCACCACGGTGGCGTCCAGGCTCAGCGCCGCCGTCACCGCCGACGCCAGCGCGAACACCGCCCCGAGCAACCGCCGCGGCCGCCCCGCGGCCACCCGGGCCATCCACGCCCCGCCGGCCCGGAACAGCCCCTCCTCGTCGCAGAGCCTCGCCAGCACCAGCACCGCCGCCAGGAACCCGATCACCGGCCCCAGCCGCGCCGCCTCCTCCCGCGCGTGCTCCAGCGGGATCGCCCCGCTCCCCACGGCCACCGCCGCGGCCGGGACGGCGATCACCGCCTCCGGAAGACCGAACGGCCGGATCACCGCCCCGGCGAGCACGAGGAGCAGCAGCGCGACGGACAGCGCCTCCGCGATCGTGGTGTTCAGGGTTCCGTTCCTCCCGGGTGGGACCGTGATGGCCCCTCATGGAACCACGCCCCGCCCGGGACACCGCTCAGCCCTCCTGCTGCGTGCCGCCCACGATCTCGGCCAGTGCCGCGACGACGTGGCGCTCGGTGGTGGCCTTGTCGAGGCCGAGGGAGGTCAGCGGGCCGTCGCCCGCCTCGAGTTCGAGGAGGGCGAGCAGGAGGTGCTCGGTGCCGATGTAGTTGTGGCCCAGGCGGAGGGCCTCGCGGAAGGTGAGTTCGAGGACCTTGCGGGAGGCGAGGTCGTACGGGACGAGCTCGGGGACCTCGTCCACGGCCGGGGGGAGGGCCGCGGTGAGGGTGGTGCGGGCGGCGTCGGGGGTGACCCCCTGGGCCGCCATGGCGAGTGCGGCGAGGGCCTGGGGCTCGCTCAGCAGCCCGAGGGCGAGGTGCTCGGGGCGGACCTCGGGGTTGTGGGCGGTCTTGGCCTCGGTGTGGGCGGCCATGACGACCTTGCGGGCGCGCGGGGTGAAGCGCGAGAAGCCCTGCGAGGGGTCCAGGTCGGGGAAGCCGAGGTCCTTGGGGACGAAGCGCTTCTGGGCGGCCTGCTTGGTCACGCCCATGCTCTTGCCGATGTCGGTCCAGGAGGCGCCGGACCGCCGGGCCTGGTCGACGAAGTGCCCGATGAGGTGGTCGGCGACCTCCCCCAGGTGCTCGGCGGCGATGACGGCGTCCGAGAGCTGGTCGAGGGCGTCGGGGTGGGTCTTCTTGATGGCTGCGATCAGATCGTCGAGCCGGATCTGCTGCGTCATGCGTCAACGATAGGTTGACGATGGTTCATCGTCAACCGAAAGTTGACGATCGTCGGCATTAACCGGTGGTGCCCTCCCCGCCGCGTGCGCCAGCCTGGGCACATGTCCCAGAACACCTCGGTCCTGCGGGAGTTGTATGCGTCCCTCGACCGGCGCAAGCGCCCCGAGGACATCGCCCATCTCGCCCTCCGGCTGCTCGACGGCGACGGCCGACGGCCCGCTCGCCGTACCCGGCGCGCGCTGGAGAAGGCGGCGAGCGGCTCGCTGAACACGTTGTGGCACGGCTACACCTCGATGCTGGAGGACTTCGCCCGGCCCGTCGGGGCCCAGCGCCAGCTGGCCCGTGCCGCGGAGCTGTTCCCGGGGCTGCCGGAGCCGGCCGGGGCGTCCGGGGACGATCCGGCGCAGGTGGAGACGGCGATCCGGGCGGCCGGCCAGCGGATCGCCAAGCGGTTCGGGGCGAACGACTTCCTCACCGACCGCCTCGACCGGGCCGGGCGCGCGGACGCGGGGCTCGGGGAGATGTCAAAGCGGCAGTACAACAAGCGGTTCCGGCTGCTGCGCCGTATGGAGGCCAAGCTGGCGCGCATCCTGGTCGAGCAGCGCAAGCGGGAGGTGACGCTGGTCGGCAGGAGCGGACTCGCCTCCCGGCTGGGCTACGAGGAGTTCGCGGCCGACACCCCGACCGCGGCCTTCGTGGCCTACCTCACCGCCCGCGCCAACCTGCGCAGCGAGTTCACGGTCTCGGGCCAGCAGCCCCCGTACGACGAGGTGGCGGACGCCCTGTTCGAGGAGCTGCGCCGACGGCCGCACCGCACCAACTGGTACGCCGTCGCGCACGTCCACCCCACCGCAGAGGTGCTCGGCCACCTCGACGACGGGCAGCGGGGACGGCTGCTCGGGATCTGGTACCGCTTCCTGCTGGACGTGGCCGAGCTGCTCGAGGCCGCATGGCGGCGGCAGCCCCTGGACCGGACGACGATGGTCGTGCGCCGCGGCGACGACTCGACCACCTGGAACCAGACCGCCCGGGCCTGGACCAAGGCCCGGGCCCACTGGTTCTCGCTCCTGCGGGCCATGGCCGCCGAGGAGGTCGCCGACCGGTTCTGCCCCGGCAAGGTCCTGCTCCTGGTCGCCGCCGACGTGGCCGCCTGGCACCGGCAGACCGGTGGGGGACTGCACCCGGACACCGGCGTGTGGGCCGAACTGCCGCTGCCCTGGCAGGTGCTGCGCGGCGAGGCGGAGTGCCCGCGGTCGCTGGTGGAGGAGGTGTGCCGGCGGCACGGCGTCGATCCCGTCGCGGGCGGCTGGACGCAACCGCGGCCGGCGGCCGCCCCGGTGCCCTTCCGGCCCACGCCGGAGCTCGTGCACGGGGTGGAGATCGGCGACCCGGTACTGGCCGGCGTGCTGCGGTCGGCGGGCTTCTTCTCCGGACGTCCGCTCCGCCCGGCGGCGGCGGACCTCGACGCCCAATTGCGTTGACGCCCGGCCGCCGTGGCGGCCAGGATCGGGGCACCGACGGGGAAGCTCAGCGGTGGAGCGGCCGGCTCTTAACCGGTTGGACGCAGGTTCGAGCCCTGCCCTCGTCGGGGGCCGTACGGGCACCGGGAAGCTCAGCGGTGGAGCGCCCGGCTCGGGACCGGGTGGACGCAGGTTCGAGCCCTGCCCCGGTGCCCGTACGGCTCGCGGGCCCGGGAACGTCAGCGCACCGTGAGGACCAGCTTCCCGGTCGTACGTCCCGTCTCCAGGGCGGCGTGGGCCTTCGCGGCCTCGGACAGGGGGAAGGTGTCGGCGACCGTGACGCGCAGGGCGCCCTCCTCGACCAGGCGGGCGATCGCGGTCATGCCGGCGTGGTCGGCCTCGACGATCATGCCGGTGGCACGCACGCCCAGGCGGCCGGCCTCCGCAAGGAGTTCGGACAGGCCGATCGGGAGGATGGTGACGAGCAGCCCGCCCTCGCGCAGGGTGAGCAGGGAGCGGAGGGACTCGGCACCGCCGAGGGGGTCGAGGACGACGTCCACGTCGCGGACGGCCTCGGCGTAGTCGGCCGTGCGGTAGTCGATCAGTTCGTCGGCGCCGAGGCCGCGCAGGAAGTCGTGCTTGGCGGCGCTCGCGGTGCCGATGACGTACGCGCCGCGGGACTTGGCGATCTGTACGGCGACGTGGCCGACGCCTCCCGCGGCGGCGTGGACGAGCACGCGCTGCCCGGGGCGGACGGCGGCGACGTCGACGAGGGCCTGCCAGGCGGTGAGCGCGACCAGCGGGACCGCGGCGGCCTCCACGTGGCTCATGCCGGACGGCTTCCGGGCGAAGGCGCGGGCGGGCCCGGTGACGTACTCGGCGTGGGAGCCGACGCCGTGCGGGTAGGGGAGCATGCCGAAGACCTCGTCGCCGGGCTGGAAGAGGGCCACTCCCAGCCCGGTCTCCTCGACGACGCCGGAGACGTCCCAGCCGAGGACGGGCGGCGGGCCGCCGAGGAAGAGCCCGGTCTGCCGGTGCTTGGTGTCGGTCGGGTTGAGCCCGGCGGCGTGGACGCGGACGAGCAGCTGCCCGACGCCGGGGGTGGGGCGCTCCAGCTCCGCCTCCCGCAGTACCTCGGGTCCGCCGAGGACGTCCTGGGTGATCGCGCGCATGGTGCGGGGTGTTTCGGTCATGGACCCCAGCCTGCCGACCGCGCGGGCGCGGGGAAATGGCCTGATTGCCATCCTCCGATAAGATCGTGCCATGCATCGTGTGGTCGTCCTCGCCCTTGACGGCGTCTACCCCTTCGAGCTGGGCATCCCCAACCGCGTCTTCGGCTCCGCCGGGGGCCGCTACGAGGTGCTGACCTGCACCGTCGACGGGGGCCCGGTGCGCACGGACTCCGACTTCTCGGTCGCCGTCGAGAACGGCCCCGAGGTGCTGGCCACCGCCGACACCGTCGTGATCCCGCCGTACGACCAGTCGCGGATCACCGCCGAGCTCCCCGCCCCGGTCGCGGCCGCGCTCGGCACGATCCGGCCGGGCACCCGCATCGTCTCCATCTGCACGGCGGCCTTCGCGCTCGCCGCCGCGGGTCTCCTCGACGGCCGCCCCGCCACCACCCACTGGGCGCTGGCCGAACGCTTCCGGCGGATGTTCCCCGGTGTGGCGCTCGACGCGGACGTGCTCTTCGTCGACGACGGCGACGTCCTCACCTCCGCCGGGGCCGCGTCCGGCGTGGACGTCTGCCTGCACCTGGTGCGCGAGGACCACGGCAGCGCGGTGGCCAACTTCGTGGCCCGCTGCTGCGTGGTGCCGCCCTGGCGGGACGGCGGCCAGGCGCAGTACATCGACCAGCCCGTGCCGGAGACCGCGGACGCCGGCACCGCGGCGACCCGGCAGTGGGCGCTGGAGCACCTCGACCTGCCGCTCACCCTGAACGACCTCGCGGACCACGCGCGGATGAGCCTGCGGACCTTCGCCCGGCGCTTCCGGGACGAGGTCGGCACGAGCCCGGGCAAGTGGCTCATCCAGCAGCGGGTCGCCCGGGCCCGGCACCTGCTGGAGTCCAGCGACCTCCCGGTCGACCGCATCGCCGGCGAGGTGGGCTTCGCCACCGCGACGTCCCTGCGGCAGCACCTCCACGCCGCCATCGGCGTCTCCCCACTGGCCTACCGGCGCACCTTCCGGGCCACCGCCACCCTCTGACGCACCCGACCCCGGGGAGGCCCCGATGGCTGTGGAGCTGATCTACGAGACGCACGCCACGACCACCGACAACGAGGCGGGCATCGCCACCGGCCGGCTGCCCGGCCGGCTGTCGGAGCGCGGCCGCCGGCAGGCGAGGGAGCTGGGCGAACGCCGCCGCGGCCAGGACATCGCGGCGGTGTACACCTCCGACCTGCACCGTGCCGTGGAGACCGCGGCCCTCGCCTTCCCCGACGGGCGGCCGCCGGTCCACCAGGACCCCCGGCTGCGCGAGTGCGACTACGGCGCGCTGAACGGACGCCCGGTCCGCCTCGTCGCGGACCAGCGCCTGCGGCGCGTCGACGAGCCGTTCCCCGGCGGCGGCCAGAGCTACCGGCAGGTGCTCGCCGCCACCGACGCGCTCCTGCACGACCTGGCCCGGCAGTGGGACGGCCGGCGCGTCCTGCTGATCGCCCACTCCGCCAACCGCTGGGCCCTGGCCTGCCTGCTGGGCGGGGTCCCCCTGACGGAGAGCGTCCTGGCGCCGTTTGTCTGGCAGCCGGGCTGGACGTACACCCTCCCCGGCGACTGGCCGGGGCCGGACCGGGACTAGGGAGCGGTGAAGAGGGTGGGGAAGCGGGGGGCGAGCCAGGGGCGGCGGCCCCAGGCGGCGATCTTGCCGCGGGCCATGGCGGCGGTGGCGCCCCGGCGACCGAGCGCGATCAGGAAGAAGGTGACCGGCTCGGTGGTGATGGTGCAGTCGGGTCGGCGCGGCGGCTCGTCCGCGAGCTCGGCCGCACCGTCGGTGAAGGTCACGGCGAAGCGTGTGATCCCCGGGACGCGCAGCGCGTAGCAGGCGGAGAATCCGGCCGCCGCCCGCGCGTCGACGACCCGGGGCATGGCCGCCTTGAGGAAGGGCATGCAGCGGGCGACGCGCTCGCGGTCGATCATGTGGGGACGGCGCAGGGCGACCGCGATGTCGTAGCCGTGGCCGAGCATGTGGGTGAGCAGGTACGAGCCGAGCGTGGCCAGGTCCATGGGGCCGAGCGGGGTGACCACCGGCATGCCGGGCGCGCGGGTCGCGGCCGCGTCGGTGAACGCGCGGGCGTGCCGCACGATCCCGTCGGCCAGGATCGCGCCGTCGCGTTCGGGGAAGGCGTCGAGGGACGCGGCGTTCGCGGCGGCGAGGCTGCCGGGGGTGCCGTCGCCGTACGGCTGCTCGCGACCCTCGGCCAGGGCGGCCAGGAGTTCGCCTGCGAGCACCAGGTGCGCCGCGGCCTCCCCGACCGTCCACTCGGCACCGGGGATCGGCACCGAGGTGTCCGGGCACCCGCGGAGCAGGGCGGCTATGTCCTCGGCGGCGGCGTGCAGGGCCTCGGCCTCGGCCGGGCGGTCAGGGGCGACGGTCATGGTCGGACAGCGTGGACCAGCACGGTTCGTCTGTCCAGGTCCGGGGAGGAAAAGCCGGGGCGGAACCGTGCCCGGAAAAGCGCGTGGAATCCGGGAACGCGAAAAGGGGGAAGCCCCCGGGCAGCCATTGCTGCCGGGGGCGTCCCCAGGGAAAGCGTCGCGCGGAAAGCGTCGCGCGCGGGCGATCAGTACGCCGAGTTGACGTTGTCGATCGTGCCGTAGACGTGGGCCGCATAGTTGCAGGCGGCGGTGATGTTGGCGACCGGGTCGTAGATGTTCCACGAGGTACCGGGGACGTGGTAGGCCTTGAAGGTCGGGTCGATCACCTGCATCAGACCCTTCGAGGGAATTCCCTTGGCCGCGTTCGAGTCCCAGCCGTTGATGGCGCTCGGGTTGCCGGAGGACTCACGCATCAGGTTCTTGTAGATCCCGTTGTACGTGCCCGGGATGCCGTTGGCACGCATCACCTTCAGGGACTCGTTGATCCACGTGTTGACGGAGCCCGACTGCGCCATGGGGGCGGCGGAGGCGGTGGGGGCCATGGCCACGCCACCGGCGACGACGGCGACGCCGGCAGCGGCGCAGCCGAGGGAGATCTTCTTGGCCTTGGCGACGCGGTTGAGCTTCGACATAGCGGAGATCTGCATTCGAGTAATTCCTCTTCCGTGGGGTACGCCATGAATTGTTGGCCGACTTAAATCCCGGGGTCAATGCACCCCTATTACTAACGGGATTAGTTGTGGGACCAGGGACGAAAGTCCCGCCGCTCAGGCGCGGGAAGGGGATTCCGGGGCGGCTTCTACTAAGGGGCCCCGAAAGTGGCGCACGTCATATCGGCCACGTCACACGCAGACCCGGACAAATCGCCCATTGGGTGACGCAGGCCATGTGGCCTGCGTCACCCAATAAGGCGTTGATTCACACGGAGGAACCGAGGTTTCACCCACGGCGAGGATTTCGGGCGGGCACGGGGTCCGGCCGACGGGCGCGGGTCCCGGCGGGCTACACCACGGGGGCCGAGGCGATCACGACCGTCGCGTACAGCTCCTCCGACACGGCCACCCGCGCCTCCAGCCCGGCCTGGGCGACCGCGGCTACGGCGTCCGGGGCCTGCTCCTCACCGGTCTCGAAGAGGAGGCGGCCGCCCGGCGCGAGCCACGCGGGCGCCGCGGCCGCGACCCGGCGGAGGACGTCGAGGCCGTCGGCCCCGCCGTCGAGGGCGACGCGGGGCTCGTGGTCACGGGCCTCCGGGGGGAGGAGGGCGACGGCTTCGCTGGGGACGTAGGGCACGTTGGCGACCAGGACGTCGACGCGGCCGCGCAGCTCCGCGGGAAGGGGGGTGTAGAGGTCGCCCTCGTGGACGTGGACGCGGCCGTCCGCCGCGGCGAGGTTGCGGCGGGCGCAGGCGACCGCCGCCGGGTCGATGTCGACCGCGTGCAGCACGGGCCGGTCGAGCGTGGCGGCCAGGACGGCGCCCACCGCGCCGGAGCCGCAGCACAGGTCGACGACGACGGCGCCGGGCCGGCCCAGCGCGCGCCCGAGCGCGACGGCCTCGCGGGCGAGGAACTCCGTACGGCGGCGCGGGACGAAGACCCCCGGCCCGACGGCGATCCGCAGGCCGCAGAACTCGGCCCAGCCCAGCACGTGTTCGAGCGGGAGGCCGGCCACCCGGCGCTCCACCAGGGCGGCGAGCTCGTCGGGTGTCCGGGCGGCGGAGACGAGCAGCCGGGCCTCGTCCTCGGCGAACACGCAGCCGGCCGCCCGGAGCACGGACACGACCGGCGCGAGCGACGCGGGGGACGGAAGGGCGGAAGAGGAGGCGCCGACGGAAGCAGGATGAGAAGGAGACGAGCCGGAAGGAGCGGGTGAAGCGGAGGACATGGGGGCCTTTCGGGGCGCCGCGGGGCGCTCTCGACGGCCTAGGTCGTCCGGACCGCGGGGCCGCAGGGGGAGAGCACCCAACCTGACATGGCGGTAATGGGTCTCACCTCCTCGGTACGTCCGCTGCTGGGAACGGCAACGTTACCCGAGCCCCCGGTACCGCGCCCACCCCCAGGGCCGCCACGGCGGCGCGCGGGTCGTCGGCGTGGAAGCGCAGGACGCGGGCCTGCGCGGGCACCCCGAGGGGGCGCAGGAACGTGACGGGCTCGGTCAGTTCGACGGTCACCGTGGTCTGGCCGCCGACGACCAGGTCGACGGTGCCGTCCCCGGCGAGCGTGACGAGCCGTCCGTCGGGGAAGCGCCGGTCGACACGGGCCGCGGCGATGCGCCCGGCGGGTACGCGGACGTCGACGAGGGCGCCGTACCGCAGCCGCAGCGAGCCGTCCGCCCCCACGACGTGCGGGCGCACCACGCAGGCCGCGTGCAGGGCCAGGACGAAGAAGCAGCCCCAGACGTCGAGGACGAGGGTGACGGCGTGCACCGCTGGCCAGGGGATGACCAGCGCGAGCACCACCGTCTCGACGACGGAGACGAAGAGGAAGCCGTACATCGTCGCCGTCTGCGCCCCGGTGTACGGGACGGCCACGGCGCCCTCGCCCACCCCGTGCGGACGGCGCGCGATCCAGCGCACCAGGCCCACGGACAGGGCGAGTTCATGGCGCATCAGGCGCCGCGCGGGCACCGGGACGGTGTCCCGCACGGCGGTCCACGCGGCCCGGCGGCGCGACAGGCCCCGCCGCCGGGCGTCCCGGTGCGCCCGGACCACCTTCGGCAACCGCCACAGCAGCACGGCGGTCATGCACAGTTCCGCGCCCCGGAGCACCGGCTCCGGCACCGGCACGCCCGCCACCAGGCACGCGGCGAGCACCGCCTCGGCCACCACCAAGGTGCCCAGCGCCCACGCCCCCCGGCGGCTCACCGGGCACGCTCGCGCAGCAGCCGGATCGCCTGCCGTACGGCCTCGGCCTGGGCGGGCGCGTGGTCGTCGAAGAACGCGGCGGCGAAGCCGCCCTCCGCACCGCCCTCCGCCGTGCCGTCCTCACCGGTGGCGTCGATCGAGGCGGCGACCTCGTCCGGGACGGAGTCGGCGATCGCCCGGGCCACCTCCGCGACCCGGGGGTCGTCCACGGCCGCCCCGGCCAGTTCGTCCATCCGCGCGTACACCTCGTAGGCGCGGCGCATCGCGCCCGGATCGGAGCCCATGGAGCGCAGCAGGCCGGTGAGCCAGCCCCGGGCCTCGGGGGTGGCCGCCGTGTCCAGCAGCGCGAGCAACTCGCGCTCCTTCACGGCCATCGCGGGCTCGGGCCCGGCCAGCTCCGCCGAGGTCCGGGCCATCTCGGCGAAGAGCGCGGCCAGTTCCGGGGAGACCGGTGCCTCCGCGGGCAGTCCGCCGCCGGCCTCGGCCTGCGCGAGGAGTTCGGCGAGGCGGACCCGCCGCGACCGGATGGCCTCCTCCTGCCGGGCGAGGTCCGCGTCGAGCTCCGCCAGCACCTCGTGCAGTTCCTTGCCCGCGTCGTCCGCGAGCACGTCCCTGACCTCGTCGAGGCCGAGGCCGAGCTCCGTCAGGCGCCGGATGCGGGTGAGCTCGACGGCGTCGCGCAGACCGTAGTCGCGGTAGCCGTTGACCCGGCGCGCGGGCTCGGGCAGCAGCCCGATGCGGTGGTAGTGCCGCACGGTGCGGGTGGTGACCCCGGCGAGGGCGGCGAGTTCTCCGATGCGCATGAGCCCAGTAGAGACCTTGACGCTGCGACAAGGTCAAGGACCGGACGGCGCGGGCCGGGCATACAGGGAAAACCCTGGGGAAATCCGGCCCCGGACCTTTGGCACCCACGGGGCTCGGCATCAACGCCTCGACCGGCCTGATCTCCGGCACCCCCACGGCCGCGGGCACCTACCAGACCACGGTGACCGCCACCGACGGCACCGGCGCCTCCGGTTCCGCCTCCTTCGGCTGGACCGTCTCCCCCGCGGGCGGCGGCACCTGCACCGCGGCCCAGCTGCTCGGCAACCCGGGCTTCGAGTCCGGCAGCACCTCGTGGACGGCGTCCAGCGGCGTCATCACCAGCGACATCGGTGAGGCCGCCCACGGCGGCACGTACAAAGCCTGGCTGGACGGCTACGGCTCCACCCACACCGACACGCTCTCCCAGACGGTGAGCGTGCCGAGCGGCTGCCGTGCCACGCTGACCTTGTGGCTGCACGTCGACTCCGCCGAGACGACCACCACCACCGCCTACGACAAGCTGACCCTGACCGCCGGCTCCACCACCCTGGCGACCTGGTCCAACCTCGACAAGGGCACCGGGTACACCCAGAAGTCCTTCGACCTGTCCTCCTTCGCCGGCTCCACCGTGACCCTGAAGTTCACCGGCACCGATGACTCCTCCCTGCAGACCGGCTTCGTGGTCGACGACACCGCCCTGACCACGGCCTGACCCCGCCTTCCCGCGGGAAGGGTCCCGGCCGCCGGCACGCGGCCGGGACCCTTTTGCGCCTGGAACACGTCAAAGAGGAAAGGAGGCCATCCATGCGTCATACGACAGCCGCGGTCCTCGCGGCGACCGCACTCCTGCTGACCGGCTGCGGCACGCAGTCCGGCGGCCCCGCGGACGGCGGCCGGAGCAGCGCCCCGGGCGCCACCGGCAGCGCCGGTTCCGGGGCGGGCTCGGGAGGGGCCTGCGCGGCCGGGGCCGCGCTCACCGCCGCGGACACCGGCCGCACCGTCTGCGTCACCGCGGGCGGCACCGTCCGCGTCACCCTCGACGGCACGCCGGACCGCCCGTGGTCCCCCGTCACCGGCGAGGGCGGCGCCCTCACCCCCACCAACGCGGGCATCGGCGCCCCCCGCGGCGACACCATCGCCGCCTACCGCGCCACCGCCCCCGGCACGGCGCGGCTCACCGCCACCCAGCCGCTGTGCGCCACACCCACCGCCCCGGACCAGGTGGCCTGCCTGGGACTGCGGGAGTGGACCGTCACCGTGCGGGTCGCCGACCGGTGAACACGCCCTCCCTCCAAGGAGGTTGTACGGAGCCGGGCATCGAATCGGCCACGGTATCCCCACCGCCGGGCGAAGCGCCGGTTACGGATCGGCGCGGGCCGACAATGCGGTGGCCCGCTGTCAGAGGCATGACGTAGCGTTCCCTCTTGCCGCCGACGAAGGCGCGCCGGGCCCGCCACGGGGTCCGCGCCCCGCGGCGCACCCACGTCTCGCCGGAAGACCTCCGGCCACCCACGCCTGCCTGGGGGGAACCAGCTTGCGCACCCGCCACCTCGCGGGCGGGACGGCTCTGTCCGTCCTGCTCGCCACCGCGTCCCTGCTCGGGGTCACGGCGACGCCGGCCGCGGCCGACGGCCCCACCGCCGTCGCGACCGCCGGGGACACCGCCAACGTCGCCGAGGCCGCGACCACCCTCACCGTCAACGCCCCCGCCACGGCGGTGCCCGGCGCGGAGGTCGCGGTCACCGGCATCCTCGGCTCCACCGAGCCGTTCGCGGCCGGCACCGAGGTCACCGTCACCCGCACCGACCCGACCGACACGACCGGCACCGCGCTCGGGAACGCGGCCGTCGCCGAAGACGGCACCTTCCAGATCAAGGACACCCCGGCCGTACAGGGCAACAACACCTACACGGTCACCTACGCGGGCGACGCCACCCACGCCGCCGCCAGCGCGACGGCCACCGTCACCGTCGCCCGGGCCTCGACCACCCTCAACGTGTCCGCCCCGGCGACGGCCCTGCCCGGCGCGGAGGTCACGATCAGCGGCTCCCTCGGCTCGACCGAGGACTACGCGCCGGGTACCGCGGTCACCATCACCCGCACCGACAGCCACGGCGGGACCGGAACCCCACTGGGTACCGCGACGATCGGCGAGTACAACGTCTTCCAGCTCAAGGACACCCCCGCCGTCCAGGGCAACAACACCTACACGGTCAGCTACGCGGGCGACGCCACCCACGCCGCCGCCACAGCCAAGAGGACCGTCAACGTCACCCGGGCCGCCACCACGCTCACCGTGAACGCCCCCGCCACCGCCAAGCGGACCACGAAGATCACGGTCGGCGGCAAGCTCACGGCCTCCGCGCCCTTCCCGGCCGGTACCAAGGTCACGGTGACCCGGACCGACCTCACCACCCCGAAGGGCAAGTCGCTCGGCACCAAGACGGTGGCGTCCAACGGCACGTTCAGCTTCACGGACACCCCGTACACCGGCGGCACCGTCACCTACTCCGCGCACTACGCGGGCGACGCCACGCACGTCGCCGCCCTGGGCAAGGACAGCGTCGCGGTCTCCCGGGCGGCCACCTCGGTCAGCATCAAGACCAACCACTCGACCTACTCCTACGGTTCGACCGCCACCGTCACCGGTCACCTCGGCAAGACCGGCAAGAGCCGTGTGCTGTCGATCTACGCCAAGGCGTCGGACGGCACGAAGAAGCTGGTCAAGACCGGCAAGGTCAACTCCTCCGGCGACTTCAAGGTGACGTACAAGGTCACCCGGAACACCACGTTCTGGGCGTCGTTCGGCGGTGACTTCTCCTACGCGCCGAAGTCGGTGTCCCGTTCGATCGGCACGCAGGTCAAGGTCTCCACGTCCGTCTCCCATCACTACAAGACGGGCAAGATCGGCTCGACCACGTACTACTGGTTCCACAAGAACACCGACCCGCTGCTCACGACGTCGATGACCTACCACGCGGGCCGCTCGCAGCGGTTCGAGCTGCAGGTCTACTACCAGGGCCGCTGGTACTCCGCGGGCACCGAGTACTTCCAGCTGGGGACCGACGGCAAGTGCCGCGTGCAGCTGGGGGCCCCGGGCGAGGCCGGGATCCGGGCCCGCATGCGCTCCTCGTACATCAAGGGCAGCTCGGGCGACAGCCTGAACGCCACCACCTACGGCCCGTGGAAGTACCTGTACTTCACCAAGTGACGCCGTCCGGCGGACGCACACGGGCACGACGCACACGGGCGAGGCCGCCCCGGAGGTTTCCGGGGCGGCCTCGCCCGCGTCGCGGGTCAGCCGTGGACGCGGGCGACGGCGCGGACCGGGGCGCCGTCCGCGGCGGCGAGCCGGAGGGGGAAGAGGGCGACGTCGACCGCGCGGCCCTCGGCCAGGGCGGCCAGGACCGGGGCCAGGTTGGTGAGGTTCTCCGCGATGACCCCGCCCGCCCCGCACAGCACGCGGTGGGCGGGGAGGGAGTAGTCCGGGTCCGGGTCGCCTGGATCGGGCGTCGGGTCGACGCTGAGGGCGTCGACGGCCACCGTGCGGATCCCGGCGTCCACCACCGCCCGCGCCGCCTCCGGGGTGAGCCAGGGGTGGGCCGCGTAGTGGCCGGTGCCCCAGTGGGCGGACCAGCCGGTGGCCAGCAGCAGCACCGAGCCCGGGCGGGCCGCCGCCAGCGCGGGGGCCAGCGCCCCGGGCGTGACGGCCGCCCTCGGGGCGAGCCCGCGCACGTCGGCGGCGACGGCCGGTCCCGCGAAGCGGTCCAGCGGCAGCTCGTCCAGGGCGGGCCAGGCGTCGTCCACGTGGAAGGGGGCGTCGACGTGCGTGCCGGACTGGGAGCCCAGGTGCAGCCGCAGCACGTTCACCCCGTCCTCGGCGGCCCGCAGGGCGGGAGCGACCTCGACATCGGGGTCGCCGGGGTACACCGGCATGCCGGTCACCACGGGCACGGACAGGTCCACCCACCCCGGGCCACCGGCCGCCACGCTCATGCCTCCGCTCCGGCCAGGACGGCCCGGTCCGCGTCGTCCGCACCGGGCCCGGTGATCGGCGGCACGGGGGTGGGGGTGTCGGCCAAAGCGGGCTCCTGGGGTCGCGCGGGGGTGGGTGGGCGCAGGGGATCATCCCAGGTTCAGGGCTGGATGTGGACGGTGGTCCCGGCGCGCGGGCCGCCGGCCGGGAATGGACGGATCATCCACCACGCCCGCGCCGGGGGCGAAGGCTCAGGCCTCGCCGGCCTCGAGCAGGTTCGCGGCGGCACCGACGATCCTCGGGTCGGGCACGCCCACGACCTCCTCGTCCTTGTCGCCGTAGTCGAAGCGGCCCAGCACGGCGCGCATCGCCTCCACACGGGCCCGCTTCTTGTCGTTGCTCTTCACCACCGTCCAGGGCGCCTGCTCGGTGTCGGTCTCCCGGAACATCGTGACCTTGGCCTCGGTGTAGTCGTCCCACCGGTCCAAGGAGGCCAGGTCCATCGGGCTCAGCTTCCACTGCCGCACCGGGTCGACCTGGCGGATCGTGAAGCGGGTCCGCTGCTCGTCGCGCGACACGGAGAACCAGAACTTCACCAGGTCGATGCCGTCGTCCACGAGCATCCGCTCGAAGGCGGGCGCCTGCCGCATGAACCGCTGGTACTCGTCCTCCGTGCAGAAGCCCATGACCCGCTCCACGCCGGCCCGGTTGTACCAGGACCGGTCGAAGAGCACGATCTCGCCCGCGGTCGGCAGGTGCTCCACGTACCGCTGGAAGTACCACTGCCCGCGCTCGCGCTCGGTCGGCTTCTCCAGCGCCACCACCCGCGCCCCGCGCGGGTTCAGGTGCTCGGTGAACCGCTTGATCGTCCCGCCCTTGCCGGCCGCGTCGCGCCCCTCGAAGACGATCACCAGCCGTCGGCCGGTCTCCTTGATCCAGCTCTGCAGCTTCAGCAGCTCTATCTGCTGGAGCCGCTTGTGCCACTCGTACTCCTTGCGCTCCATGCGGAAGTCGTACGGGTAGTTCTCGCGCCACGTCTCGACCGGGCTGCCGTCCGGCCGGATCAGCACGGGGTCGTCCTGGTCGGTGTAGTCGACCTGCATCCCGGCGAGCAGATCCAGGTCCGCGGGGTGCGGGAGCGTCGTCATGCCGCCTCTCACCTCCGGGTCCGCGGGAACGGGCGTACGCCTTTCCCACCGTAACGCTGCCCCCCGCCACCCCGCCCCACGCCCCGGCGAACCCCGCATGACGTACACCGGTACACCTCCCGTGCCCCCGTCCTCGGCGCAGGTGAGCCGGGGGCGGGGGCGCGGGGGTCAGCGGCGGCAGCGTTCCAGGCCTTCGGGGCTGTAGCAGGGGAGGTGGCCGTGGGACTTGACGACGTCCTGGCCGGCGCCTCGGATCATGTAGGTGAGGAAGCTCGCGGCGAGCGAGCCCGTGGCGGGGCGGTCGTAGGTGTAGGCGTACTCGATCTCCGTGAAGGGGTAGCTGCTGTCGCCGATGGCGGCCGGGGTGGGGGTGCGGCCGTTGATGCTCAGGGTGTGCAGGCCCTGGGAGGCCGTGGCGGCGCGCAGCTCGCCGTAGCCGATGGCGCCGGGGAGGCGGGCGACGGTCTTGAGGACCTGTTCCGTGCTGTCCAGCTCGCAGCGGATGGCCTTGTCGTCGGGGGAGTTGCGGGTGCGGCAGTCGCGCGAGGTGAAGGCGGGCTCGCCGTGGCCGCCGAGGATGTGGCGGCGGAACAGGTCGCGCGTGCCGGAGTCGGCGTTGCGGCTGACGAGGAGGACGGGCAGGTCGGGGCCGCCCAGTTGTCTCCAGTTGACGACGGACCCGCTGTATATGCGCCGTATCTGCTCGACGGTCAGGTCCCGGACCGGGACGTCGTCGTTGACGACCAGCGCGAAGGCGGAGACGGCGACGCGGTTCTCCTCCAGGCGCGGCTCGCCGTCCGGTTTGGGGCCGTCGGAGAGGGCGACGACGCCGGAGGCCCCGGTGTCGGCGAGTTCGCGGACGCCCTCGTTGCTGCCGTGCGCGTCGACCGTGATCCTCGCGTCGGGGCAGTCCCCGGCGTAGCGGCGGGCGAGTTCGTCCATGACCGGGGCGAAGGCCGTGGAGCCGGTGACGGTGAGCCGTCCTGCGGCGCAGCCGATGGGCGGCGGCGGGTCCTCGCGGACGACGATGATGCCGGCCAGGACGGTCACGCAGAGGGTGAGCAGGATGGTGATCCACCGGGCGGCCCGGCTGAACAGCGGCGGCTTGGCGTCCACCGGCATGGCCTTGTTGGGGACCACCACGCCGTCGCGGACGCCGCCGGTGACCCGGACGCCGCCGCCGACGTGCCCGCCGGTGAGCAGCACGAGCAGCTTGAAGTGCTGGCCCCGGTTGAGGGGGACCCGGGGCAGGTGGATCACGTTGCCCTGGTGCCGTACGCCGCCGGTGTCCCCCGCGGGGGCGAAGTGGTCCATCAGCGGCCCGGCATCGGCCTCGGTGACGGCCACGCCGCGTACCGTGCGGCCGGCGAAGACGACGGTGAGCGCCCGGTCCGGGTCGCGGTTGGTGTAGTCGGTGTCGGTGACGGCCTCGCCGCCGTCGTTCTCGACCCGGATCAGGACCAGCGTGGCGTCCGACATGTCGGGGAGGTCGTTGAAGAGCCCGAGCCGTACGCTGCGGCCGCCGCCCCCGCCGTCGGGGTCGTCGCTGCCGATGGGGGTGTCCATCTGGACGCGGTAGCCGATGCGCCGCCGGCGCGGGACGCGGCGCTCGTACCAGACCACGCCGACGGAGACCACCAGACCGAGCAGCGCGGTCAGCACCGCCACCACGTTGTCGGCGCTCAGCCAGTCGCCCACCTCTCGCCCCGCTCCCCGGTGATCTCTCCTGCAGTGCGGTCACCGTACGGCGCCGCCTGGGCCCCGGCGGCGCCTTCCCCGTCCCGCCGTCGGATGTTCGCCGGGTGTTTCCCGGTCAGGCGCGGCGGACCCGGCGGACGCTCCAGTCGAAGCCTCCGCGGCACACCACGGCGCCCGTCGCGTCCCTGATCTCCGCGACCGTCGCCAGCCGTGCCCGGTCGCCGTCCCCGGACAGCACGCCCCGCAGCGTGCGCCGCGCGGACTCGTCCAGCGCGCAGGAGGCCACCAGCCGGCCGCGTGCCGGAGCGAGGAACTCCACCGTCGCCGCGGCCCCGAGCGGCACCACGCCGTCGAACTCCCCCGGGCCCTCGACCGCGGCGATCACCGCGGCCAGACCCGCCGCGTCGAGCAGGGCGATCAGCCTGCTGGAGTGCAGGCTGCCGATCACGTTGGTCAGCCCGTGCGGGGTGTCCAGCGCCACCTCGGCGGCGCAGTCCTCGGCCCGCAGCACCTGGATCCCCGCGGTCCGATGGGCCGGTACCGGTTCCAGCAGGGAACGTGCCAGCGCGGTGGCGTCCATGCGCCCAGGCTCGCGCTCCCGGCCGACGTCCGCGTTACGGGGGGCCGTCGCCCCGCCCAAGACCGGGGGGAGACATGCCCTGCGCCGCCCCGGACACTTTCCGTTGCACAGGCGAAAGTTTGCACCGTACCAACAACCACAGCCCGCGCTCAGGGAAATCGCGCAGGAGTACCACCGCGCCGCGACGGGCCCTACCGTCCGGAGGCGCGTACGGATCCCGACCCACCCAGGAGGCGCGATGAAGGCCAACCGGTTCACGGCGGGGACCGCCCTGGTCGCCGGAGCGCTGGTGTGCACGATCGCCGCGCTCGTGTACCCGGCGATGTCCGGGGCGAACGTCGCGGCGTCCTCCCCCGAGGCGCAGGCGGTGACCACCCCGTACGGGCCGCTGACCCCCCTCGACCGGGAATTCGTCGTCAAGGTGCGGCTCGCCGGGCTGTGGGAGTTCCCCGCCGGGCAGATGGCGGAGCAGAAGGGCACCACCCAGGCGGTCAAGACCGCCGGGCGGCACCTCATCGACGGGCACACCGCACTGGACAGCGCCGACCGCACGGTGGCCGCGCAGCTCGGCATACCGCTGCCCAACCAGCCCACGCCGCAGCAGATGGGCTTCCTCGGCACCCTGTCCTCCGCCTCCGGGGGCGACTTCGACAGCAAGCTCGCCAACATCCTGCGGCTGACCCACGGCCAGATCTTCAACACGATCGCCAAGGTCCGCTCCACGACCATGAACAGCCTCGTACGGCAGCTGGCCGACCAGGCCAACGACACCGTGCTGGACCACATCACCGTCATGGAGCGGACCGGGCTGGTGGACTTCCCGACGATCGTCGCGCAGACCACCGCCAGTCCGACCACGGACCCCAAGGACCTGATCGCGCCGACACCCGTCCCGGGCGAGCCGACGCTCATCGTCAACCCCTCGGCCGCGCCGCCCCCGGCCTCGGCGGCGCCGACCGTCGGGTGACGCCCGCGGCGCCCTACTCCCCGCCCTCCAGGTCGCCCTCGGTCTCCAGGAAGGCCTGCCGCAACTGCTCGACGACCTCCGGGTCCGGCTCGGCCCACATGCCGCGCGACTCCGCCTCCAGCAGCCGCTCCGCCATGCCGTACAGCGCCCAGGGGTTGGCCTCCTGGAGGAAGGCGCGGTTCTCCGGGTCCAGGACGTAGGTGCGGGCGAGCTTGTCGTACATCCAGTCGGCGACGACACCGGTCGTGGCGTCGTAGCCGAAGAGGTAGTCGACGGTGGCGGCCAGTTCGAAGGCGCCCTTGTAGCCGTGCCGCCGCATCGCCTCGATCCAGCGGGGGTTGACGACCCGGGCGCGGAATACCCGGGAGGTCTCCTCGGCCAGGGAGCGGGTGCGCACCGTCTCCGGGCGGGTGGAGTCGCCGATGTACGCCTCGGGGGAACGGCCGGTCAGCGCGCGGACGGTGGCGACCATGCCGCCGTGGTACTGGTAGTAGTCGTCGGAGTCGGCGATGTCGTGCTCGCGGGTGTCGGTGTTCTTCGCGGCCACCGCGATCCGCCGGTAGGCGGTCTCCATCTCCTCGCGGGCCGGGCGCCCGTCGAGGCCGCGCCCGTAGGCGTAGCCGCCCCAGACCGTGTAGACCTCGGCGAGGTCGGCGTCGCTGCGCCAGTCGCGGCTGTCGATCAGCTGCAGCAGACCCGCCCCGTACGTCCCCGGCCGGGAGCCGAAGATGCGGGTGGTGGCGCGCCGTTCGTCGCCGTGCGCGGCGAGGTCGGCGCGGGTGTGGGCGCGCACGAAGTTGACCTCGTCCGGCTCGTCCAGGCCCGCGGCCAGCCGTACCGCGTCGTCCAGCAGGCCCACGACGTGCGGGAACGCGTCCCGGAAGAAGCCGCTGATGCGCAGGGTGACGTCGACGCGCGGGCGGCCCAGCTCCTGCGCGGGAACGGCCTCGACGCCGGTGACACGGCGGGACGCGTCGTCCCACACCGGCCGCACGCCGAGCAGCGCCAGCGCCTCGGCGACGTCGTCGCCCGCGGTGCGCATCGCGCTGGTGCCCCACAGCGACAGGCCCACCGACTCCGGCCAGGTGCCGCCGTTGTCCTCGCGGTAGCGGGCGAGGAGGGAGTCCGCGAGGGCCTGGCCGGTCTCCCAGGCGAGCCTGCTGGGCACGGCCTTGGGGTCGACGGAGTAGAAGTTGCGGCCGGTCGGCAGCACGTTGACCAGGCCGCGCAGCGGCGAGCCGGACGGGCCGGCGGGCACGAAACCGCCGTTCAGGGCGTGCACGACGGCATCGGTCTCGTCCGTCGTACGGGCCAGCCGCGGCACGACCTGCCGGGCGGCGAACTCCAGCACGCGGGCCACGTCCTCTGGCAGGCCCTTGGCGGTCTCGGCGACGGCTTCCGGCGCCCAGTCCGCGTCCTCCATGGCCTGCACCAGCGCGCGGGCCTGCTCCTCGGCCGCGTCCGCGGTCACGCGGGTGGCCGCGGACTCGTCGAGGCCCAGGGCCTCCCGCAGCCCCGGCAGCGCGGTGGTGCCGCCCCAGATCTGCCGGGCACGCAGGATCGCCAGCACCAGGTTGACGCGCGCGGCGCCGGTGGGCGCCTGGCCCAGCACGTGCAGGCCGTCGCGGATCTGGGCGTCCTTGATCTCGCAGAGCCAGCCGTCGACGTGCAGCAGGAAGTCGTCGAACTCCGCGTCGTGCGGCCGGTCCTCCAGGCCCAGGTCGTGGTCGAGCTTCGCGGCCTGGATCAGCGTCCAGATCTGGGCGCGCACGGCGGGCAGCTTGGCCGGGTCCATGGAGGCGATCGCGGCGTGCTCGTCGAGCAGTTGCTCCAGGCGCGCGATGTCACCGTACGAGTCCGCGCGGGCCATCGGCGGGACCAGGTGGTCGACGAGGGTGGCGTGGGCGCGGCGCTTGGCCTGGGTGCCCTCGCCGGGGTCGTTGACGAGGAACGGGTAGATCAGCGGGAGGTCGCCGAGGGCGGCGTCGGGGCCGCAGGCGGCGGACAGGGCCGCGTTCTTGCCGGGCAGCCACTCCAGGTTGCCGTGCTTGCCCAGGTGGATCATCGCGTCGGCGCCGAAGCCGCCGTCGGCCTGCGCGGTGGCGATCCAGCGGTACGCGGCGAGGTAGTGGTGGGAGGGCGGCAGGTCCGGGTCGTGGTAGATCGCGATCGGGTTCTCGCCGAAGCCGCGCGGCGGCTGGATGAGGATCAGCAGGTTGCCGCGGCGCAGCGCGGCCAGCACGATGTCGCCCTCGGGATCGGCGCTGGTGTCCACGAACATCGAGCCGGGCGGCGGGCCCCAGTGCTCCGTCACCGCGTCCCGCAGCTCCTGCGGCAGCGCGGCGAACCAGCGGCGGTAGTCGGCGGCCGGGATGCGCACCGGGTTGGCGGCCAGCTGCTCCTCGGTCAGCCACTCCTGGTCGTGGCCGCCCGCGTCGATCAGGGCCCGGATCAGCTCGTCGCCGTCACCGGAGACCATGCCCGGGATCTCCTCCCCGGGCCCGAAGTCCCAGCCCTCGGCGCGCAGCCGGCGCAGCAGCGCGACCGCGCTGGCGGGGGTGTCGAGGCCCACCGCGTTGCCGATCCGGGAGTGCTTGGTCGGGTACGCGGACAGCACGAGCGCCAGTCGGCGCTCCGCGACCGGGATGTGCCGGAGCCGTGCGTGGCGGACGGCGATGCCCGCGACGCGGGCGGCGCGCTCGGCGTCGGCGGCGTAGATGGGCAGGCCGTCCTCGTCGACCTCCTTGAAGGAGAACGGGACGGTGATCAGCCGGCCGTCGAACTCGGGGACGGCGACCTGCGTCGCGGCGTCCATCGGGGACAGGCCCTCGTCGCTGCCCTCCCACACCTCGCGGGACGAGGTCAGGCAGAGCGCCTGCAGCACCGGCACGTCCAGCGAGGCGAGCGCGCCCGCGTCCCAGGCCTCCTCGTCGCCGCCCGCCGAGGCGTCGGCCGGGCGGGTGCCGCCGGCCGCCAGCACGGTGGTGACGACGGCGTCCACACCGCGCAGGGCGTCGAGCAGCTCGGGTTCGGGCGCGCGCAACGAGGCCACGTACAGCGGGAGCGCCCGGGCGCCGGCCTGCTCGATCGCGGTGCACAGGACCTCCACGAACGCGGTGTTGCCGCTCATGTGGTGGGCCCGGTAGTAGAGGACGGCGACCAGCGGGCCGTCGGTGACGGTCGCGGCGCGCTCCAGCCTGCCCCAGGAGGGGGCGGAGGCGGGGGGTTCGAAGCCGTGCCCGGTGAGCAGCACCGTGTCGGACAGGAAGCGGGCCAGCTGCTCCAGGTTGGCCGGGCCGCCGTGCGCGAGGTACGCGTGGGCCTCGGCCGCGATGCCGACGGGCACGGTGGACAGCTCCATCAGCTGTGCGTCCGGGGCCTGTTCACCGGTGAGCACGACCACCGGCCGGGGCCCCGCGAGCAGCGCGTCCAGGCCCTCCTCCCAGGCGCGGCGTCCACCGAGGAGCCGTACGACGACCAAGTCGGCGCCGTCGAGGAGGCCGGGCAGGTCCTCCGGCCCCAGCCGGGCGGGGTTGGCGAAGCGGAACGGGACGGCACCGCCGGCGGCGTTCGCGGCGCGGACGCTGAGCAGGTCGGTGTCGGAGGTCGACAGCAGCAGGATCACGTCAGGCGTGCCTTCCTCGGGGTCCGCGCCCCGGGCCGGTGGAGGACGGCGGGAGTTCCTGGCTCCCGAGGCCCGGCGCTCGTGCGCCGGCCCCCGGTGACAGTGGCGGGACCGCACCGGAATCGCACCGGTTTCCTCCGCTGATGCCGTCGATGGCGTGGGCGCGGCTGGGTGACCTGCCCGCGCAGCATAGTAAGCGCTGGGCCGCTCGCACGGGCCCCGCGGCCCGTAGGTCCCCGAGTACCCCGCGGGTATGCTCGCGGCCATGCCGTCGCCCTCCGATCCCCCCGTGAGCGGCGCCTTCGCCGCAGCGACGGCGGGGCGCGGACGCGACGACGCCTGCCCCGGCGCACTGCGGCTGCACGCCGCCGACGACGGTGCGCTGGCCCGGATCCGCATCCCCGGCGGGCTGCTGACGATACGTCAGGCCGAGGCCCTGGCGGCCGCCGCGGACCGCCTCGGCGACGGCCGCATCGACCTCACCTCCCGCGGGAACCTGCAGGTGCGCGGGCTGCGCGATCCCGGCGCGGGGACGGAATTGGCGGCGCTGCTCGGCGCGGTGGGACTGCTGCCCTCGTGGGCCCACGAACGGGCCCGCAACGTCGTCGCCTCGCCGCTCGCCGGGCTCGACGGCCGCGGCCACGGCGACCTGCGGGGCTGGATACGCGAGTTGGACGCCCTGCTGTGCGCCTCACCGGCCGCCGCGAGGCTCTCCGGCCGCTTCCTCTTCGCCCTCGACGACGGCCGCGGTGACACCGCGGCGCTCGGCGCCGATGTGACATTGATCGCGCGGTCCGGCACCGCCACGGCCGAACTCCGCATCGCCGGGCGGCCCGTCGCGGAGGTACCGGCCGACGACGCGCCGCGCTGGGCGGTACGCACCGCGGAGACCTTCCTCACCCTCGCCGCCGAACGCGGCGCCCGTGCCTGGCGCGTCACCGACATCGACCCGGACGGCACCGCCCTCGCCGTGCTGCTGCACGCGGCGGGCGCCCCTCCCGCAGGCCCCTCGGACGCCACCGCGGGCGGCCCTCCCCAGCTCGGTCCCGTCCCGCACCCGGGCGGAACCACCTGCGCGCTGTCCGTGGGCGTACGCCTGGGCCGCCTCACCACCGGGGCCTGGCGGCTCCTCGCGGAGACGGCACGTTCCGGCGAAGGCGAGCTGCGGATCACGCCCTGGCGCGGCGCCGTCCTGCCGGGACTCCCGGCGGACGCGGCCCCCGAGGCGCTGGAAAGCCTGGCCGCGGCCGGGTTCCTGACCGGCGAGGACTCCCCGTGGCGCGGGGTGACCGCCTGCGCCGGGCGGCCCGGGTGCGCCAAGTCGCTGGCGGACGTACGCGCCGACGCCCGGGCCGCGCTGCGCGACGCCGCCCCCGAACCGGGGCACCGCCTGCTGCCCGTGCACTTCTCGGGCTGCGAACGCCGCTGCGGCCACCCGGACGGCTCGTGGGTCGACGTGGTCGCCGGCGCCGACGGCCGCTACCGCGTCGCCGTGGCCGGCGCCGTCTCCGCCGAACCCGCCGACGTCACCGCGGACCTGCGCACCGCCCTGCACACCGCCCGCCGCACCAGCACCAGCACCCCACCACCCCCGAGGACGACGTGACCGCGTACGAGAAGGACGGACCGGAGATCTACCGTCAGTCCTTTGCCATCATCCGCGCCGAGGCGGAACTCGACGGCCTGCCACCGGACGTGGCGCAGGTCGCCGTCCGCATGATCCACGCCTGCGGCATGACCGACCTCGTACGGGACCTGGCCTACAGCCCCTCGGTGGTCGCGGACGCGCGCGCCGCGCTGCGCGCCGGGGCACCGATCCTCTGCGACGTGCAGATGGTCGCCAGCGGCGTGACCCGCAAGCGGCTGCCCGCGGACAACGAGGTGGTCTGCACCCTCTCCGACCCCGCCGTCCCGGCGCTCGCCGCCGAACTCGGCACCACGCGCAGCGCCGCCGCGATGGAACTGTGGCGGGACCGGCTGGAGGGCGCCGTCGTCGCCGTCGGCAACGCCCCGACCTCCCTGTTCCGGCTGCTGGAGATGATCGAGGCGGGCGCCCCGCGCCCCGCGGCGGTCATCGGCGTGCCCGTCGGTTTCGTCGGCGCCGCCGAGTCCAAGGACGCCCTGGCCGCGCACCCCTCGCGCCTGGAGCACCTGGTGGTGCGGGGCCGGCGCGGCGGCAGCGCCCTGGCGGCGGCCGCCCTCAACGCCATTGCGACCGAAAGCGAAATCCTATGACCACCGGCCGTCTCTACGGAGTGGGCCTCGGCCCCGGCGACCCCTCCCTGATGACCGTGCGGGCCGTGGAGGTCATCCGCTCCGCCGACGTCATCGCGTACCACTGCGCCCGGCACGGCCGCAGCATCGCCCGCTCCATCGCCGCGGCGCACATCCGCCCCGAGCAGATCGAGGAGCGGCTGATGTACCCCATCACGACGGAGACCACCGACCACCCCGGCGGCTACCGGGGCGCGCTGGACGACTTCTACGCCGAGTCGGCCGAGCTGCTCGCCGCGCACCTGGACGCCGGGCGCACCGTCGCCGTGCTCGCGGAGGGCGACCCGCTCTTCTACGGCTCGTACATGCACATGCACAAGCGGCTCGCCGACCGCTACCCGGCCGAGGTGATCCCTGGCGTCACCTCCGTCAGCGCCGCCGCCGCACGCATCGGGCGGCCCCTGGTGGAGGGCGAGGAGGTCCTGACGATCCTGCCCGGCACGCTGCCGGAGGAGGAGCTGGCGGCCCGGCTGGCGACCGCCGACGCGGCGGCCGTGATGAAGCTCGGCCGCACGTTCCCCGCCGTGCGCCGGGCCCTGGGGACCGCCGGGCGGCTGGCGGACGCGCACTACGTCGAGCGGGCCACGATGGACGCCGAGCGCCTGGAGATGCTGGCCGACGTCGACCCGGAGTCGGTGCCCTACTTCGCCGTCGCGGTGCTGCCCAGCCGCGTCGACGAACGGCCCGCCCCCGACCCGTCCCCGGCGGACGGCGAGGTCGTGGTCGTCGGTCTCGGCCCTGCCGGGCCGATGTGGCTGACGCCGGAGGCGAGGGCCGCGCTCGCCGGGGCGGACGAACTCGTCGGCTACACCACCTACATGGACCGCGTCCCGGTCCGCCCCGGGCAGTCCCGGCACGCCTCCGACAACCGCGTCGAGGCCGAACGCGCCGAGTTCGCCCTCGACCTCGCCCGGCGCGGGCGGAGGGTCGCCGTGGTGTCCTCGGGCGACCCGGGCGTCTTCGCCATGGCCACGGCGGTGCTGGAGGCCGCCTCCGCCGAGCCCTACCTCGGCGTCCGCGTACGGGTCGTGCCGGGCATCACCGCCGCCCAGTCGGCGGCGGCGCTCGCAGGCGCGCCCCTCGGTCACGACTACGCGGTCGTGTCGCTGTCGGACCGGCTCAAGCCCTGGACGGTCGTCGAGGAGCGGCTGCGCGCCGCCACGGCCGCCGACCTCGTGCTCGCCCTGTACAACCCGGCCTCCCACAGCCGCAGGACGCAACTGGAGACCGCGCTGAAGGTGCTCCGCGAGGGCCGTGTGCCGGGGACGCCCGTGGTCGTCGCCCGGGACGTCGGTGGACCCGAGCAGGCCGTACGGGTCACGACGCTGGAGGACCTGGACCCGGCGACCGTCGACATGCGGTGCGTGCTGCTCGTCGGCTCGTCGCAGACGAGGGCGGTACGGCGCGCCGACGGCACCACGGTGGTGTGGACGCCGCGGCGCTACCCGGCCTGACGCCCGGGACCCCCGTTCAGGCCGTGCGCGCGCGGAGCCACTCCAGCGCGCCCGGCACGTCCGGGACGACGGGGACGCCCGCCGGGACCGGCGGGCGCTCCACGACGACCACGGGCAGGCCCAGTTCGCGGGCGGCCGCGAGCTTGGGCGCGGTGGCGGTGCCGCCGCTGTCCTTGGTGACCAGCACGTCGACGCGGTGCCGGCGCATCAGCTCCAGCTCCCCGTCCAGGGTGAACGGGCCGCGGTCCAGCAGCACCTCCATCCGCGGCGGGTGCGGCGGCTCCGGGGCGTCCACCGAACGCACCAGGAACCACAGGTCCGTGACCCCCGCGAAGGCCACCAGCCCCGTACGGCCCGTGGTGAGGAAGACCCGCCGGCCGAGCTCCGGCAGCACCCGGGCCGCCTCCGCCAGTGAGGCCACCGGGTGCCGGCGGTCGCCGGGACCTGCGACCCACCCGGGGCGCCGCAGCGCGAGCAGGGGAACATGGGTGCCCGAGGCCGCCTCGGCGGCGTTGAAGGACATCGTCCCGGCGAAAGGATGGGTGGCGTCGATGACCACGTCGACCGCGTGCGCGCGCAGCCACGCCGCGAGCCCCGCCGGGCCGCCGAAGCCGCCGGTGCGCACCTCGCCCGGCGGCAGCCGCGGCCGCTCCACCCGTCCCGCGAGCGAGCTGGTGACCCGCCACGCCGCCGGTTCGGCGGCCAGCGCCTCCGCGAGGCGGCGTCCCTCCGTGGTGCCGCCCAGGACGAGGACGTGCTGCTGTCTGCCGGTCACCCCCGCACCCTACGGTGCGCCGTGAGCGGCGGCCGGAGCGCCCAGCTGGAGCGGACCGGGCTGCGGCACGGCTGGACCACCGGCGCCTGCGCGACGGCGGCCGCCACGGCCGCGTACACCGCCCTGCTGGACGGCGAGTTCCCCGACCCGGTGACGATCACCCTGCCGAAGGGGCAGCGCCCCGCCTTCGCCCTGGCGGTGGAGGAGCGCGGCCCCGGCTGGGCCACCGCGGGCGTCGTCAAGGACGCCGGGGACGACCCCGACGTCACGCACGGCGCGCTCGTCCGGGCCACCGTGCGCCACGGTGCCCCCGGCAGCGGGGTCGTCTTCCGTGCCGGCCCCGGCGTCGGCACCGTCACCCGGCCCGGGCTCCCGCTCGCCGTCGGCGAGCCCGCCGTCAACCCCGTCCCGCGCACGATGATGCGCGACCACCTCGCCGAGGTCGCGGCCCGCCACGGCGCCGCCTGCGACGCCGAGATCACCGTCTCCATCGACGACGGCGAGGAGTTGGCGCGCAGCACGTGGAACCCACGGCTCGGCATCCTCGGCGGACTGTCGGTGCTCGGCACCACGGGCATCGTCGTGCCCTACTCCTGCTCGGCGTGGATCGACAGCATCCGGCGCGGTGTGGACGTGGCACGGGCGGCGGGCCGCACCCATGTCGCGGGCTGCACGGGTTCGACGTCGGAGAAGGTCGCCGTCGCCGTGCACGGGCTGCCCGAGGACGCGCTGCTGGACATGGGGGACTTCGCGGGCGCCGTGCTGAAGTACCTGCGCCGCCACCCGGTGCCGCGGCTCACCATCGCGGGCGGCTTCGCCAAGTTGTCCAAGCTGGCCGCCGGGCACCTCGACCTGCACTCCTCCCGCTCCCAGGTCGACAAGGCCTTCCTCGCGGACCTGGCCCGCCGCGGCGGCGCCGACGAGGCCCTGGCCGAGGCCGTCGCCACCGCCAACACCGGCCTCCAGGCGGTCCAGTCGTGCCTCGCCCACGGCGTCCCCCTCGGCGACCTGGTCGCCGAGGCCGCCCGCCGCACCGCCGTCGGCGTCCTGCGCGAGGCCCCCGTCGCCGTCGACGTCATCTGCGTCGACCGCGCCGGGACGATCGTCGGCCGCGCCGGCTGACCCGCCGTGCGGGCCCGGACCCGTCGCCAGGCTCGGCGCATGAGAGCCGCGGGAACGTTCACCGTCACGGCATTCGTGCCGACCGAGCTCGTACCGGAGCCGGCCGTGACCACCGGGACCCCGGTCGGGGTCGCCACGATCGGGAAGACCTTCGAGGGCGAGGTCACCGGCCGCTCGTCGACCCTGTTCACCGCCGCGTACGACCAGGCGAGCGGCATCGGGACGTACGTGGCGATGGAGTCCTTCGAGGGGACGCTGAACGGCCGTGAGGGCACCTTCAACTTCGCGCACTCGGCGACGACCTCCGGGAGCGACCGCGCCGCCGAGTTCTTCGTCATCGTCCCCACGAGCGGCACCGCCGCACTGACCGGCATCACCGGCACCGGTGGGCTCGCGGTCGACGAGGACGGCACCCACCGGATCTGGTTCGACTACGACCTCGGCCGAGGCCCCGGGCGGGAACCCTAGGAGGAGGCGCCGCAGTCCGCCGCGTGCCGGTGGACGCGCTCGGCCGAGTACAGGTGGCTGTCGCGGAACTGCTCCGCGCCCAGCGTGCGGCCGACGATGATGACCGCCGTGCGGACCACACCGGCCGCCTTGACCTGCTCCGCGATGTTGTCGAGCGTCCCGCGCAGCACCAGTTCGTCGGGGCGCGAGGCCATCGCGACGACGGCCGCCGGGCAGTCGGCCCCGTAGTGCGGGGTGAGTTCGGCCACCACGCGGTCGACGTAGCGGGCCGCCAGGTGCAGCACGATCAGCGCGCCGCTGCGGCCCAGCGTCGCCAGGTCCTCCCCCTGCGGCATGGGCGTGGCCTGCTGCGCGATACGGGTGAGGATGACGGTCTGGCCGACGGTCGGCACCGTCAGCTCCCGCTTCAGGGCCGCGGCGGCCGCCGCGAAGGCGGGGACGCCGGGGACGACGTCGTACGGGACGCCGGCCGCGTCGAGGCGGCGCATCTGCTCGGCGACGGCGCTGAACACGGAGGGGTCGCCGGAGTGCAGCCGGGCCACGTCGTGGCCCTCCTCGTGGGCGCGGACCAGCTCCTGCGTGATCTGGTCGAGGGTGAGCTGGGCCGTGTCCACGAGCCGGGCGTCCGGCGGGCACTCGGCGAGCAGTTCGCGGGGGACGAGGCTCCCGGCGTAGAGGCACACCTTGCTGGCCGCCAGGATCCGCAGGCCGCGCAGGGTGATCAGGTCGGCGGCGCCGGGTCCGGCGCCGATGAAGTGGACGGTCATGGCTGCACTCCCGCGGGTTTGACGGCGGACCACTGGGTGACGGGCATGGCCTGGCGCCAGCCCGTGAAGCCGCCGACCGGGGCGGCGTGCGCGACGGCGAGCCGGACGAGTTCGCCCCCGTGCCGGGCGTACCACCGCGCGAGCAGGGCCTCGGACTCCAGCGTGACGGTGTTGGCGACCAGCCGCCCGCCCGGCCGCAGGGCCGCCCAGCAGGCCTCCAGGAGGCCGGGCGCGGTGAGCCCGCCGCCGACGAAGACGGCGTCGGGGACGGGCAGTCCGTCCAGCGCGGCCGGGGCGGCGCCGGTCACCACCCGCAGCGCCGGGACGCCGAGCGCGGCCGCGTTCCGGGCGATGCGCTCCGCGCGGACGGCGTCACGTTCCACGGTGACCGCGCGGCAGGTGCGGTGCGCCCGCATCCACTCGACGGCGATCGAGCCCGAGCCGCCGCCCACGTCCCAGAGCAGCTCGCCGGGCGCGGGCGCGAGCACGGCCAGGGTCGCGGCCCGTACGTGGCGCTTGGTGAGCTGCCCGTCGTGCTCGTACGCGCTGTCGGGCAGCCCGGGGACCAGGCCAGGACGCGGCGCGGAGGCCGGCTCCGCGGCGCACTCGACCGCGACGACGTTCAGCGGATCGCCGGGCGGGTGCGGCCAGTCGCCGGCGGTACCGTCCAGGATCCGTTCGCGGGGCGAGCCCAACTGCTCCAGCACCCGCAACCGGCTGGCGCCGTAGCCCCGTTCGCGCAGCAGCCCGGCCACCACGGCCGGGGTGTCCGCGTCCCGGCTCAGCACCAGCACCCGGCGCCCGTCGTACAGCGCGCCCGCCAGCGTGGCCGGTGGCCGCCCCACCAGGCTCACCACGTCGGTGTCCTCCACCGCCCAGCCGAGCCGCGCGCAGGCGTACGACACCGAGGAGGGGTGGGGCAGCACCCGGAGGCGGTCCGCTCCCAGCACCTCGGTGAGGGTCCGGCCGATGCCGTGGAACATGGGGTCACCGCTGGCCAGCACCGCGATCCGCCGCCCCGCGTGCGCCGCGATCAGCCCCGCCACGGCCGGCCGCAGCGGCGACGGCCAGGCGACCCGCTCGGCGGTCACCTCGGGGGGCAGCAGCTCCAGCTGGCGCGGGCCGCCGAGGACGACCCCCGCCCCGGTGAGCGCCTCGCGCGACGCCCCGGCCAAACCGGGCCAGCCGTCGGCGCCGATCCCGACGACGGCCACGGGGGCGGACGCGTCGTCGTCCATCACGGTCACCTCGGAGGTCGGCGGGAACGGTCGGGCACAGCAGCCGCACTCTACGTGAAGTGCCAGGTGGGCCCCGGGCCCGGGGCCACTACGCTCGGACGCGTGGCAACGGACTCCCTGGCCGTCGGCCAGCGTTCGCTCGGTGACCCCGCCGTCGGCTACCCCCTGTGGCCGCCGCTGACGGAGGGCTGCCCGCGGACCAGCACGGACACCGTCTCCTACCCCGTCGAGGTCGACTACGCCTACGACCGCGTCCCGGACGGCCTGTTCGGCGCCCCGGGCACCTCCCCCCGGCACGGCCTGGACCGCTGGGCGCCCCTGCTGCCGCCGCTCACGGCGCCGGGACTGGGCGAGGGCGGCACCCCGCTGGTCGACCTGGGCGGCGGCGTCCTGGTCAAGGACGAGTCGCGCAATCCGACCTGGAGCCACAAGGACCGCCTCAACCGCTGCACGGTCAGCGCGGCCCTCGCCTGCGGCGCGCCCGGCGTCGTCGTCGCCTCCTCCGGCAACCACGGTGCCTCCGCCGCCGCGTACGCCGCCCGGGCCGGACTGCGCTGCATCGTCCTCACCTCCCCGCAGGCGCCCCCGGCGGTCGTCTCCTTCCTGCACGCCTACGGTGCCGAGGTGCTGCCCGTGCCCGTGGAGGCGCGCTGGCCGCTGGTCCGCCGCATCAGCGAGGAGTACGGCCTCCACCCGGTGAGCAACCTGACCCCGACGCACACCGGGCACCCCTTCGGCGCGGAGGGCTACAAGACCGTCGCGTACGAGGTCTTCGGCGACGTCGGCGTCCCCGCGGCGGTGTTCGTCCCCACCGGCTACGGGGAGCTGCTCTTCGGCATCGCCAAGGGCTTCGCCGAACTCCGCCGCCTCGGCCTCACCTCCGCCGTCCCGCGCCTGTTCAGCTGCGAGCCCGCCGCGGGCGGCCCGCTCGCCGCCGCCCTCCGCCGGGGACTGCCCGCGGTCACCGTGCCGGTCGCCCCGACGGCCGCCTACTCCATCGCCTGCCAGGTGGGGAGTTACCGCGGGGTTCCCGCGATACGCGACAGCGGCGGCGAGGCCCTGCTCGTCACCGACGCCGAACTGGCCGCGGCGCGCGCCGAGCTGGCCCGCGCCGGCCTGTGGACGGAGCTGTCCGCCGCGGCCGGACTGGCCGGGCTCCGCCAGTACGGCGCGGACCGCTTCGACGGCCCCGTGGTGTGCGTGTCGACGTCCAGCGGCTTCAAGGACATCGAAGTGGGAACCCTGCCCGTGCCGCCGCCCGCCCCCGACTGGGACACGGTGCTGCGCCGTCTGGGTGAGCCCGGCCCCTAGGGACTGTCGTCAAATTCCCGCCTGCCCCGCGCCGCCTGGCACGGCACCTCGCTGCGTTGTCGAATCGTCCGAGTAGCCCACTACGAGGACGACTCTCCGCCTTGCGATGCACCGCACCAGACACCGCGGGGCCCGCCCTCCGGGCGGCCGACGTCAATTCGACGACAGGCCCTAGGATGACCCCGTGCGCGACTTCGCGGTCTTCAGCGGCAGTGCCCACCCTCGACTGGCCGCGGAGCTCTGCGCCCATCTGGGCGTGCCGCTCAGCCCGGCGCGCGTCAGCCGCTTCGCCAACGACTGTCTGGAAGTGCAGTTGCAGGCCAACTGCCGTGAACGGGACGTCTTCCTGATCCAGCCGCTGGTCGCCCCGGTCCAGGAGCACCTGGTGGAACTGCTGCTGATGTGCGACGCCGCACGGGGCGCCTCCGCGGGCCGGATCACCGTCGTCATGCCGCACTACGCCTACGCGCGCTCGGACAAGAAGGACGCCCCCCGGATCTCGATCGGGGGGCGTCTCGTCGCCGACCTGCTGGTCGCGGCGGGCGCGAGCCGGGTGCTCACCATGACCCTGCACTCCCCGCAGGTGCACGGCTTCTTCAGCGTCCCCGTCGACCACCTGCACGCGCTGCGCGAGCTGGCCGCCCACTTCCGCGGCAACGACCTGTCGCGCACCACGGTGGTCTCCCCGGACCTGGGCAACGCCAAGGAGGCGGCCGCCTTCGCCCGGATGCTGGGGGTGCAGGTCGCGGCCGGGGCCAAGCAGCGGTTCGCCGACGACCGGGTCAGCATCGGATCGGTGATCGGCGAGGTCGCCGGCCGGGACGTGATCGTCCTGGACGACGAGATCGCCAAGGGCAGCACGGTCCTGGAACTGCTGGCGCGGCTGCGCGAGCTCGGCGCCCGTTCGGTCCGCGTCGCCTGCACGCACGGCCTGTTCGCGGCGGGCGCCCTCAAGCGCCTGTCGGAGCAGCCCGACGTGCTGGAGATCGTGTGCACCAACACGGTGCCCGTGCCGGAGGAGCAGCACACCGAGAAGCTGCGGGTGCTCTCCGTGGCGCCCGCCCTGGCCGAGGCCGTGCGGCGGATCCACGACGGCGAGTCGGTCAGCGCCCTGTTCGACCCGGCCTGATCAGCCGTCCCCGCGTGCCGCGTCGGCGTCCGCCGCGGCGGCCGCGCTCTCCGCGTCGTCGACGATGCGGGAGAAACCGGACGGAGCCGCCGGAGCCGACGGAGCTGCCGGGGCGGTCGGGGCCGAGGCGGAACCGCCGGACGGGCCGCAGGCGGTGAGCAGTCCCGCGCAGGCCGCCGCGGCCACGGCCAGTGCCGCGAGGCGGCGGGTCACGAGGCGGCCCCGTTGTCGTGGGAGGCGCACCAGCTGCGGACCCGCGCGAGGTCGGTGCGGCGCTTCTCCAGGGTCGGCACGAGGGACTTGCGGAAGGTCAGCCGGTCGTTGAGGTAGGTCGCGATCTCGTCGTGCCCGGCGGCCTTGGCGCCTGCGACCCGCTTCTCCAGCCGTTCGACCGAACCGCGCCGGGTGACCGGCCCGTTCAGCCGCTTGAGCGCGCGGTCGATGCGCGCGTCGATCTTCCCGGCGCGCTTGCACAGGCCCTTGGCGCCGTCCCCGGTGGGCGCGGCGGCCGGGGACGGGCTGCCGCTGTCGGCGGTGGCCGGGCCGGCGAGGCCCAGCAGGGTGACGACGGTGGCCAGGGCCACGACGGTGGTGCGGGCTCGCATGAGGTCCTCCCTCGGGTCGGAAGCGCTGAGCGCCTTCACCACGGAAGCTAGGGACCGTCTTTGTGGAAACCTTGTGGCTCCCCGGAGCGTTCCGACAGCCAGTCGCGGCGCGGCAGCGGCAGGGTCGGTTCCGGGTCGCGGACGCCGCTGAGCGGGAGCCGCACCTCGAAACGGGTGCCGGGCGTGCCGTCGGGCCGGTCCAGCACGGTGATCGTCCCCCGGTGCAGCGCGATCTGCTGGGCGACCAGGGTCAGTCCGAGCCCGGAACCGGGGCTGTCGGGACGCCGGTGGAAGCGGGCGAAGACGGCGGCCCGCGCCTCGGGCGGGATGCCGGGGCCGTGGTCGTCGACGGTGAGGACGACGGCCGGGGCGCGCTCGTCGCGGCTGCGCCGCAGCAGCACCTCCACGTCGGGCCGCCCTCCCGGAGCGCGGCCGTGGACGGCGGCGTTGGCCAGCAGGTTGTCCGTCAACGAGCGCAGCCCCTGCTCCCAGCCGTGGACGAGGAGGCCCGGCGCGGCCGTCACCTCGACCCGCGCCTCGGGGTGGCGGCGCCTCAGGCCGGCCGCGGAGGCGTCGACGAGTTCGGCCGCGTCGACCGGGCCGAAGGCGTCCTCCTCGACGAGGTCGCCCTGGGCCAGGGCGCGCAGCATGACCAGCAGGCCCAGCACGCGGGCGTGTTCGGCGCGCAGGTCGTCCACGACCTCCTGGCGTTCGTCGTCCGGCAGGCCGGGGTGGCCGGCGAGGATGTCGAGGTTGGTGCCCATGCTCATCAGCGGGTTCCGCAGCTCGTGGGAGGCGACCGCGGCGAACGAGCGGGCGGTGGCGAGCGCCTCGCCGGTCCTGGCGGCCTGCTCGTCGTAACGGGCGAGCACGGTCTGCAGCGTGTGCGCCAGGTCGTCGACCTCGGTGATCCGGGCCGGGGTGTGGTCCAGGCGTACGGCGCTGACGCGCGGGTCGAGGCCGCTCGCACGCTGCTGGAGCCGGCGCAGCGGGCGGACGGCTCGGCCCGCCGCGGCCCAGGCCAGCAGCCCGGACACGGGGGCGGCCAGCAACGCCACCGTCACCACCCGGCGGCGCACCTGCTGCAGCTGGGTCTTCGTGGCGGCGTCCGGCGAGAACAGCCACAAGGTGCCCTGGACCCCCTTGCGGCCGCCGTTCACCGGTACCGACAGCACGCGCCAGCGGGCACCCCCGGCCCGGATCGTGACCGGTGCGGACGCGCGGGCGGGCAGCGGCGCCGACGCGTCCGGCTGGGGGCCGCCCGACACCGTGCCCTCGGGACCGGTCAGCCGGATCCCCACGTCGAGGGCGGAGCTGAACAGCCTGCGGGTGCGGGCCTGTTCGGCGGCCGGACGGTCCGCGGCGGTGGCCCGCAGCAGGGCCTTGGCGTCCGCCGCGACGGCCGTGGCGCGCTCCCGCAGATGGGCGTCCTGCTGGGCGTGCAGGTCGGCGGCGACCAGCCGGATCAGCAGCGCCCCGGAGGCGAGGACGAGCAGCGGGACGACCACGCCCACGGCGAGCGCCACCCGCGTGGACAGCCTCACGACCGGTCACCCCGGTCGTCCCGGTCGTCCCGCAGGACGAAGCCGACGCCGCGCACCGTGTGCAGGATCCGCGGCCGCCCGCCCGCCTCCATCTTGCGCCGCAGATAGCTGACGAAGGTGTCCACGGCGTCCGTGCGCACGTCGAAGTCGTAGCCCCAGACCCGGTCCAGCAACTGGTCGCGGGTGAGCACCAGCCCGGCGTTGCGCGCGAAGACCTCCAGCAGCTCGAACTCCCGCCGGGTCAGCGCCAGGGGCTCCCCGTCCAGCCGGGCCTCCCGCGTCGCGGGGTCGACCAGCAGGCCCCCGGCGCGCACCCGCCCGCCCGCGGCGGGGGGACGGCGGCGCAGCAGCGCCCGCAACCGCAGCACCAGTTCCTGCAGCGCGAACGGCTTGACCAGGTAGTCGTCCCCGCCGGCCTGGAGCCCGGCGACCCGGTCGGCCGCCTCGTCCAGGGCGGAGAGCATCAGGACCGGGACGTCGTTGTCCTCCTCGCGCAGCGCGCGGCACACCTCGATCCCGCTGAGGTCGGGCATCGAGATGTCGAGCACCACCACGTCCGGCGCCCCCTCGCGTACGGCGGCGAGCGCGGCCCTGCCGCCGTCGGCCAGGCTCACCGAGAAGCCGTCCAGCCGCAGCCCCCGCTGCAGCGACCGGCGTATGGCCGCGTCGTCGTCGGCGACCAGGACCCGGCCACCCGTGTGCGCATCGGTTCTCACGGCCGCGATGGTAGGCGCAACCGCCCGGCCACGAGCAGGCCCCGTGGCGAGCGCCGGGTCAGATGTCCAGCCGGTACGGAAGGAGGCAGACGACGGCGTCGGTGCGGGCGCGCAGGATCGTGGCGAGGAGGATGCCGCGCTGGTTCTGCAGGATGCGGTACCGGGCGTGGCGCGGCTGGATCTCGGGGATGAGGACGGCGATCTGCCGGCCGTCCCGCGACATGCGGCGGACGTAGGAGAGGATCGGCAGCACCAGTGAGCGGTGCGGGCTCTCGATGACGTCGAGGCGGACGCCGGGCTGCCAGCGGGCCCACGTGTCGAGCAGGTCGCGCGCCTTGTCCTGGTCGGGCTCGACGGTCACCGCGACGACCTCGTCGCCGAGGGCGATGGCGGCGGTCAGCGCGTGCCGGGCGAGCCTGCTGACCCCGCCGAGGGGCACGATGACCAGGCTGTTGGTGCGCCGCGGCCGGTCGGGGACGGTGCCGAGGCCGAGTTCCCTGCCGACCTCCGCGTAGTAGTGCTCGATGCGGGCGAAGAGCAGCATCAGCAGGGGCACCACGACCACGACCATCCACGCGCCCTCGGTGAACTTGGTGGTCACCAGGATCACCCCGGCCAGCGCGGTCAGCAGGGCCCCCAGCCCGTTGAGCGCCGCGCGCCGCACCCAGCCGCGCGGGCGTGCCCCCGCCCAGTGCCGGACGAGCCCGGTCTGGCTGATGGTGAAGCCGGTGAACACCCCGATGGCGTAGAGCGGGATGAGACGTTGCGTCTGCGCGTCGACGGCGGTGATCAGCAGCGCCGCCACCACGGCCAGGGCGACCACGCCGTAGCGGTAGACGGGCCGCTCGGCGCGCAGCCCGAACACGTGGGGCAGCCGGTTGTCCCGGGCGAGCAGGCTCATCAGCACCGGCAGGCCGCCGAAGCTGGTGTTCGCGGCCAGCCCGAGGACGAGGGTGACCAGGAGGTTGCTGACGTAGTACGGCCACCCGGTGCCGAAGGAGCCCGCGGTCAGCTGGGCCAGCAGGGTCACGCCGCCGCGCGGGGCGACCTCGTCCCGGCGGATGAGGAACGCCAGCCCGATCAGCATCAGCCCCAGCAGCGCACCGAGCATCAGTTCCGTGCGCTGGGCGCGGCGCACCTTGGGCGGCCGGAAGGAGGGCACGGCGTTGGCGATGGCCTCCACCCCGGTCAGGGCGGAGCAGCCGGAGGAGAAGGCCTTCAGGATCAGCAGGACGCTCAGCGCCTCGGTGACGTGGACGGGCTGCGGGGTGCCGACGACGGCCGCGGGGTGGTCGCGCAGCAGGCCGGCGACGACGATCCCCGCGATGGACAGGACGAACAGCGCGGCGGGCAGCATCAGCACCCGCGCGCTGTCGGCGACGCCGCGCAGGTTCACCAGGGTGAGCAGGGCCAGCCCGCCCAGGCAGATCTCCAGCAGGTAGGGGGTGAGCGAGGGGAACGCCGAGGCGAGGCTGGCGGCGCCGGCGGCCAGGCTGACGGCGACGGTGAGCACGTAGTCGACGACCAGACTGCCCGCCGCGAGCAGGCTCACCCGCCTCCCGAGGTCCTTCTTGGCCACGGCGTAGGAGCCGCCGCCGTCCGGGTGCACCGCGATGACCTGCCCGTACGAGATGACCAGGACGACCAGCAGCCCCGCGATGACCAGCATGACGGGCAGCGTCACGGTCAGGGCCGCGGTGCCGGCGGCGATCAGCACGAGGACGATGGCCTCGGGGCCGTACGCCACCGAGCTGAGGGCGTCCAGCGACAGCGCGGCGAGCCCCTGGACGCTGGTGAGCAGGGAGCGGTCCCCCTCGCCGTGCCGCAGCGGCACCCTGGGCCGCTCCTGGCCGCGTGCCAGGCCGAAGGTCATCGCCCGCCCGCCGGCTGCGTCTGGCTCATGGCTGGTCTCCTCCGCCGGCGGGCTCTCCCGTCAGCCTCCGGCGGCGGCCTTCCCGGCGCAGCGCGGAGCGGCCGATCGGGTGAGCGGTCAGTCCGGCCGGGCCAGGAACTCCACGACGGCGAGGACGAACACGACGGCGAGGGCGAGCCCCAGGACGACCCAGCCGGTCGGGTAGGACCAGAAGGCGAGCGCGAGGGCCGCGGCGGCGACGACGATCCAGCCGACCAGCACCTTGTGGCGGACGAGCCAGGGGCCGACGGGACCGGTCCGCAGCCCCACCCGGTGCGCCGCGTCGCCCGCGCCGCCCAGCACGGACTCCCACACCCCTCGGGTGCGGCGGGCGTACCGCCCGGGCCCGCTCAGCCAGGCGCCCAGCGCGACGACGACGCCCAGCACGAACACGGCGCGGACGGTCCCGCGCAGGAAGCGGATCAGGGTGTCGTAGACCGTCCCCGCGGCCTGCTGGTCGACGCTCGCGGGCAGCGCGTCGAGGTAGATCGCCCGGAAGACGGTCAACGCAGCACCGAGCACGAGGGCGGCGGCCGCGAAGCCCAGCGCGGCCGCGACCAGGGCGCGCCGCCTGCGGACGGCGAGCAGCACACCCGCGGCCGCGAGGACGACGGCGACGATCGGCAGCCAGAAACCGGCGAGCTGCAGGAGCCGGAAGGCGGTCCTGATCTTGCCGACCTTGTCGGAGCGGACGACGGTGAAGTCGGTGTGGATCTCGGGGATCTTCGCGGCGATCGTCAGGCCCGCGTCGACCAGCCGCTGCTTGACCCGCTCGATGACCGGGGCGAGGTCGATGGCCACGGTGTCGTTGGTGAGCTTGACCGCGCCGCCTCCCTGGCCGGTCAGCGCCTTGTCCAGCGAGTCGTGGATCCTGCGGTTGGCTTCGGTCCAGGCCTTCTCGAAGACGTCGCTGCGCACGACCTTGTCCGCCGTCGAGTGCACCAGGCTCTGGATGCCGCTGGTCAGGGGGCCGGAGACGCGGCCCAGCAGCTCGTCCAGGCGGGGGCGGTCCTGCGGGGCGACCTCGTCCAGGAGGCTCTTGACGTCGATCTGCTGCATCACCACGGACGTGATGCGGTTGGCGGCGGCGTTCTGGACGGCGGGGTCGCTCGCCAGGGGCGCCACGGTGGCGACGTAGCGGTCGGTGTCCCCGATCTCGGAGTCGACCCAGACCGCCAGCGCGCTCAGCGGCACCAGGACGCAGGCCACGACGATGAACAGGGCGGAGAAGAAGGCCCGCACGGGCCGTCGTCGGAGAGGCGGCGGGGCCTGCGGTCCGGCGTGTGCGGGAACGGTCTCCCGCGCCTCCAGTGCCGACAGCCGGGCACGCAGTTCGGCGAGATCGTCACGCCTCCGGGGCGCTGAATCCGCCATGCCACCGCCGCCTCTCCTTCACCACGCGCCACGGCAATTTAATACGTATGGTGAATGATGTGCCATTTGAGGCGCATGAGTCTGTGGAGGTAGGCAATGACGAGGCCGTACCGGGGCCGCGCGGTGTGCGCGGTGGTCGTACTGTCCGCCGTCGCGCTCACCGCGAGCGCCTGCTCGGACAACGACAGCACCCCCGCCGAGAAGGCGTCGAAGGCCGCGTCCGCCGCGTCCTCGCTGGTGTCCGAGGGCGCGGAGGCCGTCGCCTCGGCGACCGCCGCCGCGCAGTCCCAGCTGGCGAAGATCAAGAACGGTGTCAACGCGAAGGACGACGTCAAGCTCGACCCCGTGACCGTCGAGGGCGGCAAGGCCACCACCAAGGTCACGGCCACCAACAGCGGCGACAAGCAGGCCACGTACACCGTCGAGGTGACCTTCCGCGACACCAGCGGGAACCTCCTCGACGCCGCCGTGGTCAACGTCGCCGACGTGGCCCCGCAGAAGTCCGGCGAGGCCACGGTACGCAGCAACCGCGACCTGACGGGCACGGTCGAGGCCCAGGTGGAGCGGGCGCTGCGGCACTGAAGCACCATCACCGCGAGGAGGCAGCCATGGCAGCCACCGGCACGACACCCAGGACCGGCAACCACCGCAACGGTTGGGTCAGCGGCGGGGTCACCTTCGCCGGCGTCCTGTTGCTGGTCGACGGTGTCCTGGCGATCTTCCAGGGCATCTCGGGGATCGCCGCCGACAACGTGTACGCGCGCGTCGGCACTTACGTCTACAAGTTCAGCCTGACCGGGTGGGGATGGATCCACCTGGTCCTCGGAGTGCTCCTGGTGGTCACCGGAACGGGGCTGCTCAGCGGCGCCGCGCTCTGGTCACGCATCATGGGTGTCGTCCTGGCGGGCCTGGGCATCATCGTGAACTTCCTGTACCTGCCCTACCTGCCGTTCTGGTCGGTCATCCTGATCGCGCTCGACATCTTCATCATCTGGGCGCTCGCCCACTACCGGCCGGAGCGCTCACCGGCCGCCTGACCGCCGCCCCCGGGCTGGTCGCCGTGGAACACCGCGCCCACGGTGAGGCACACCGTCGCCACGACGCACAACGCGATCAGCCCGGACAGCAGGGTGAACACCGAACCCAGCGAGCCGTACGTCTGCAGGCTGCGGTTGAGCGCCGTCGGCACGTACAGCGGCGCGGCGAAGACGGCCGTCTCCAGGACCACCGCGGTGAGCAGCGCACCCGGCAGCAGCGGCCACCATCCGATCCGGCCGCCCAGCAGCAGGTGCTGGGTCCACCACCAGAGGCCCACCGCGCTCACCAGGGACAGCGGGACGCCGAGCCAGCGGCCGGCGCCGAAGCCCTCCCGCAGCGGCCCCTGGACCGCCAGGTAGAGCAGCGCCGCGCACACCCAGGCGAACCAGCGCCAGGCCGCGATCCGCGCCGCCGACTTCGGCAGGTGCCAGGCGCGTTCGCACACCCGCTGCATCGCCCGGCTGCAGGCCGTCGCCGACAGCAGGGCCATCAGGGTGCCCACCACGCCCACCGTCCCCCGCAGGTTCCCGGGATCGGACTCGTAGACCGAGCGCAGCTGGTCACGGGCGGGACCGGAGAGCCCCAGCACCCGCACCAGCGAGTCCAGGAGTTCCTTGCGCACGCCCTCCGGCGCGAGGGACGCGATGACGAACAGCAGCGGCACGGCGGTCAGGAAGGCCTGGGCGGCCAGCCGGGTGGCGGCGTCCAGCACGTTGACGCTCAGCAGCCGGGCGGCGAGCCGGGTGATGATGGGGAACCGCCGCTCCGTGTCGGCCCGCAGGGCGCGCGCCCGCTCCGGCAGGTCCGCGAACCGCGCACGGAGCCCCTCCGCGATCCTGACCCGTGGCCGCCCTTTCACAGTCCGACTATTTTTCAGCCCGCCGGGCCCCGCAACCGGGGGCGCCGGCACCGGCCCGCCGACCGCCCGGACGAACCTGAAGCGGGCCGCCGCGAGTTGTCCGCGCCCCGGGCCACCGGCGGCCGGCCGCCTGAGCGCGCCCTCAGCCCCGCGCCGCGCGCCACCGCGCGACGACGTCCTCCACCTCGTACGGGACGAGGTTGAGCGGCGGGCCGTCCATGGGGGTGCGCAGGCCCGTGCGGATCTTGTCGTTGACCTCCTCGACGATGCGGCGCACCTCGGGTTCCGAGGGGGCACGGGAGGCGGCGTCCATCGCGTCCTCCACCTCCTTGCGCAGCCTGAGGCTGGCCGGGAGGTGGGACAGCCCCTCACGGGCCATCTTCTCCCTGATCCACCACAGCTCGTCGTAGGGCCGGTCCAGACCGGCCAGCGGCTTGCCCGCGCCGGGCAGGTTGTCGAAGGCGCCGCGCTCCGCCGCCTCCCGGATCCGCTTGTCGACCCAGGACTCGAAGGGGACGCCCGGTGGCTTGCGCTCCGTCATGGGGTCGATTCTCCCTCCCGCCGGCCCAGGGCGGGAAGGGCGGGGTGGGCGGGGGCGACGTGCGCCGGCCGGGCCGCCGGTCCGCGGTCACGAGCCCCACCCGGGGACCGTGCGCAGGCCCCTCCAGCGGCACCACGCGCATCCCCGCGGGCAACCCGAACATGTGCAGCCAGGCGTGCGAGATGACGCTCGACCAGCGCCCGCCCGAGCCCGCCAGGTGCGCGTACGGCCCGGCGCCCGAGTCGGTCTCGACGGCCGGTGACGCGGTGACCCCGTCCGCGGCGAAGCACTCGTCCATGATCCGGCGGTTGCGCATCCGCGACGACAGCAGGCACAGCGGCAGCGCGACCGCCTGCGCCCAACGCGCCACCGGCGGCCCGGCCGGCGGCGCGTCCGCGGGGGTGAGCAGCAGGTAGCGCTCCTCGTAGAGCGGGAAGCGGCGCACGTGGCGCAGGGCGTCGTCGTCCAGGTACGTCATCGCCGCGTCGAGCTCGCACTCCGCGCGCCGGTCGCTGATCTCCCGTGAGGACAGCGACTCCAGGCTGACCCGCACCCCCGGGTACCGCTCGCAGAACGGCGTCGTCAGCAGGGACGCAGCGGTCAGCGCCGTGGGTATCGCGCCGAGCCGCAGCGTGCCGGCCGGCCCGCCGCGCATCTCGGAGAGTTCCTGCCGCACCGCATCCCGTTCCGCCAGGATGCGGTGCGCCCACAGCAGTACCCGTTCGCCCTCCGGGGTCAGCCCATAGAAGGGCCGGCCCCGCCGCACGATCGGCACGTCCAGGTCGCGTTCCAGCGTGCGGATGCCGGCCGACAGCGAGGGCTGCGAGACGAAGCAGACGTCGGCGGCGCGGGCGAAGTGCCGTTCCCTGGCGAGGGCCCCCAGGTACTCGAGTTGGCGAAGCAGCGTGGCTCACGGTCGCACACGCCGCGCCGCCGCGTTACTCCCCCGCGGGCGTCCAGCCCTGGGCGCGCAGCACCGCCGCGACGTCGGGCGCCCGGTAGTGCTCGCCCTTGAGGACCTTGCCGTCGGCCCGCAGGGTGGGCCGGCCGTCGGGGCCCAGCTTGCTCATGTTGGCGCGGTGGATCTCCGCGATGACCTCGTCCAGGTCGATGCCGTGCACCAGCGCGGTGCCGTACGCGACGTAGACCACGTCGGCCAGTTCGTGCGCGAGATGGTCCAGGGGACCGGTCCCGGAGGCCTCGGCGACCTCGGCCACCTCCTCGGCGAGCAGGTCCTGACGGTGCGCCGCGTGCTCGGGCGTGATCTCGGTCGGACGGGGGCGGACGTCGAGGCCGAAGGCGGTGTGGAACTCACGGACCAGGCCGGCGGGGGAGGATCGCATTCCGCCGATCGTAGTGCCCGCTCAGACGCCCTGGCCGCCCCCCGCCGCCGTAGCCCCCGTCCACCCGGATGGCGGTGATGCCGCTGATGTGCCGGGCCCCGCAGCGGTCCTGGGGCAGCACCAGTTGCGGGCCGCAGGCGTCCAGCGGGGTGCCGTCGATGCGGGTGGCCAGCAGCACGGGGGCGTGCCCGAAGTCCGGGTCGATCTCGGCCCAGGACAGCAACGCGTGGTGACCGTCCGCCCCGGTCACGGCGATGAGGAAGCGCAACCGGTCCTTGCGGCGGCCGGGGTCGAAGCCGGGACCGGCCGAGCACAGCACCTCGTGGAGCAACGGGCCCTCGAAACGATGGTGCTGCACACCGCTGGTCCGGCACTCGAAGCTCACCCAGGCCGTGTGCTGGGGCCAGGCGCGCAGGTCGGGCACCGTGAGCGGCGCGGGGCGGGCCAGGTCGCCGCTCAGGCTGAAGCCGGCGAGCCCCGGCGGCGGCGCGGAAACGGACACGGTCACGGGCTTCCACCTCCCCCGATCACCGTACCCATGCACGGCGGTCGCGGAAACGCACATGCGACCCTCCACGCGCCGTGATCCAGCTGATGCAATCCGACAAGGGGCTTCCCGCTCGCATCTGCGTCACTATGATCGAGTCATGCACACCTACCGGATCGGCGAGGCGGCCGCAGTCATGGGCGTGAGCGCCGACACCCTCAGGCGCTGGGTCGACGGCGGGCGGCTGCGGGCGGAGCGCGACGAGCAGGGCCGGCGCATCATCGAGGGTCCCGATCTGGCCGCCTTCGCCCGGGAGTTCAACCGCACCGAACGCGAGCACACCGGCTCCTCGGCCCGCAACCGCTTCGCGGGCATCGTCACCGAGGTGATCCTCGGCGACGTCTCCGCGCAGGTGGAGATCCAGGCCGGCCCGTTCCGCGTGGTGTCCATGATCAGCCGGGAGTCGGCCGAGGAGCTGAAGCTCGAGCCCGGCGTCCCGGCGGTCGCCGTCATCAAGTCGACCAACGTGGTCGTCGAGAGACCGTAGAGACTCGGAGGAGCAGCCCTGTGATGACCCGTCCCACGCACCGCCGGACCCTTCAGCTGGCCGTCGGAGGAACCGCGGTGCTGCTGGCCCTGAGCGCCTGTTCCTCCTCGGACGACTCCGCCGGCGCCTCCGCGTCGTCCTCGCCCTCGGCGGGCACCTCCTCCGCGGGCGACCTGAAGGGCACGGTCACCGTCTTCGCCGCCGCCTCCCTCAAGGAGAGCTTCGCCGAACTGGGCACGGAGTTCGAGGCGGCCCACCCCGGCACCAAGGTCTCCTTCAACTTCGGCGGCAGCGACGCGCTCGCCGCCAGCATCACCTCCGGTGCCCCCGCCGACGTCTTCGCCGCCGCCTCCCCCAAGACCATGCAGATCGTCACCGACGCCAACGACGCGGCCGGCGAGCCCGCGACCTTCGTGCGCAACCAGCTGGAGATCGCCGTCGTCCCGGGCAACCCCGAGGACGTCGCGTCCCTCAAGGACCTCACCAAGTCCGGGATCAAGGTCGCCCTGTGCGCCAAGGAGGTGCCCTGCGGCGCCGCGGCGCAGAAGGCGCTGGACGGCGCCGGCCTGAAGCTCACCCCGGTCTCCTACGAGCAGGACGTCAAGAGCGCCCTGACGAAGGTGGAGCTGAAGGAGGTCGACGCCTCCGTGGTCTACAGGACCGATGTGAAGGCCGCCGCCGGCAAGGTGGAGGGCGTGGAGTTCCCCGAGTCCGCCGGTGCCGTCAACGACTACCCGATCGTCCTGCTCAAGGACGCGCCCAACGCCGGGGCCGCCGAGGCCTTCATCGCCTTCGTCCGGTCCGAACAGGGCGCGAAGGTGCTGAGCGAGGCGGGCTTCCTCAACCCATGACCGACCACAGCGGCGGCGCGCCCGAACTCCTGGAGTCCCGGCCGCGCCGCGCCGGCCGCCGGCAGGGTCACCGTTCCCCGGTGCCCCTGCCGCTGCTGCTGCCGGCCCTGCTCGGTCTCGTCTTCCTGGTGCTGCCGCTCGCCGGACTGCTGGTCCGCACCCCGTGGAGCGAACTGCCCGCGCAGCTCACCAGTCCCGGGGTGTGGCAGGCGCTGCGGCTCTCCCTGATCTGCGCCACCCTCGCCACCGCGGTGACCCTCGTGCTGGGCGTGCCCCTGGCCTGGCTGCTGGCCCGCACCGAGTTCCCCGGGCGCCGGCTGCTGCGCGCCCTGGTGACGCTGCCCCTGGTGCTGCCGCCCGTCGTCGGCGGTGTCGCGCTGCTGCTGGCGCTGGGCCGCAACGGCATCGCCGGGCGGTGGCTGGACCAGTGGTTCGGGGTGACGCTGCCCTTCACCACGGCGGGCGTCGTCGTCGCGGAGGCCTTCGTCGCGATGCCGTTCCTGGTCATCAGCGTCGAGGGCACCCTGCGGGCGGCCGACCCGCGCTACGAGGAGGCCGCCACCACCCTCGGCGCCTCCCGCTTCACCGCCTTCCGCCGGGTGACGCTGCCGCTGATCGCCCCGGGCATCGCCGCCGGGGCCGTTCTGGCCTGGGCACGGGCGCTCGGCGAGTTCGGCGCCACCATCACCTTCGCGGGCAACTTCCCCGGCCGTACGCAGACGATGCCGCTCGCCGTCTACCTCGCCCTGCAGAGCGACCCGGCCGCCGCCATCGCGCTCAGCCTGGTGCTGCTCGCCGTCTCGATCGCCGTCCTGGCCGGGCTGCGCGACCGCTGGATGACCACGCCATGACCTCCCTGGACAAAGCACCCGCGACCTCCGGCAGCCCGGCCTCCGAGGGCCTGGACGCCCGGCTGGTCGTCGACCGCGGCGCCTTCCGCCTCGACGTGACGCTCACCGCCGCCCCCGGCGAGGTGCTCGCCCTGCTCGGGCCCAACGGCGCGGGCAAGACCACCGCGCTGCGGGCCCTGGCCGGGCTGACCCCGCTCACCGCCGGCCACCTGCGGCTGGACGGCGCCGCCCTGGACGGCACGCCCCCCGAGACCCGCCCGGTCGGCGTGGTCTTCCAGGACTACCTGCTCTTCCCGCACCTGTCCGCGCTGGACAACGTCGCCTTCGGCCCGCGCTGCCACGGCGTGCCCAAGGCGCGGGCCCGCGCCGAGGCCGCCGCGTGGCTGGAGCGGATGGGCCTGGCCGAGCACGCCGCCGCCCGGCCCCGCCGGCTCTCCGGCGGCCAGGCGCAGCGCGTCGCCCTCGCCCGGGCGCTGGCCACCCGGCCCCGCCTGCTGCTCCTGGACGAGCCGCTGGCCGCGCTCGACGCCCGCACCCGCCTGGACGTCCGCTCCCAGCTCCGCCGCCACCTGGCCGACTTCGAGGCGGTGGCCGTCCTGGTCACGCACGACCCGCTGGACGCCATGGTGCTGGCCGACCGGCTGGTGGTCATCGAGCACGGCGGCTCCGTCCAGGAGGGCACCCCTGCCGAGATCGCCCGCCGCCCGCGCACCGACTACATCGCGCACCTCGTCGGCCTCAACCTCTACCGGGGCCGCGCCGAGGGGCACACCGTACGGATCGACGGCGGACCGGCCATCACCACCACCGAGGAACTCTCCGGCCCGGCCTTCGTGGCCTTCCCGCCGGGCGCCGTCACCCTCCACCGGGACCGCCCCACCGGCTCCAGCGCCCGGAACCTGTGGCACGGCCGGGTCGCGGGCCTGGAGTCGCACGGCGACCAGATCCGCGTCGACGTCCAGGGCGAACTCCCGCTCGCCGCCGACCTCACCACGGTGGCCACCGCCGAACTCGGGCTGCACCCCGGCGCCGAGGTGTGGGCCACCGTCAAGGCGGCCCAGGCGCACGCCTATCCGGCCTGAACCCCGGCGGGTCAGGGCCGACGGGTCGGGACCGGCGGGTCGGGACCGGCGGGTCGGGACCGGTGGGTCGGGACCGGCGGGGTCAGGGCGGCGTCAGGGGTGCGCCGCCCGGCGACAAGAGGACGACAAGAAGCCCCCGCGGCACCCCGCCCGGGTCTTCCATGGAAGGCATGGATGACGCCGGAAACCACCGCGTGGTCGTGGGGGTGAGCGGCTCCCTCGGCAGCCTCACGGCGCTGCACCGGGCCGCCGCCGAGGCACGCCGCACGGGCGCGGTGCTGGTCACCGTGCTCGCCTGGGAGCCGCCGGGCGGGGAGTTCGCCTACCGGCGCTCCCCCTGCCCGCCGCTGCTGCGGGAATGGCAGGACCGGGCCCGGCAGCAGCTGGTCGGCGCCGTCGAGTCCGCCTTCGGCGGCCTCCCGGCGGACCTCCCCATGCGCGCGCTCCTCGTGCGCGGGCCCGCGGGATGGGCGCTGACCCACGTCGCGGACCGCCCGGACGACCTGCTGGTCGTCGGCGCCGGACGCCGCGGCCGGCTGCGCCGCCTGCTGAGCCCCTCGGTGGCCCGGCACTGCCTGGTCCACGCGGCCTGCCCGGTGCTCGCCGTACCCCGCTCCCCGCTCCACGAGGTCCTCGACGACGTGCACCGCCGCAACGCCTGGCGGCTGCCGCTGCACGCCGCCACGCCACTGCGGTGACCACGGGGGCCCGGCAGGCCCCCTCGACGGAGGCGATGACCATGACGCGCCCTTCCTTCCCGTTCCCCCACCCGACGCGGCTCGCCCTGCCCGCCGCGCTCCTCCTGCCGCCGCTGGTGTGCCTGGTGCTCGTCCCCTTCCGCACCCAGGTGTCGAACACGCTCGTGGCCCTGGTGCTGGTGGTCGCGGTCGTGGCGGTCGCCGTCCTCGGCAGCCGCCGTGCCGGGGCGCTCGCCGCGCTGTCCGCGGCGGCCTGGTTCGACTTCTTCTTCGCCCCGCCCTACGAGCGGTTCACCATCAGCGGGCCGGGCGACGTGGCGACGGCGGTCCTGCTGCTCGCCGTGGGCCTGGCCGTCTCCCAGCTCGCCGCCCGGACCAGGCGGCTCGCGGTGATCGCGATCACCGACGCCGACCACCTCGCGCGCATCCACGAGACCGCACGGCTGGCCCAGTCCGCGGTCTCCCCGCACGTCGTGGTCGAGCACGTCCGCGACCAGCTGGTCAGCCTGCTCCACCTGCGCGGCTGCCGTTTCGAGTACGGCACCCTCGTCGGGCACCCGCCGCGGATCGAGCAGGACGGCACCGTGGTGCGGGGCCGCCGTCCCTGGGACGCGGACACGCTGGGACTGCCGGAACAGGAGGTCGAGCTCCGCGTCTTCCACAACGGCCACTTCCACGGCCGCTTCATGCTGCTCCCCACCCCCGGCACCGTCCCCTCCCGCCAGGCCCGTCTGGTCGCCGTCACCCTCGCCGACCAGGCCGGCGGCGCGATCGCCGCCACCCCGGCCGCCCCGGCCCGCTGACCCGCTCCGCGGGGGGCGACCACCCGGTCCCGCACACCCCCCGCCCATCGCGGCCCCGGCGGGGGCCGGGAGGCCGCCTGTCGCCCCTGGCAGACGACGTCGCCATGGGACGGCCCGGTGTCGGGCCCACCCGCCTCGTCGCACGTCTCGGCTCCGCTGCCGCGCACCGTCGCCCGCCGCATCGTGCGCCGCGCGGCGGCAGCCGGGGACGCGGGCGAGCGCGCCGCCGAGGCTGACGATCCCGCCCCGCCTGGGCCGCCACGTCGACCACACCCGCCCGGCGCGGCCCATGGCCCGAGCAACCCCGGCGGCCTGGAGCGACCGCCTGTCGCCCCGCCGCGGCGCAACACCTCCGCGCACCAACGGCACCCGTCCCCCGGCCCACCGGCCGGGCGGCGCGCCCCTCGCCAGCGTGCCGCTTCCGGCAAGAGGAGGCGGGGCGGGGAGGGGCGTATCGTCCCCTTGTAGGTGGTGTCGGCCCGATGGTGGAGCCACACATGGTGGTGACTGCCCCCGCGCGGGAGCTGCTGGACCAGGTGCTCGCCGAAGTGGTGCGTGAGACGGGCGCCCATGTCGGTGCGGTCTTCCTGGTGATGCCCGGGGGCCGCGCACTGGGCATGGAGGTCATCACCGGGGCACCCCGGGAGCTGTCGATGCCCTGGTCGCGGCTGCCCATGGAGCGCTCGACCCCGGTGGCCGACGCCGTGCGGGAGGGCCGGACGATCCGGATCGGCTCCCGGGAGGAACTGGCCGACCGCTATCCGCGCACGGCCCTGGTCATGCCGTACGACCTGTCCATGGTGGCCGCCCCGCTCACCGACGGGGAGGCCGTGCTCGGCACGCTCGTGCTGATCTGGTCCCGGCCGCGCCCCGCCGAGGCGCCGCCCGCGGAGCGCGCGCTGCTGGAGCACGCCCGCGAGCGCCTGTCCGGCCGGCTCGCACGGTCCGGCGCCGGCGGGGAGCCGATCCTGCCGGGGCCCGAGCCGCGCGTGCTGCGGACCGCGCGGGCGGTCCCGGTGGACCCGGACCAGGCACTGGCCGCGGCGGACTGGGCCCGGCGGCTGCCCGAGGGAGCCTGCGCGCTCGACTTCGACGGGCGGCTCACCTACGTCACCCCCCGCGCGGCCGAGCTGGTCGGCGTGCCCGTCGAGCGGCTCGTGGGCACCTTCCCCTGGGAGAGCCTGCGCTGGCTGCGCGATCCCGCCCACGAGGACCGCTACCGCGCCGCCGTGCTCAGCGGACAGCCGGTCTCGTTCACCGCCCTGCGGCCGCCCGACCACTGGCTGCTCGTCCAGCTCTACCCGGACGCGACCGGGGTCAGCGTGCGGATCTCCCCCACCGACGCGGGTGCGGGCCCCGCCCCGTCGGCCCCGCCCTACGACGAGGCCGCGGTGCCGGTCCGGATCGGGGCGATCTACCACCTCATGCACCTCGCGACGGCCCTCACCGAGGCCGTCGGCGTGGACGACGTCGTCCGCCTGGTCGCCGACCTCTTCCCGGCCGCCATCGGAGCCGACGCCTTCGTGCTGTGCGTCGCGGAGGGCGGCCGGCTGCGCGTCATCGGCGACCGCGGCTACCGGCCCGAGGTCATGGCGGCCCTGGACGGCACCGCGCTCACCGCGCGCCTCCCGGCGACCAGGGCCCTCACCCGCGGCGTCCCCAGCTTCTTCGGCTCACGCGAGGACCTCATACGGACCTACCCGGACCTGGACCTGCAGTCGGGCATGGCGGCCTGGGCGTTCCTGCCGCTGATCGCCTCCGGCCGTCCCGTGGGCTGCTGCATCCTCGCCTTCGCCCGGGAGCGCTCCTTCCCCGCCGACGAACGGGCCGCCCTGACCTCGCTCAGCGGGCTGATCGCCCAGGCCCTGGACCGGGCCCGGATCTACGACGCCAAGCACCACCTCGCGCACAGCCTCCAGGCGGGACTGCTGCCGCACACCCTGCCCTCCCTGCCCGGTCTGGAGGTCGCCGCCCGCTACCTGCCGGCGACCAGCGGCATGGAGGTCGGCGGCGACTTCTACGACCTGATCCGGCTGGACGACACCTGCGCGGCCGCCGTCATCGGCGACGTCCAGGGCCACAACGTCAACGCCGCCGCCCTGATGGGCCAGGTGCGCACCGCGGTGCACGCGCACGCCACCGCCGGCGCCTCCCCCGACCAGGTGCTGTCCCGCACCAACCGGCTGCTCGACGAGCTCGACACCGGGCTCTTCACCAGCTGCCTCTACGCCCACCTCCAGCTCACCGACGGCGCCCTGAGGCTGGCCTCCGCGGGCCACCCGCCGGCCCTGCTGCGCTTCCCCGACGGCCGCACCGACATCCTGAGCCTGCCGACCGGGCTGCTGCTCGGCATCGACCCGGACGCCGAGTACCCCACCACCACGCTGACGCTGCCCCGCGGCGCGGTGCTCGCGCTGTACACCGACGGGCTCATCGAGACCCCCGGCCGCGACCTGGACGAGGCGATCGCCTCCCTGGCCGTGGCCCTGTCCTGCCGGGGCCGGCTCCCACTGGACGAACTCGCCGAGGTGCTCGTGCACCACGACGGTCCCGCCACCGACCGCACCGACGACACCGCGCTCCTGCTGCTGCGCCCCGTGCCCCCGTCATGAGGCCTTGTCACTTCCCGGATCGGGCCCAACACTGTTGTCCATGCCGGTCGTCGCGCTGCTGGGAACGCTGGACACCAAGGGCACGGAGTACGGCTGGCTGCGGGACCGCCTGCTGCGCGGCGCCGTGGAGGTCGTGCTGATCGACGCGGGCGTGGCCGGTGAGCCCCTGGTCACCCCGGACATCCCCCGCAGCGTCGTGGCGTCGGCCGCGGGGGCGGACGCCGAACGGCTGCGCAGGGCGGGCGACCGCGGCGCCGCGGTGACGGTCATGGCCGAGGGGGCGGCGCGGGTGGTGCGCCGGCTGTACGACGAGGGCCGGCTGCACGGCGTCCTGGCCATCGGCGGCAGCGGCGGCACCTCGATCGCGACCCGTGCGATGCGGGCGCTGCCGCTCGGCGTGCCGAAGCTGATGGTCTCCTCGATGGCCGCGGGCGACGTCTCCCCGTACGTCGGCTCGACGGACATCGCCATGATGTACAGCGTCGTCGACATCGCGGGCGTCAACCGGGTCTCGGCGCCGATCCTGGCCAACGCGGCGGACGCCGTCGCCGGGATGGCCAGGGGCTTCGCCGGGGCACCCGCCGCACCCGCCGGGGACCGGCCGCTGGTGGCGGCGAGCATGGCGGGGGTGACGACCCCCGGGGTCGACGCCGCCCGCGCACGGCTCACCGAACTCGGTTACGAGGTGCTGGTCTTCCACTCCGTGGGCTCCGGCGGCCGCTCCCTGGAGGCACTGACCGGGGAGGGCATGTTCAGCGGGGTGCTGGACCTGACGCTCAGCGAGCTCGCCGACGAGCTGGTCGGCGGTGCCTTCGGCGCGGGGCCCGACCGGCTGCGCACCGCGGGGCGCGCCGGGCTGCCGCAGGTGGTGAGCCCCGGCGCGCTGGACATGGTCAAGTTCGGCCCGCTCGCCTCGCTGCCGGACCGCTTCCGGGCCCGCCACGTCCACGTCCACAACCCGTCGGTGACGGTGATCCGCACCTCCGCCGCCGAGTGCGCCGAACTCGGCCGCCAGGTCGCGGCGAAGCTGCGCGCGGCCACCGGCCCGGCCGCGCTCCTGCTGCCGCTGCGCGGGCTGTCCACCCTCGGGGCGCCGGGCGGGCCGTACCACGACCGTGCGGTGGACGGGGTGCTGTTCCGCACCCTCCGCGAGGAGCTGCGCGGCAGCCGGGTGGAACTCGCCGAGTACGACACGCACATCAACGACCCGGCCTTCGGCCGTGCCGCGGCGGAACGCCTGCACACGCTGATCTCCGCGCGGACCGACGCACACACGACCGCCCGCACGACGCGCTGAGCGTCGTACGGGCGGTCACGTCCGGTGCGGCGGAGGCCTAGACGGAGGCCGCCGTGCCCGCGCCCACGGTGTCGCGCCCCGTGGGGGCGGCCGCCGGACCCGGTTCCAGCAGGCGTCCGGCCAGGTGGCCGAAGACCAGCCCGAAGGAGGTCCACAGCGTCAGCTGGATCGCCAGCGCCGCCAGGCGGAACTGCCACAACAGCGCCGCCGGGAAGTGCTCCGGCACCTCGTTGATCCCGGGCAGGAAGGCGTACGCGAGCCCCACGGCCAGGACGAAGAACCCACCGGCGGCCACGGTCGCGTACCAGTTGCCCAGGCGCGGCGCGAGGCGCTTGCCGAGGATCACGGTGGCGACCGCGAGCAGCACGCTGAGCAAAATCATCAGGAAGTACAGCGTGGTGCGCTTGCCGATGGTGTCGGGGTCGCCGACGGCCGGCGGGTTGGCCGGGTACTTCAGGAAGGGCACGACGTAGACCGCGACCAGCGCGGCGGCCGACAGCAGCAGCGCCGTCGGCCGGGCACCGAAGCGGCCGATCCGCCCGAGGGCGAAGCAGTAGGCGAGGGCGGCGATGCCGCCCAGCGCCACGCCGTACAGGAGGATGCCGGTGGCCAGGCCTGCGGTGGACTGCAGGGCACGGCTGACCGGTTCGGCGCCGCCGTGCTCGTGGGCGTGCGACTCCTCGAACGCGATGGCGGCGTCGACCCGGGACTCGCCCAGCAGGTAGGCGACGACCAGGGCGAGCACGCCGGCGGCGAGGCCGGCCAGCATGCCCCGCACCAGCAGTTGCCTGACGGTGACGGAGTTGACGGGGGTGGCGGAGGCGGCGGGGTTCATCGGCGCGGCGCCCCTGTCAGTGGCAGGGGAAGCCGAGCAGGTGACGCCCGTCGTGCACCCACTCGTGGACGTTCTCACCGGACAGGAGGGACGTGGCCCCCTGCTCGGCACCCACGAAGTAGAGCAGGACCAGCATCAGGACGCCGAAGAAGGCCGCCCAGGGCAGGATCGCCCGGATCGGCAGCGTCACGGGGACGGCGGTAGGGGCGACGGCAGGCGGAACGGCGGACTGCGCCATGGCATGACCTCCTGGTGGGAACTCGCGTCCCGGTCGGTGGAGCTCTGTCGGACGACTGCGGGTCTGACTCGCCTGGCGCTGGGCTGGGCTTACAGTGGCGCGACCGTGCCGGATTTGCACCGGACTTCCGCCGTGTCGTCGTGAATGTCGTCGTGACGGTACCGCGATCCGGTGATCCGGCCAAGGGCGCGTGTATGCGCCCCGGCATGCGCGGGAGCTGCTTCCGTGCGACCGACCGGCCAGGTGTGAGGCGGCAGTTGGCGATTCCGAGGGGTCGCCGCAGGGCGAGGAGGGTGCATGACGACCCGGGTGATGTTGATCTCACCGGTGGTGAACGCGGCGCTGCGCGAGGCGCGTTTCGACGACGACGTGCCGCCGGACGAGCACGCGCTCGCCGCCGCCCGCGCGTTGGCCGGTTCCCTGCCCTCCGCGGGGCCCGTGCTCGTCTCGCCCACCATGCGCTGCCGCGCGACCGCCGAGGCGCTCGGGCTCGCCGCGCGGGAGACGGCCCCCGCGGGGTGGGCGCTGGGCCGCTGGCGGGGGCGGACCCTGGCCGAGGTAAGCGCCGAGGAGCCGGAGGCCGTCGCCGCCTGGCTCTCCGACCCGGACGCCGCACCGCACGACGCCGAGTCGCTGCGCGAGCTGTGCGCCCGGGCCGGCGCCTGGCTCGACGGGCTCGCCGCGACGCCGGGGCGGGTGCTCGCCGTCGTCGAGCCGGAGATCGTCCGGGCCTGCGCGGTACGGGCCCTGGGTACGCCCGAGGCCGCCTTCTGGCGGATCGACGTGCCCCCGCTGACGGCGACGGAATTCAGCGGGCGGTCCGGACGCTGGAACCTGCGGGCGGGACGCCCGCTGGGCTGAGCGGGGTGCGCTCCAGCGGTGAACAGGCTCTTGCAAACAGGTCGCAATAAGACCCTATGATTGAGCGCCCTGATTCGCCGACCCGACCGGCCGCCGGCCGGACCCGACCTGGAGCTCCCCCATGCATGTACCCGACGGATTCATCGACGCCCCGGTGTCGGTGGCGACCGGTGCCGTCGCGGCCGCAGCCGTAGCGGTGAGCCTGCGCGGTGCGCGGCGCGAGCTGGACGAGCGCACCGCGCCGCTGGCCGGACTCGTCTCGGCGTTCATCTTCGCCGTCCAGATGCTCAACTTCCCCGTGGCCGCCGGTACCAGCGGCCATCTCCTCGGCGGCGCGCTGGCGGCGATACTCGTCGGCCCCTACACAGGGGTGCTGTGCGTGTCCGTCGTCCTGCTGATCCAGGGCGTGCTCTTCGCCGACGGCGGCCTGACCGCGCTCGGCGTGAACATCACCGACATGGCGATCGTCACCGTGGTCGTCGCCTACGCCGTCTTCCGCGGGCTGGTCAAGGTGCTGCCGAAGGGCCGCGGCGGGGTGACCGGCGCGGCCTTCGTCGCGGCCCTGCTCTCCGTCCCCGCGGCGGCGGTCGCCTTCACCGGGATCTACGCGCTGGGCGGGACGACCGACGTCGCGCTCGGCAAGGTCTTCACCGCCATGGTCGGCGTGCACGTCCTGATCGGCATCGGCGAGGCGGTGATCACCGCGGCGACGGTGGGCGCCGTCGTCGCCGTCCGCCCCGACCTCGTCCACGGCGCCCGTGACCTGCGCCGCCCGCTGGAACTCAAGGAGGCGACCGTCTGATGGCGGCCGTGACCGACACCCCCAAGCGCGGCGGCATACGGCCGCTGTGGATCGCCGGCCTGATCGCCGCCGTGCTGCTCGCCGGATTCGTCAGCTACTACGCCTCCGCCAGCCCGGACGGCCTGGAGAAGGTCGCGGCGGACCACGGCATCGACAAGAAGGCCGAGGACCACGCGGCCAAGGACTCCCCGCTCGCCGACTACCGGACCGAGGACGTCGGCAACGCCCGGCTCTCCGGCGGCCTCGCCGGTGTGATCGGCGTCGGTGTCACCCTCGCGCTCGGCACCGGCGTCTTCTGGGTCGTCCGCCGCCGTCCGCGCGCGGAGGAGGTCTAGCCGTGGGAGCGGGGCACGCCCACCGGCTCTACCGGCACGGCCACTCGCCGGTGCACGCGCTGCCCCCGCAGTGCAAGATCGCCGCGGTCTTCTGCTTCGTCCTGGTGGTGGTCTCCACCCCGCGCACGGCGATGTGGGCCTTCGGCCTGTACGCGGTGCTGCTGGCCACGGTCGCCACCGTGGCGCGCGTCCCGGCCGGATTCCTGCTGCGGCGGCTGCTGATCGAAGTGCCCTTCGTCGCCTTCGCCTTCCTCATGCCGTTCGTCGCCGAGGGCCCGCGCACCGAGGTGCTGGGCCTGTCCCTCAGCGTGAACGGCCTGTGGGGCGCCTGGAACATCCTCGCCAAGGGCACCCTCGGCGTCGCCGCCTCCGTCCTGCTGGCGTCTACCACCGAGCTGCGCGCACTGCTCCTGGGCCTGCAGCGGCTGCGGCTGCCGGCGCTGCTGGTGCAGATCGCCTCGTTCATGATCCGGTACGGGGACGTCATCACCGACGAGATGCGCCGGATGCGCGTCGCCCGCCTCTCGCGCGGCTTCGAGGCGCGCGGCCCGCGTCACTGGGGCGTGCTCGCCAAGTCCGCGGGCGCCCTGTTCATCCGCTCCTACGAACGCGGCGAACGCGTCCACCTGGCCATGGTCAGCCGGGGCTACGCCGGCAGCATGCCGGTGATCGACGAGGTGACGGCCTCGCGCGCCCAGTGGTCGTACGCCGCCGCGCTCCCGGCCGCGGCGCTGCTGGTCTGTCTGATGGGATGGTTCCTGTGACATCTTCGCTCGAGGTCAAGGGCCTCGCCTACGCCTACCCCGACGGCCACCAGGCGCTGTTCGGCGTCGACCTGACCATCGCCCGCGGCGAGCGGGTGGCCCTCCTCGGCCCCAACGGCGCCGGCAAGACCACCCTCGTGCTGCACCTCAACGGCATCCTCGAGGCGGGCGTCGGCTCGGTGACCGTCGCCGGCCTCCCGGTCGGCGAGCGCAAGAACGTGGCCGAGGTCAGGCGCCGGGTCGGCATCGTCTTCCAGGACCCGGACGACCAGCTCTTCATGCCCACCGTCCGCGAGGACGTCGCCTTCGGCCCGGCCGCGGCCGGTCTGCGCGGCGCCGAGCTGGAGGCCTGCGTCCGCAGGGCGCTGGAGCGGGTCGGCATGGCGGAGTTCGCCGACCGGCCGCCGCACCACCTGTCGTTCGGGCAGCGGCGCCGCGTGGCGGTGGCGACCGTCCTCGCCATGGAGCCGGAGATCCTCGTCCTGGACGAGCCCTCCTCCAACCTGGACCCCGCCTCCCGCCGCGAACTCGCCGACATCCTGCGCTCGCTGGACGTCACGGTCCTGATGGTCACCCACGACCTGCCGTACGCCCTGGAGCTGTGCCCGCGCTCGGTCGTCCTCAGCGGTGGAACCGTCGTCGCCGACGGCCGCACCCAGGAGCTCCTCGCCGACGACGCCCTGATGCGCGCCCACCGCCTCGAACTGCCCTACGGCTTCGACCCCCGCTCGGTCACCGTCAGGGCCTGAGCCTCAGCCCCCGCACGGGGGCCGGGACGGCGGCTCCGGGTCGACGGCGGTGACCGCCGCCGTGAGCGCGTCGAACCGCTCCGCGCCGCCCAGCGGCCCGACCACGCGTTCACGCAGCGCGTCGGCCAGCGTGAGCGCCGCCGTCATCGCCACCTGGAGGCCGCGTTCGGTCAGCACCGCCAGGGTGACGCGCCGGTCCTCCCGGCAGGGACGGCGTTCGATGAGCCCCGCCTCCGTGAGGCGGTCGGCGACCTTGGTGGTGCCCGCCGTGGTGAAGCCCAGCGTCCCCGCGAGCCGGTACATCGGCGCCGACCGCTCCGGCGTGGTCATCAGGAACCACAGCGCCTGGAACGAGGACGGGGCCAGCCCCGACCGCGCCTCGACGTCCGCCAGCAGCTGGTCCGTGAGCCGCCGGAAGCCCGACTGCAGCGCGTCCCACCGCGCGAGCAGGTGCAGGTCGGCGGTGTCCGGGCACCGGCCGTCCGTCTCCGCGTGGATCTCCGCCGTCACATTGCCCAGGGTACCAACGCCAGTTATTGTCTAACTGGCTACTTAATATCTGGCGAGCTATCGAAGGGTGCGACACCCCATGAGCGACTCGACGACCACCCCCACCGGTCTGCGCACGGGCTCCTGGGCCCTCGACCCCGCGGGCTCGGCCGTGCGGCTCACGCACCGGACGATGTGGGGCATGGCCACCGTGAAGGGCGCGTTCACCGAGGTCGGGGGCGAGGGCGAACTCGCGGCCGACGGCACCGGGCAGGGCACCCTGACCGTGAGCGCCGCCTCCCTGGACACCGGCAACAAGCAGCGCGACACCCACCTGCACTCCGCCGACTTCCTCGACGTCGCGACCCACCCGGCGATCGTCTTCACCGCCCGCCGGGTCACCGCCGGTACCGACGGCGCCCTCTCCGTCGACGGCGAGCTGACCGTCCGCGGCACCACCCGCCCGCTCGCCCTCACCGGACGCGTCGAGTCCTCCTCCGCCGACGCCGTCGTGCTCACCGCCGATGCGGTCGTCGACCGGGCCGACTTCGGCCTCACCTGGAACCGGATGGGCATGATCAAGGGCGCCGCGACCCTCTCGGTCGCCGCCCGCTTCGTCCACCACGGCTGATCCCGCCGTTCACGAGAGGGCAGAAGCGGACATCACCGCTCACGCCCCAACTACCCCTTCGGCAAACGAAGTCGCGCCTTGCTACTTGTGTGGAAACCGTGAAAGGCTCCCCGCACCACCAGGCGCAGGCGCAACCGCCTCCCGACGCCGAAGGGTTGGTTCACCACTCGATGACTGCCCCAGCCCCGGTCCCCGAGGCCGTACCGCTGTCCGAGTTCTGGGCGGAAGCGCTGTGCTTCGCCCAGCTGTGCTCGCTCTCCCCCGAGGACGGCGGCCGACTGGCCGCCGACGCGTTCGACCGCGGTCTGGACCTGACGCCCGACGCGGCGGACGGCGCACCCGGACCGGGGCTGCCGCCCCTGCCGCTGCTGCTGACCGCCGTACGGGACACCGCCGCGTCCTGGCAGGCCCGGGGCGAGGGCGACAGCCTGCAGCCGGAGTTCCGCATCTGGCTCAACGCCGAACGCGCCGCGCGCCGGGGCAGGGCACCGCGCCCGGAACCGCTGGCCCTGCGCGGACTGCGCGCCATGGCGGAACCGGACGCGGCACTGCTGTGGTCCACCGAGGTCGAGTGCCGCCCCGCGGCCGTGACGGCACACGCGCTGGGCGTGGACGTCACCGCGGTGGAGCGGGAGATCGACCGGGCCCGCGAGGACTTCCGCGACCGCTGCCTCCGCGCCCACCAGGAGGAACCGCCCTCCGACGAGTGCCAGGGGTACGCCCGGCTGCTGGACGCGGCCACCCGGATGCCCGTCGAGGCGGCACCCGAGGACCTGCGCCGGCACTTGCGCGGGTGCGCCGAGTGCGCGCGGGCGGCCGTGTGCCTGACCCTGCTCGGCGGCGGACTGCCCGAGGCGCTGGCCGAAGGGGTGCTGGGCTGGGCGGGGCCCGCCTATCTGGAGGCCCGGCGCCGGGGCGCCGGCCGGGGCGCCACCGCGGCCCCGCCGTCGCGGCGGGCCGCGCGCGCCGCCCGTGCCGCACGGGCGAGGACCCGCGTCCCCGGGGGCAGGGCCGCCGTGGCCGGGGCGGTCGCGGTGCTGGCCGCCGTGATCTGCCTGACGGCCCTGGTCACCAGCGACGACTCCGCCCCCCGGTCCGCCCGGGCCCTTCCGACGGCCCAGGGCGGCAAGGACGGCACCGCCCCGGACGGTCCCGGTTTCCCCCCGCTGCCGTCACCGGGCGCGTCCGGCGCCTCCGGGGCGCCGGAGCCCGCCGAGAGCGCGCCGTTCCCCGAGGAGATCGGGCCCTCCGCAGCCGAGCACACCATCCCCGCCGCCGATCGCGCACCGTCCTCCGCCGCGCCGCCCGCGCACGAGGCCCCGAAGGAGCCGGCGCCGTCCTGCACGATCACCTACGAGGTGAACGAGCAGTGGTACGACGGCTTCCAGGCCACGGTCACCCTGACGACCCGCAAGGACCTCGACGACTGGAGGGTCGGCTGGAGGTACTCCGACGGCCGGCGCGTCACGCAGATGTGGGACGCCGACTTCGCCCAGCGCGGCGGATCGGTCACCGCCCGGGCCAAGGGCTACAACCGGTCGGTGCGCGCGGGCGGTTCGGTCAGCTTCGGCCTGGTCGGCACCCGCCCCGGCGTCTCCGCCCCGCCCACCGGCTTCACCCTCGACGGCGCGTCCTGCGCCACCGGCTGACGGACCCCGCCGCGCCCCGACGCGACCGGGCCGGAGGGGCGGTCACGATTCCGCCCCTCCGGCCCGTACGGCCCGCTCCCGAGGACTAGCTCAGACCGTTGTTGATCGCGGTGATCAGCTCACCGTTGCCGGTGTCGCCGCTGAACTCCCAGAAGAACGCGCCGCCGAGGCCCTGGTTCTTCACGTAGGCCATCTTGCCCGCGATGGTCGACGGGGTGTCGTAGCTCCACCAGTTGTTGCCGCAGTGGGCGTACGCGGTGCCCGCGACGGTGCCGGTGGCCGGGCAGGTGTTCTTGAGGACCTTGTAGTCCTCGTTGCCCGCCTCGTACGTACCGGGAGCGGCGCCGGTCGCCGAACCGCCCGGCGCGGACTGCGTGACGCCGGTCCAGCCGCGCCCGTAGAAGCCGATGCCCAGGTTGAGCTTGTTCGACGCGATGCCCTTGCTCTTCAGCTTCTGGATCGCCGCGTCGGAGTAGAAGCCGGCGATCGGGATGCCGCTGTAGGAGGTGAGCGGGGAGTGCGGGGCGGTCGGGCCGTCCGCGTCGAAGGCGCCGAAGTAGTCGTACGTCATCACGTTGTAGTAGTTCACGTACTGCGCGGCGCCCGCGTAGTCGGCCGCGTCGATCTTGCCGCCGTTGGTGCCGTCGGCGGTGATGGCCGCGGTGACCAGGTTGTTGGAGCCGAACCTGGTGCGCAGCGCGGACATCAGCGTCTTGAAGGACGAGGCCCCGCTGGTGTCGCAGGACAGACCGCAGGCGTTGGGGTACTCCCAGTCGATGTCGATGCCGTCGAAGACGTCGGCCCAGCGCGGGTCCTCGACCAGGTTGTAGCAGGAGTTGGCGAAGGCGGTCGGGTTGGCGGCCGCCTGGCCGAAGCCGCCGGACCAGGTCCAGCCGCCGAAGGACCAGAGGATCTTGATGTTCGGGTACTGCTTCTTCAGCTTGCGCAGCTGGTTGAAGCTGCCGCGCAGGGCGCCGGTGTCCCAGGTGTCGGCGACGCCGTCGACGCTCTGGTCGGCGGTGTAGGCCTTGTCGTAGTCGGCGTAGGAGTCGCCGATCGCGCACTGGCCGTTGGTGACGTTGCCGAAGGCGTAGTTGATGTGGGTCAGCTTGCTCGCCGAGCCGGAGGTCACCAGGTTCTTGACGTGGTAGTTGCGGCCGTAGACGCCCCACTCGGCGAAGTAGCCGAGGCGGATCTTGTTCCCCGCGGGGCCGGTGGGGGTCGGCGTCGGGGTCGGCGTGGGCGTCGGGGTCGGGGTCGGGGTGGGCGTCGGGGTCGGCGTGGGCGTCGGGTCGCCGCCGCCACCGCCGGTGCAGGAACCGCCGTTGAGCTTGCAGCCGCTCGGACTGCCGCTACCGGTGCCGTTGAAGCCGAAGCTGATGCTGGCGCCCGGGGCCAGCGTGCCGTTCCAGCTCTTGTTCTTGCCGGTCCAGTGGGTGCCGGAGGCGGTCACGTCGGCGTCCCACGCCGAGGTTACCGACGTGCCGGCGGGGAAGTCCCACTCGACGGTCCAGCTGCTGATGGACGAGGTGCCGCTGTTGGTGATCGTCCACTTGCCCTCGAACCCCGTGCCCCAGTCCTGGGTCTTGGTGTACGTGGCGGTGGTACCCGCGGCGTGGGCCGGCGTGGCCAGACCGACGAGCGCGGCGAACGGGAGCAGCAGCGCGGTGAGCCCCGCGGCGGCTGTGGTCCTGATGCGTCTGGTGCGTGGAGTGCGTGGGGTGTCTCCAGTGCTCAAGGGGTGCTCCTCGAGTGGGGGCCGACGGGGAAACCAGTGCCGCCTGGTGGGCGGTTGACTCCATGTCATGCCCACCACAGTTCCCTGGCAGAGTAGAAAGGTCTGGACCAGATGGCAATAGGTCTGGACCATCTCGACCCCTCGGCCTGGAGCACGACGCCCCGGTGACCTCGCCGGGGCGTACGGGTGAACGAAGGAGCGCGCGGGGGCGGCGTCCGGCGTCAGGCCGGTTCGCGCACGGTGACCGTGTCGATGCCGATGTCGATGCCGACGTCGGGGCCGTGCCCGTCGAGGAACTGCTCGGCCCAGATGATCTTCCCGTCGTCGGTGTAACGGGTGCCCCACCGCTGGGCGAACTGCGAGATCAGGAACAGCCCGCGCCCGCCCTCGTCGGTGGTGCGGGGGTGCCGCAGGTGCGGGGAGGTGCTGCTGGCGTCGGAGACCTCGCAGGTCAGCGCCCGCTCCAGGATCAGCCGCAGACGGATCGGACCGGAGCCGTGCCGGATCGCGTTGGTGACCAGCTCGCTGACGACCAGTTCGGTGGTGAAGGCGAGGTCGCCCAGGCCCCAGTCCTCCAGCTGCCGGGTGGACAGCTCGCGGGCCCGGGCCACGACCGCGGGGTCGGTGGGCAGGTCCCAGGAGGCGACCCGGCCGATGTCCAGGCAGCGGGTCCTGGCCAGCAGCAGCGCCACGTCGTCGTGCGGGCGGGCGGGGGCCAGTTCGTCGACGACGCTGCGGCACAACGCGTCCAGCGGCAGGTCCTCGGCTTCCAGGGCGGTCCGCAGCCGGCTCCGCCCGCTGTCCGGCACGTCGCCCGCGCCGTCCGCCGGCGCGACCAGGCCGTCCGTGTACAGCGCGAGGACGCTGCCCTCCTCCATCGTCAACTCGGCTGCCTCGAAGGGCAGTCCCCCCAGGCCCAGCGCGGGCCCGATGGGCAGCCGGGGGAAGCGGACGGCCTCCCCGCCCTCGGCCCCGCACCGCTCACCGGCGGGCCGGAGCACGGCAGGCGGCAGGTGCCCGGCGCTGGCCATGACGCAGTGCCTGCTGACCGGGTCGTACGTCACGTACAGGCAGCTCGACCCGAGCGCGCTGCCGCCCACCCCGACGGTCGCGGACTCCCCGGCCTCCCGGGAGACCTGGACGACCAGGTCGTCCAGGTGCGCCAGCAGTTCCTCGGGCGGCAGGTCGAGGTCGGCCAGGGTCCGTACCGCCGTGCGCAACTGGCCCATGGTCGCGGCCGCCTCGATGCCGTGGCCCACCACCTCGCCCACCACGAGCGCGACCCGGGCCCCGGACAGCGGGATGACGTCGAACCAGTCGCCGCCCACGCCCGACAGCTCGTCGGCCGGCCGGTAGTAGGTGGCGACCTCCACCGCTTCCTGCGGCGGGAAGGTGTGCGGCAGCAGGCTGCGCTGCAGCACGAGGGCGGCGTCCCGCTCGCGGGTGTAGCGGCGCGCGTTGTCCAGGCAGACCGCGGCCCTGGCCACCACCTCCTCCGCCAGGCGCAGGTCCTCCCCGTCGAAGGGGTCCGCGCGGCGCACCCGGAAGAACAGGGTCACGCCGAGGGTGACCCCGCGGGCGCGGATCGGCACCACCATCGCCGTGTGGAGCCCGAGTTCGCCGAAGTGGAGCGCGCGGTCGCCGGCCGGTCCTGCGGCCCACTCCAGCTCCAGCGGGTCCAGCCGGGAGCTGAGCCAGGAGGTGCCGTCGGTCAGGCACCGGATGGGCGGGGTGTCCTCCAGGTAGGCGGAGACCGCCCCGATGCCGAACGCCGGCTCGGGCTCGCCCTGCCGCGCCGCCCGCATCCCGGCGCGGCGCAGCGGCACGGTGACGGCATCGCCCAGCGGGCCGGGCTGCGGCTCCGCGCCCTTGATGACCGACTCCAGCAACTCCACGGCGACGTAGTCGGCGAGGTCGGGCACGACCACGTCCGCCAGGTCCTGCGCGGTGTGCATCACGTCCAGGGTGCGGCCAATGTGCTCGCTGGCCCGGTCCAGCAGCGACAGCCGCTGCCGGGCCCGCCAGCGGTCGCTGATGTCGACCACGGAGTAGCAGACGCCCACCGGTACGCCGCGCTCGTCCTCCAGCCGTACGAAGGACATCGCGTGCGCCTTCTCGCGGCGTGGATCGGTGCGGAACCGCCCGACGTGCTCGTAGTCGATCACCGGCACGCCCGTCTCCAGGACCTGCCGCATCTGGGCCTCCAGGACCGTGGCGTTCAGGCCCGGCTGGATCTCCCCGAGCCGGCGCCCCATCCGCTCCTGGGAGGGGCCGCCGCCGAAGCGCTCCAGTGCCGCGTTCGACCACACGCAGCGCAGTTCGGTGTCGACCACGGCCAGCCCGATCGGCGTCTGGCCCACGATCCGCTCCAGCATCACCGGGGTCATCCCGGACGCCACGGAGCGGGCGGTGCTGCGGGACTCCGCCGCCAGGACCATCCAGCGGACGGACGTGCCGCCGATCCCCTCCGGGAGCCCGGCCACCCGTACGCCCAGCGTGACTCTCATGCCGTCGTCACGGCGGAGCCGCAGCACACCCGTCCAGCCGCCCTCGGTGCGGCAGCGCTCGGCGATCTCCGGCGGCCGCGCCGCGTCCTCCGGGGCGAGCAGGTCCACCGCGGGGGTGTCGATGACGTCCCCTGCCCGCCGGCCGAGCAGCCGCTCGGCGGCGGGCGGCCAGCTCAGCAGCCGCCCCTCGGCGTCGAGCAGCAACGTGACGGCGTCCGCCACGCCCGCGTCCACGCGTTCCTCGGGAGTCCCCATGGCCAGCCACTCCGTATCCGCCCGCAACGTTACGCTCCGCTCACCGTTCTTGTTCTTCCCACTCGGCGAACGCCGCTCACGGCGTCACGGGAAGAAGGAGAGCGGGCCGTCCGCTGCCCGCCCGGGCCCGTGGCCGGAGCGGGAGGGGAGGGTGGGCGGCCTCAGGAACGTGCCCGGCGGGGACGGGTCCTCGGGGCGGCCGGCGGCCCCCGTGGGGAGGGGCGGCGCGGGGAGAGACCGGCCGAAGAGCACCGGGACGTCCATCAAGACCTCCGGAGTACGGCCCCCGTGTCCCCCGCGAATCAGATTACTCGTCGGCCCCGGTCAGCGCCCCCCGCGTGCGTACCGCCGTATCGCCGAGGGGACGAAGACCGCGAGCCGCCCGGATCGCCGACGCCCCGGGGGCGGCGTGGCCCATGGCTCATCCGCTCGCGGCCTCGGTGGGCTGGTCGCCGGCACTGCCGGTCCGCCGAAGAGCCCGCGGCTGGCGGCGGCCGGCGTACGGGCGCGGCGGCGGGGAGGAGGACCGGGGCCGGGACGCCTGACCGCGGCTGTGCCGGGGACCGGGTGCGGTGCGGCCGTTTCCCCGGCGGGCTGGGGCTACCCTGCTCGGAAGGCCCGAAAGAGGGGGTGCTGCCGGTGTCCGGGCGTCGACTGCGTGCCCTGCGCGCACTGAGGAACTCGGCGAAGGAGAAGGCCAGGACGGCGAGGTCGGCCCGTCCCGCCCAGGCCTCCGCACCGCCGGCCGGCGAGGGGGAGGGCCCCCTGGAGCCGCGGATCGCGGGCCCCGCGGCCTCCGCCGTGAGCAGCGTGATGGACGCGGCCCTGTACCGGGACGGCCGGCGCATCGCGACGCCCTCCTCCCTCGCCGAGGCGTACACGCAGCTGCGCGCCGAGCCCGGCGCGATGGCCTGGATCGGGCTCTACCGGCCGAGCGAGGCCGAGCTGGTCTCGCTGGCGAAGGAGTTCGACCTGCACCCGCTGGCCCTGGAGGACGCCATCCAGGCCCACCAGCGCCCCAAGCTGGAGCGGTACGGGGAGACCCTCTTCGTCGTGCTCCGCGCCGCCCGCTACCTGGACGCCCCGGAGGAGGTCGACTTCGCCGAGCTGCACATCTTCGTCGGCCCCGGCTTCGTCCTGACCGTCCGCCACGGTGCGGCGCCCGACCTGTCCGCCGTGCGGCGCCGCATGGAGAGCAACCCCGAGCTGCTGACGCTCGGACCGGAGGCGGTGCTCTACGCGATACTCGACACGGTCGTCGACGGCTACGCACCGGTCGTCGCGGGGGTCGAGAAGGACATGGAGGAGAGCGAGATCCAGGTCTTCGGCGGCGACCCCCAGGTCTCCCGCCGGATCTACGAGCTCTCCCAGGAGGTGCTGGAGTTCCAGCGCGCCACCCGTCCGCTCATCCCCATGCTGGACGGGCTGCAGGCGGGCTTCGTGAAGTACGGGACGGACGAGGAGCTGCAGCGCTACCTGCGCGACGTCGCCGACCACGTCACGCACACCATCGAGCGCGTGGACGGCTTCCGGCAGGCGCTCGGCGACCTGCTCACCCTCAACGCGACCCTGGTCGCGCAGCAGCAGAACGCCGAGATGCGGGCGCTGGCGGAGGCCGGCTTCGAGCAGAACGAGGAGATCAAGAAGATCTCCGCCTGGGCCGCCATCCTCTTCGCGCCCACGCTCGTCGGCACCATCTACGGCATGAACTTCGACCACATGCCCGAGCTGCACTGGCTGCTCGGGTACCCCTTCGCGATCCTGCTCATGGGCGTGGTCTGCGTCAGCCTCTACCTGGTCTTCAAACGGCGCGGCTGGCTGTGAGGGCCCCGCGGGCTCAGATCCTGGGATGCGCGGGCACGTGCGTGACCTCCTCGATCTCGTGCGCGGCCTTGCCGAGGAGCTGACGCGCGAGGTCGTTGAGCGCCCTGGCCGCCGCGAGTTCCTCGCCGACCCGTTCCTGGTCCGGGTCGGAGGGGTGCCGGTTGGCGTGGCCGTGCGACCTGACCTCCGTGCCGTCCGGAAGGCGGAGCAGCGCGGCGGCCTTCGTCCTCGCGCCGTCCTCCCGGAAGTCCATCTCGATGTGCCATCCGACGAGGGTCTGCATGACGGAACACCTCCAGCGGTCCCGGTCCCGGTGTCTCCTTCCAGCGTGCTCCCTATCGCGGAACTACTCCACCAGGGTGACGATGGAGCGAAAGGAAATCGGTCCCTGCCACGAGGAGGCGCCGTCATGACCACCGCACTGGACATCATGCATCCCGGCGCCATGTGCGTCGGGGAGCGGGAGAGCCTCGCCGACGCGGCCCGGATCATGCGTGAGCAGGACATCGGCGCGCTGCCGATCTGCGGGGACGACGACGTGCTGGTCGGCATCGTCACCGACCGGGACATCGTGCTGAAGTGCGTCGCCGAGGGACGCGACCCGTCCGAGGTCTCCTGCGGCGAGCTGGCCATGGGCCGGCCGCAGATCATCGAGGGGGACGAGCAGATCGACCGGGTGCTGGAACTGATGGAGGAGTACCGGGTGCGCCGGCTGCCGGTGATCGACCATCCCGCGCACCGTCTCATCGGCATGATCAGCGAGGCCGACGTGGCCCGACACCTGCCGCAGGAACGGGTCGCCGAGTTCGTCACGGCCGTCTGCTCGGACTGACCCGGGGCCGTGTGGACGGGGCGGTCACGTCCGCCCGATCCGGGCGAGCGCCTCGTCCACGCGCGGCACCGGGCGGAAGGCCCTCATCAGCCCGGTGGCGCGCAGGATCCTCAGGGTCGGGGGGCGGGCGCAGACGAACTGCACCTGCCCGCCGTGGCTGCGGACCCGGCTCCGCAGCCGGCACAGGACCGCGAGTCCGGAGCAGTCGATGAAGTCGACGGGGCCCAGGTCGACGACGAGACCGGGGCCAGGGGCGCGGGTCAGCGCGTCGAGCAGCGGAATGATCTCCATCGCCGCGACGATGTCGATCTCCCCGCTGAGTTCCACCACGACGCACCCGTCGATCGTGCGGGTACGCAGGTACGGGCTCACCGGAGCATAAGATCACCGGGCCGATGAGCCGACCAATGCGTCAAGGTCCACTTCACTCGATCGAGTGAGACCTGTGAAAAGCTGCAAAACCCCTGTTCACAGGGGAGGAGAGCGGTACCCGGCGTCGCCGCCGGGTGCGCTCAGACGGCGCGGAGGACGGCGTTCAGCCGGTCCCGGGTGGCGTCCGGCGAGAGGCTGTCGGCGCGCAGCTTCGCCATGACGACGCGGTACTGGTCGACCTCCTCGCGCTTGTCGATGTACATCGCCCCGGTGAGCTGCTCCACGTACACGACGTCCGGGACGTCGGACTCCGGGAAGGTCAGCTGGGTGAAGGTCCCGCTGGCGCCCGCGGAGTACCCCGTGAACTCCAGCGGCAGCAGCTGCACCGTCACGTTCGGCTGCTGCGAGGCCTCGATGAGGTGCACGAGCTGGGCCCGCATCACCTCCCGCCCGCCGAACCTGCGGAGCACCACGGACTCGTCCATCACGGCCACGATCTGCGGGGCGAGCTCCGAGGTCAGCAGCTTCTGCCGCTTGTGCCGCAGGTCCAGCCGGCGCTCCACCTCGTCGGCGGGGGCGTCGGGGTGGCCCAGCTCGATGACGGCGCGGCTGTAGTCGTCGGCCTGGAGCAGGCCGTGCACGAACTGCGTCTCGAAGGAGCGGATGACCGAGGCGGACTCCTCCAGGCCCACGTACGTCTGGAACCACGCCGGCAGGACGTCGCCGAAGCCGTGCCACCAGCCGGCGACGTTCGCCTCGCGCACCAGGCCGAGCAGGGCCGTGCGCTCGCCGTCGTCCGTGATGCCGTAGAGGGTGAGCAGGTCGGCCACGTCGCGCTCCTTGAAGCTCACACGCCCGAGCTCCATGCGGCTGATCTTCGACTCGGACGCGCGGATCGAGTAGCCCGCGGCCTCACGGGTGATGCCCTGCGCTTCGCGCAGCCTGCGCAGCTGCGAGCCCAGGAGGATGCGGCGCACCATCGATCCGCTTCCTGACTGCACTGTGGTCATTTGCGCCTACCTTCTCCCCGTGGCATCCAGCAGTCTGCCACCTTCGCGCTGCGTTCAGTACTCGATCGGTCACTCTCGATCGTCACTCCCGGCCCATCTGCCTCGTGCCATGCAAATGCACGTGCATCCGCCCCTTGCATCGGCCGCAGGCCGTACGGGACGATTGCGTACGTGCCGATACCGGGTGGTGCGCATGTGGACTGAGAGCTCGGCCGGGGTGCAGCCTTTATGGGACGGGCTGGTTCCGGAGCGCCTTTCGTCGTCGAGTGCCACCTCCTGCCCACTGCCGCCGCGTTACGAGGCGGTCGGCGACGCACGAAGATTCGCGCGGACGACCCTGCACGCCTGGCACTTGGAAGAACTCCAGGACGGCATCGAACTGGTCGCCTCGGAACTGGTGACCAACGCCCTGCGCTACGCGGTCCCCGAGGACGCGGCCCACGGGTGCGTCCGGCTCAGCCTGGTCAGATGGTCAACGCGCGTAGTGTGCGCGGTGCGCGACCCCAGCAGCCACGGACCCGTCGCCAAGGCCCCGGACTTCGTCGCCGAGTCCGGGCGCGGTCTGCATCTGGTGGAGTCCTTCAGCGAGACCTGGGGCTGGCATCCCCTCACCGGCATGGGGAAAGTCGTCTGGGCGCTCTTCCGTATGCCCGGACAGAACGACGGTCCGTCACATTGAGCCGTACCGGGGACGACCGCGGTCAGCTCGCCACGAAGTGATCGAACTCCCCGTTCTTCATCCCCACGATGAGGGATTCAATCTCTTCCTTCGTATATATCAGCGCCGGTCCGTCCGGAAAACGTGAATTGCGCACGGCCACGTCCCCGTCCGGAAGCGCGGCCAGCTCCACGCACTGACCGTTCGCATTGCTGTGCCGGCTCTTCTGCCACACCAGTCCGTGGAGATCGGACGCTGCCATGCCGTTGTACGTGTGGCGCATGCTTCTCTCCAGGTAAGTGCCGTGCAGGACAGGGGAGATGATAGCCAGTTGACCGTGTCACGTGCATCTGCACGTGCAGGTGCACGTGCAGTCACTCAGGGTGAATGCAGCGGCCAATGAAGGGCCAACGAACCGCCCGCCGGAATTGCTCCCACCGTATGCGACGGCCCCGCCCGGGAATCGGATTCCCGGGCGGGGCCGTTTAATGCCGGCAGGCACCTGAGCCGCCGCCGTCACTCCTGACCGGCGGGAACGGTGCCGAGCTTGCCGGCCTTGAAGTCGTCGAAGGCCTGGGCGAGTTCGGCGTGGGTGTTCATCACGAACGGGCCGTACTGCATCATCGGCTCACGAATCGGCAGCCCGCCCAGAAGGACGACCTCGAAGTTGGGGCTGCGCGATTCCTGGGACTCGTCGGCGCGGATCGTGAGGGAATCGCCGCGCCCGAAGACCACCGCCTGCCCCATGCGGAAGGGCCGGTTCTCCGGGCCCGCCGTGCCGCGGCCGGCCAGGCCGTACGCCAGGGCGTTGAAGTCCGCGCGCCAGGGCAGCGTGAGCTGGGCGCCCGGGTTCACCGAGACGTGCAGCATGGTGATCGGGGTGTGCGTGGCGCCCGGGCCCTGGTGGCCGTCGATGTCGCCGGCGATGATCCGGATGAGCGCGCCGCCGTCCTCGGACGCCAGCAGCTTGACGTTGCCGCCGCGGATGTCCTGGTACTTCGGCGCGATCATCTTGTCCCGGGCGGGCAGGTTGACCCACAGCTGCAGGCCGTGGAACAGGCCGCCGGTCATGACCAGCTCCTCCGGCGGCGTCTCGATGTGGAGCAGGCCGCTGCCGGCCGTCATCCACTGCGTGTCACCGTCGGTGATGGTGCCGCCGCCACCGTGGGAGTCCTGGTGGATGAACGCGCCGTCCATGATGTAGGTGACGGTCTCGAAGCCGCGGTGCGGGTGCCAGGGCGTGCCCTTGGGCTCGCCGGGCGCGTACTCCACCTCACCCATCTGGTCCATCATGATGAACGGGTCGAGGTTCTTGTAGTCGATGCCCGCGAAGGCACGGCGGACGGGGAAGCCCTCCCCCTCGAAGCCGCTCGGGGCGGTGGTCACCTGCAGCGCACGCCGCTGCACCGCGTCGGCGGGGGCGTGGACGCGCGGCAGGGTCAACGGGTTCTCGACGGTCACTGCAGGCATGGCCAGGATCCTCCTCGGATTGTTCAACGTTCAACATAGTTGAACGCTGAACTTCCCGCAACCGTTCCCCGGCCTTTGTCCGGTTTACGTGGGGTGAGGGCCGGATCAGCCGTACATCCGCCGCATGGTGAACTCCACCATCTGCTCGACCGCCTTCGCGTCGAACACCATCCGGTGCTCGCCCTCCATGTCCAGCACGAAGCCGTAGCCGGTCGGCAGCAGGTCCAGCACCTCGGCACCCGTGATCACGAAGTACTTGGACTCCTTGCCGGCGTAGCGGCGCAGCTGCTTCAGCGAGGAGAACATGGGGATCACCGGCTGCTGCGTGTCGTGCAGCGCCAGGAAACCGGGGTTGTCGCCGCGCGGGCAGTAGACCTTGGACGTGGCGAAGACCGCCTGGAAGTCCTCCGCCGACATCGAGCCCGTCGTGAACGCGCGCACCGCGTCCGCCAGCGAGGGCGGTGACGGCTCGGGGTAGCCCGCACCCATCGGCGCCCCGCCCATCGGCGGCGCCGCCCCTGCCATCCCGTTCTGGTCGTAGCCGTACACGGCACACAGCGTATCGGGCCGCTAGCCCGGCACGGGAGCCTCATGGAGTTCGAACCAGATCGCCTTGCCGTCGCCGAGCGGATCCACGCCCCAGGCGTCCGCCATCTCCTGCAGGAGCAGCAGCCCGCGTCCGGAGGCGGCCATCTCCCCCGGGGTGCGGCGGTGCGGCATGTCGTCGCTGCGGTCGGTCACGTCGACCCGCAGCCGCCGGACACCCGGCACGCCGAGCAGCTGCGCGCCCAGCACCGCGTCGTCGTCCGTGTGCAGCAGCACATTGGTGACCAGCTCCGACACCAGCAGCACGGCCGCGTCGACCTGGTCCCCGCACGTCCAGTCGTGCAGCAGCGCGCGGACCTCCTCCCGGGCCGCCCGCAGCTGCCGGGGGTCGGTCTGGCCGACGGTGAGCACGCTGCGCCGCACCGGGACGTCACGGAGCGTCCCGACGGGGTCGCGGCGCACCAGCAGCAGCGCGATGTCGTCCTCCCGGCGGTCGGCGAACGGGCCGGTCAGATGGTGCGAGGCCGGGCCGTGCACCGCTTCGACCAGGGTGTCGGCGAGCGCCTCCAGCCCGTCGTCGGCCGCGTCCTCCAACACCGAGCGCAGCCGCCGCCACCCCGTGCCCAGGTCGTGGCCGCCGGTCTCGACCAGCCCGTCCGTGCAGATGAGCATCGTCTCGCCGGGCTCCAGGGTGAGCCGCGTGGTCGGGTAGTCGGAGTCGGGGGCGATCCCCAGGGGGAGGCCGCCGGCCGTGCGCCGGATCATCGTCGTGCCGTCCGCGAGCCGGACGACCGGGTCCAGGTGCCCCGCCCGTACGACGTCCAGGGTGCCGCTGACCGGATCGACCTCCAGGTAGAGGCACGTGGCGAAGCGGCCGTCCTCCCCGTCGGCGGAACACTGGGTGAGGCCGGCCAGGAAGCGGGAGGTCCGGGACATCACCGCGTCCGGGCGGTGCCCCTCGGCCGCGTACGCGCGCAGCGCGATGCGCAGTTGCCCCATCACCCCCGCCGCGCGGACGTCGTGGCCCTGCACGTCGCCGACGACCAGGGCGGTGCGCCCCGACGGCAGGTCGATCACGTCGTACCAGTCGCCGCCCACCTGCAGCCCGCCGCCGGTCGGCACGTAGCGCGCGGTCAGCGTCATCCCCTCGACCTGCGGCCGCCGCCCCGGCAGCATCGCGCGCTGCAGCCCGTCGGAGAGCTCCCGCTCCGACTCGTGCAGATGCGCCCGGGACAGCGCCTGGGCGAGCATCCGGGCGACGGTGGTCAGCACCGACCGCTCGTCCGGGGTGAAGGCGACGCGTTCCCTGAAGGCGGCCATCCACGCGCCGATCGTGCGGCCCGCGGCGACCAGCGGCAGGTACGCCCAGGACGACCGCCCGAAGTCCCGCACCAGCGGCCACGTGGCCGGGAAGCGTTCCTCGTACGCCTGCGGGCTCGGCAGGTAGACCGCACGGCCGGTGCGCACCACGACCGCCGCCGGGTACTCCGTGCGGAGCGGCATGTCCAGGAAGGGCACCTCGTCGCCCGGCCGGTGCCCGTGGAACCCGATGGCGCGGAGCCGGTCGCCCTGGACCCCGAAGACGGCGAGGCGGTCGGGGGAGAACCCCGGCATGGACAGGTGGGCGGCCACGCGGAGCACCTCCTCGGTGCTGTCCGCCTCCGCCAGCGCCCGGCCCGCGTCCAGCAGGAAGGCCTCGCGGGACCGCCGCCAGTCCGCGGGGGCGGCGGGTGCCGCCGAGGTGGGGCGGGTGCCGGTGCCCGCGCCCGGGAGACCGTGCACCGCGGGGGCCTCCTGCAGCGTGCCGACGACCTCCTCCGGCCAGCCGCCCGCGGAGGGGAGCCCGAAGGTGCGCATCACCACCGTGCGGACGACCCGTCCGTCCTCCCGGACCACGCGCAGCAGCGACTCCGACGCGGTGCCCTCGGCTATCGCCAGGGCGACCGCCGCCGCCATGTCCACGTAGTCGGAGGCGTGGTAACGGGCCCGGGTCACCCCCGAATGGACCTTCTGCGGCTGGGGCGGAAGCCCTATCAGCCCGGCGCTCACGGCGTCGAGCTCCACCATGTCGGTGGCGCTGTCCCAGCGCCAGACGCCCGTGCCCAGCGCGGCCAGCACGTCCTCGATGCGCATTCGCATAGTTTATGGTTTTCCGCGGCTTTCATACGAATGGGGTCGGGCGCGCGTACCCCCGTAGACTGGGGAGGCCTCATCCCCGAAATCAGACGACTTGGATGAACGATGCATCGGTACCGGTCCCACACCTGCGGTGAGCTGCGCGCCACCGACGTAGACGCGGAAGTGCGCCTGAGTGGTTGGCTGCACAATCGCCGGGATCTGGGCGGCATCCTGTTCGTCGATCTCCGGGACCACTACGGGGTGGTCCAGCTCGTCGCCCGTCCGGGCTCGCCCGCGTACGAGGCCCTGAGCCACCAGTCCAAGGAGTCGGTGCTCCGCGTCGACGGACGCGTCGTCGCCCGTTCGGGGGAGAACGTCAACCCCGACCTGCCCACCGGCGAGGTCGAGGTCGAGGTCACCGAGCTGGAGGTGCTCGGCGCCGCCGACCAGCTGCCCTTCCCGGTCTTCCCGGAGGACAACGCGAACGAGGAGATGCGGCTCACCAACCGCTTCCTCGACCTGCGCCGCGCCCGCATGCACCGCAACATCATGCTGCGCACCCAGGTGATCAGCTTCCTGCGCCGCGAGATGACGGCGCTGGGCTTCAACGAGCTGGCCACCCCCATCCTCTCCGCGACCTCGCCCGAGGGCGCCCGCGACTTCCTGGTGCCCTCCCGCGTGCACCCCGGCACGTTCTACGCGCTGCCGCAGGCCCCGCAGCAGTTCAAGCAGCTGCTGATGATCGCGGGCTTCGACCGCTACTTCCAGATCGCGCCCTGCTTCCGCGACGAGGACAGCCGTGCCGACCGCTCGCCCGGCGAGTTCTACCAGCTCGACGTCGAGATGAGCTTCGTCGAGCAGGAGGACGTCTTCGGGGTCATCGAGAAGGTCATGACCGACCTCTTCGAGGAGTTCGGCGGCGGCCGCCACGTGACCTCGCCGTTCCCGCGGATTCCGTTCCGCGAGTCGATGGTCAAGTACGGCAACGACAAGCCCGACCTGCGCGCCCGCCTGGAGCTGGTCGACGTCTCGTCGGTGTTCGCGGACTCCGGCTTCAAGGCCTTCGCCGGCAAGCACGTCCGCGCCCTGCCGGTGCCGGACACCGCCGAGCAGCCGCGCAAGTTCTTCGACAACCTCGGCGACTACGCCGTCGAGCAGGGCGCCAAGGGCCTGGCCTGGGTCCGGGTCGGCGACGACCTCACCCTCACCGGCCCGATCGCCAAGTTCCTCACCGAGGACGACGTCAAGGCGCTGCTCGCCGCCGTCGACGCCAAGCCCGGCCACGCGGTCTTCTTCGGCGCGGGCGAGTTCGACGAGGTCTCCAAGATCATGGGCGCCGTCCGGGTCGAGGCCGCGAAGCGGGCCGGCCAGTTCGAGGAGGACGTCTTCCGCTTCTGCTGGATCGTCGACTTCCCGATGTTCGAGAAGAACGAGGACACCGGGCAGATCGAGTTCTCCCACAACCCCTTCTCCATGCCGCAGGGCGGCCTGGAGGCGCTGGAGACCAAGGACCCGCTGGACATCCTCGCCTGGCAGTACGACATCGTCTGCAACGGTGTCGAGCTGTCCTCCGGCGCCATCCGGAACCACGAGCCCGCGATCATGTACAAGGCCTTCGAGATCGCCGGCTACGACCGCGACACCGTCGAGCACGAGTTCGGCGGCATGCTCCGCGCCTTCCACTTCGGCGCCCCGCCGCACGGCGGCATCGCCCCCGGTGTCGACCGCATGGTCATGCTGCTCGCGGACGAGCCCAACATCCGCGAGACCATCGCCTTCCCGCTCAACCAGAACGCCCAGGACCTCCTGATGGGCGCTCCGAGCACGGTCGACGAGGCGCGGCTGAAGGAGCTCCACCTCGCGCTGCGGCTGCCGCCGGAGAAGAAGGCCTGACGGCCCGCACCACGCCGTACGCCGAAGGGCCCGGAACCGTACGGTTCCGGGCCCTTCGGCGTACGCGGTTCGGTACAGGCCCTTGAGCCTCCTGCCCGGTGGCGACGCCCGGCCGGACGCTCAGCCGTCCAGGGCGACGAGGGCGACCACCGGGTGGGCAGGGTCGCTGTCGTCGACGGCGACACCGCGGCTGTAGGCGCCGTGGTCCGCGCCGGCGGGCACGTGGTCGCCGGCGTAGCGGGCGTGCGTGAGGCCACCGGCGGCGCGGCGGCAGGGGTCGGCGGGGGGCTCGCCGACCCGCAGGGCCTGCACGTCGGGGCCGAGCGCGCCGAAGCCGGAGGCTGACAGGAACCGCTCCAGGCCTGCGGCGGTGGTGCGGAAGCTCAGTTCGAGGTCGTGCTCGCCGGACAGCCCGCCGCCCTGCGCGAGGTAGTGCACGTCCTGCGGGTCGTCGGGCAGTCGCAGGCCGAAGCGCCCGGCGGCCTCCGCCAGCGTGACGTTGCTGCCGCGGCACGCCCCGTCCCGGTCCGGGGCGGCACCGGAGCGGCGGTCGTCCGAGCCGGTCAGCGAGACCGCGAGGATCACCCCGGCCACCACCAGCACCAGGGTCAGGCCCACCGCCAGGATCAGCACCAGCGGGGACCTGTCCCTGACCGTGGTCGGCATCAGACCGCCTCCGGCTCCCCGCCGAAGCGCTCGCGGTAGCCGTCCAGGTCCTCCTCGGTGATCTTCGCGAAGAGCACCGGCGGGACGGTGAAGGCCGTCCCGGCGGGGACGGCGGCCAGCGCGCGGGCCTCCTCGGGGGTGACCCAGGCCGCGGTGTCGTCCGTCAGGGCGAAGGCCCCGCGCATGGCGGCGGCCGTGGCCGGGATGAAGGGCTCGGAGACGACCGCGTAGAGGTGGATCAGGTTCATGGCGGTGCGCAGGGTCAGGGCGGCGCCGTCGGCGTCCGTCTTGATCTCCAGCCAGGGGGCCTTCTCCTCCAGGTAGGAGTTTCCGGCGCTCCACAGGGCGCGCAGCGCCTGCGCGGCCTTGCGGAACTGCAGGTCCTCCATGTGCCGCTCGTACTCGGCGAGGAGCTCGGCGATCTGCGCGCCCAGGCGCTCCTCGGCCTCCCCGGCCTCCCTGCCCGCGGGCACCTCGTCGCCGAAGCGCTTGCGGGAGAAGGACAGCACGCGGTTGACGAAGTTGCCGAGGGTGTCGGCGAGGTCCTTGTTGACCGAGGCCGCGAAGTGCTCCCAGGTGAAGGAGGTGTCGTCGGACTCCGGCGCGTTCGCGATCAGGAAGTAGCGCCAGTAGTCGGCGGGCAGGATCTCCAGGGCGGCGTCGGTGAAGATGCCGCGCCGCTGCGAGGTGGAGAACTTGCCGCCGTAGTAGGTCAGCCAGTTGAAGGCCTTGACGTAGTCGACCTTCTTCCACTTGTCACGGGTGCCCAGCAGGGTCGCCGGGAACATCACCGTGTGGAAGGGGACGTTGTCCTTGGCCATGAACTCGGTGTAGCGCACGTCGGTGTCGACGTCGTACCACCAGGAGCGCCAGTCGCGGGTCTCGCCGTCGCCCGCGGCGTCCGACCACTCCTTGGTGGCGCCGATGTACTCGATCGGCGCGTCGAACCAGACGTAGAAGACCTTGCCCTCGGCCGCCAGGTCCGGCCAGGTGTCGGCCGGCACCGGCACGCCCCAGTCGAGGTCGCGGGTGATGGCGCGGTCCTGAAGGCCCTCGGTCAGCCACTTGCGGGCGATGGAGGAGGCGAGCGTCGGCCAGTCCTTGCCGTGCTCGTCGACCCAGGCCTCGACCTCGTGGGAGAGCTTGGACTGCAGCAGGAAGAGGTGCTTGGTCTCGCGGACCTCCAGCCGGCTGCTGCCGCTGATCGCGGAACGCGGCTCGATCAGGTCGGTCGGGTCCAGCACGCGGGTGCAGTTCTCGCACTGGTCGCCGCGCGCCTTGTCGTAGCCGCAGTGCGGGCAGGTGCCGACGATGTAGCGGTCGGGCAGGAAGCGCTCGTCGTCCAGGGAGTAGACCTGGCGGATGGCGCGCTCCTCGATGAAGCCGTTCTCCTTCAGCTCCCGCGCGATGGCCTGGGTGATCTCGCGGTTCTGCTGCGAGGAACTGCGGCCGAAGTAGTCGAAGGAGAGCGCGAAGCCGTCGTAGACCGCCTTCTGCGCGTCGTGCTGCTGCGCGCAGAACGCGTCGACCGGCAGGCCGGCCTCCTGCGCGGCGAGCTCGGCCGGGGTGCCGTGCTCGTCGGTGGCGCAGATGTAGAGCACCTCGTGGCCGCGCTGGCGCAGGTACCGGGAGTAGACGTCGGCCGGGAGCATGGACCCCACCATGTTGCCCAGGTGCTTGATCCCGTTGATGTACGGAAGGGCGCTGGTGATGAGGTGTCGAGCCATTGCCGGCTGCTCCCAAGTCGCTACTGTGGGTGAGGATTTCCTCTACGGACCGTCAATATCGTATCCGACCGGGAAGGTCCACCCGTTCGCCCTTTCCGGCATGCGGACACGGCCGGGGCCGTGATCGGCTGGCCGGGTGGACGCGCCCCTTCTGCCGGCCTCCGCGCGACGGACGGCCGCGTGGTGCGGCGTCGTGCTGCTGGTGGCCGGTGTGGGCGCGCTCGTCGTCTGGCTGGTCGTCACCTTCGCGTCGGTCGTCACCCCCGTCCTGCTGGCCCTGCTGGGCAGCGCCCTGCTGGGTCCGCTGTACCGGCGGCTGCGGGCCGTCAAGGTGCAGCGGTCGGCGGCGGCGGGGCTGACCTGCGTGGCGCTGGTGGTCTTCGTCGCGGCCGCGGGGTTCGTGGTCGTCCACAGCCTGCTGGAGACCGGGGACGAGATCGTGGCCTCGCTCAAGGACGCGGCCCGGAAACTGCTGCCACGCCTGGGCGCGTCGGGGACCTCGCTGAACGACACCATCGACAGCCTCAAGTCCTTCGCCACCAAGTACGGCGCCCGCGCCGCCTCCGGGGTGGTGTCCGGCATCAGCATCGTGGGACAGCTCATCGCGACCGCCGTGCTGGCGCTGCTGCTGACCTTCTTCTTCCTGCGCGACGGCGCCCGGTTCCCCGCGCTGCTACGCGAGGCCGCCCCGCACGGCACCGGTCCCCTGCTGGAGCGGATCGCCCACCGCGCCTTCGCGGCGGTCCAGGGCTTCATGCGGGGCACGACGGTGATCGCGCTGATCGACGCCACGCTCATCGGCATCGGCCTGCTGATCCTGCGGGTGCCGGGGGCGCCGGGCCTGGCCGCACTGGTCTTCATCGGCGCCTACATCCCGTACCTGGGGGCGTTCATCTCCGGCGCGGTGGCGGTGCTCGTCGCCCTCGCCGACCGCGGGTGGGTGATCGGCGTGTGGGCCCTGGGTGTGGTGCTGGCGGTGCAGGTGCTGGAGGGGCACGTGCTGCAGCCGATCGTGCAGAGCCGTACGGTGCACATGCACCCCGCTCTGGTGCTGCTGGCGATCACCGCGGGGGCGAGCCTGGCGGGCATCCTCGGGATGCTGCTGGCGGTGCCGATCGCGGCCGCCGCCTTCGGGGCCCTGGACGAACTCCGGCGCCACGAGCCGGAGGTTCCTCCAGAAGTCGAAGGCCCTCCGTCACATCCGGCCGGATAGGGGTTGTTTTTATTACCCGCGGGTAGCATCATTACCGCCTGGTAAGTGATAAAGCTGCGAGGACTGCGAACCCTTCCCGCCGTCCGACCGACCCCGACGGAGCCGTCGCCATGGGCCACTACAAGTCAAACCTTCGCGACATCGAGTTCAACCTCTTCGAGGTCCTCGGACGCGAGAAGCTGTACGGGACCGGCCCGTTCGCCGAGATGGACGTCGAGACCGCCAAGGACATCCTGTCCGAGGTCGCACGCCTCGCGGAGAACGAGCTCGCCGACTCCTTCGCCGACGCCGACCGCCACCCGCCGGTCTTCGACCCGGAGACCAACACCGCCCCCGTGCCGGACTCCTTCAAGAAGAGCTACAAGACCTTCATGGACTCCGAGTACTGGCGCCTGGGCCTGCCGGAGGGCATCGGCGGCACCACCGCCCCGCCGTCCCTGATCTGGTCGTACGCGGAGCTGATCCTCGGCTCCAACCCGGCGATATGGATGTACTCCTCCGGCCCGGCCTTCGCCCGCATCCTCTTCGAGGAGGGCAACGAGGTCCAGAAGAAGATCGCCGGGATCGCGGTCGAGAAGACCTGGGGCTCCACGATGGTCCTCACCGAGCCCGACGCCGGCTCGGACGTGGGCGCCGGCCGCGCGAAGGCCGTCGAGCAGGAGGACGGCTCCTGGCACATCGAGGGCGTGAAGCGCTTCATCACCTCCGGCGAGCACGACATGGAGGAAAACATCCTCCACTACGTCCTCGCCCGCCCCGAGGGCGCCGGCCCCGGCACCAAGGGCCTGTCCCTCTTCCTCGTCCCGAAGTACCTCTTCGACTTCGAGACCGGCGAGCTGGGCGAGCGCAACGGCGTCTACGCCACGAACGTCGAGCACAAGATGGGCCTGAAGGCCTCCAACACCTGCGAGATGACCTTCGGCGACAAGCACCCCGCCAAGGGCTGGCTCATCGGCGACAAGCACGACGGCATCCGCCAGATGTTCCGCATCATCGAGTTCGCCCGCATGATGGTCGGCACGAAGGCGATCTCCACCCTCTCCACCGGCTACCTCAACGCGCTGGAGTACGCCAAGGAGCGCGTGCAGGGCCCGGACCTCGCGCAGTTCATGGACAAGAGCGCGCCCAAGGTCACCATCACCCACCACCCCGACGTGCGCCGCTCCCTGCTGACGCAGAAGGCCTACGCCGAGGGCATGCGCGCGCTGGTCCTCCACACCGCCTCCGTCCAGGACGCGATCGCCGTCGCCGAGGCGGCCGGCGAGGAGGCCAAGGCCCTCGAGGCGCTCAACGACCTGCTCCTGCCGATCGTCAAGGGCTACGGCTCGGAGAAGGGCTACGAGCAGCTCGCCCAGTCCCTGCAGATCTTCGGCGGCTCCGGCTTCCTGCAGGAGTACCCGATCGAGCAGTACATCCGCGACGCCAAGATCGACACCCTCTACGAGGGCACCACGGCGATCCAGGGCCAGGACTACTTCTTCCGGAAGATCGTCCGCAACCAGGGCGCCGCGCTGACCACCCTCTCCGAGGAGATCAAGAAGTTCCTCGCCGAGGCCACCGGTGGCGACGAGCTGGCCGCCGCCCGCGAGCAGCTCGCCAAGGCCGCCGTGGACCTGGAGGCCATCGTCGGCAAGATGCTCACCGACCTCGCCGCCACCGAGCAGGACGTGAAGTCCATCTACAAGGTGGGCCTGAACACCACCCGCCTGCTGCTCGCCTCCGGCGACGTCGTCGTCGGCTACCTGCTGCTCAAGGGCGCCGCCGTCGCCGCCGGGAAGCTGGCCGCCGGCGCCTCCGCCAAGGACACCGCCTTCTACACCGGCAAGATCGCCGCCGCGAAGCACTTCGCCGCCGAGGTCCTGCCGCAGGTCTCCGTCGCGCGGTCCGTCGCCGACGGCGTCACCCTCGACGTCATGGACCTGCCGGAAGAGGCGTTCTGACCCGGTCCTGACCGGTTCCGGCCGGGACCGATACGGCAACGACGGCCCGCTCCTCCCACGAGGAGCGGGCCGTCGCGCGTCCTTATGCTTGAAGCATGAACCCTCAGCCCCACTTCGGCCGTGGCCACACCGACGACCTCGCAGCCTTCCTCACCGCCAGCCCGTCTCAGTACCACGCGGTCGCGAGCGCCGCCGAGCGCCTGGAGAAGGCCGGATTCCAGCAGGTGGCCGAGACCGAGGCGTGGGGCGCCGGGGCGGGCGGCAAGTACGTGCTGCGGGGTGGCGCGATCATCGCCTGGTACGTGCCCGAGGGCGCCGGACCCGCCACCCCCTTCCGGGTGGTCGGCGCCCACACCGACTCCACCAACCTGCGCGTCAAGCCGCGTCCCGACTCGGGCTCCTTCGGGTGGCGCCAGATCGCCGTCGAGATCTACGGCGGCGCCCTCCTCAACACCTGGCTCGACCGCGACCTGGGCCTGTCCGGCCGGCTGGTGCTGCGCGACGGCACGACGACGCTGGTCCACGTCGACCGGCCGCTGCTGCGGGTGCCGCAGCTCGCCGTCCACCTCGACCGCGCCGTCAACACCGACGGCCTCAAGCTCGACAAGCAGCGCCACATGCAGCCCGTCTGGGGCCTCGGCGAGGTCGACGAGGGCGCCCTGATCGCGTTCCTCGCGGAGGAGAGCGGCGTGGCCGCCGCCGACGTCGTCGGCTGGGACCTGATGACCCACGACGTCCAGCCGCCCGCCTACCTCGGCCGCGACCGCGAGTTCCTGGCCGCAGGCCGGCTCGACAACCTGCTCTCCGTGCACGCCGGCACCGCCGCCCTGGCGGCCGTCGCCGGGGCCGACCTGCCGTACGTCCCCGTGCTGGCCGCCTTCGACCACGAGGAGACCGGCAGCGAGTCCGACACCGGCGCCGTCGGCCCGCTGCTCGGCAACGTCCTGGAGCGCTCCGTCTTCGCCCGCGGCGGCAGCTACGAGGACCGCGCCCGCGCCTTCGCCGGCACCGTGTGCGCCTCCTCCGACACCGGCCACGCCGTCCACCCCAACTACGCGGAGAAGCACGACCCGACGCACCGCCCGATGCCCAACGGCGGCCCGATCCTCAAGGTCAACGTCAGCCAGCGCTACGCCACCGACGGCACCGGCCGCGGCATCTTCGCCGCCGCCTGCGAGCGGGCCGGAGTGCCCTGGCAGGCCTTCGTCTCCAACAACGCCATGCCCTGCGGCACCACCATCGGCCCCATCACCGCCGCCCGGCACGGCATCACGACCGTGGACGTCGGCGTGCCGATCCTCTCGATGCACTCCGCGCGCGAACTGTGCGGCGCCGACGACCCGTACCTGCTGGCCAGCGCCCTGAAGGCGTTCCTGGAGGGCTGATCCGCGGCCCCGCCGGTGAAGTCCGCCCACCGGGAGCGGACTTCACCGGCGGGGACCGGTCATGAGATGCCCGCCCCGGGGTACACGGGTTCTACGAGTCCGTAGTGCCAACCCAGTTCGGAGGCGGACATCATGGGCATCGGCGGTTGCATCGGTCTGATCGCGGTGGGAGCCATCCTCACCTTCGCGACCGACTGGCACATGGCCGGGGTCAACCTTGACCTGGTCGGACTGATCATGATGGCGGTCGGCGTCATCGGTCTGGCCGCGTACGTCAGCATCTTCAAGAAGCGCCGGGTCGTGGAGCCGATGCCGGTGATGGACGAGCGCGCCCGCAACTACCCGCACGTGTGACGGACGTGCGGGGGCGTCAGGCGTCCATCCCCGCGAGCACCAGGGCGAGCCGGGTGTCCCCCTCGGGGGTCAGGCGGACGGGGACACCCCAGTCCTGCTGGTGCACATGGCAGGCCGGGAACTCCTTGTCCGGGTCGTCGTCGCACGACGCGGCCATCGCCGACACGTGCAGCACCCCCTCGCCGACGTCCCCGTCCAGGACGACGTCCCGGAAGAGGTCCGTGCCCTTGCCGGCCCCCTCCAGCAGCAGCTCCGGCGGCGTCGCGCTGACCAGCAGCCGCGTCGAGGGGCCGTAGCGCCCGTCGAGCTTCTGACCGGCCGGGGCGGAGAACACCACGTCCAGCCGCAGCGGCCCCGGCGCCACGTCCGTCGCGGGCCGCTGCGTACGGTGCGCCGCACCCTCGACCCGCGCCGCCTCCTCCGGCAGGCGCAGCCGCGTCAGCCGGTGACGGGCGGACTCCACCACCACGATCTCCGCGCCGTCCACCACCGCGCCCGACGGCTCCCGCAGGTCCGTCGCGAGCGTGCCGACCTCACCGGTCGCCGGATCGAAGCGGCGCAGCGCGTGGTTGTACGTGTCGCTGACCGCGACCGACCCGTCCGGCAGCGCGGTCACCCCCAGCGGATGCTGCAGCAGCGCCTGCTCCGCGGCACCGTCACGGTGACCGAAGTCGAACAGCCCCGTGCCGACGGCGGTGCGCACCACGTACCCCGCGCCGTCACCGGCCCGCTCCACCCAGCGCAGCGCGCTCGTCTCGGAGTCCGCGACCCACAGCCGCTCGCCGGCCGCGGCCAGTCCCGACGGCTGCGCGAACCACGCCTGCTCCGCCGGCCCGTCGACCAGCCCCTCGTTCGTCGTCCCGGCCGCCACGGCGACCGTCCCGTCCGCCGGGTCGTACGTCCACAGCTGGTGGACGCCCGCCATGGCGATCCACACCTTGCCGTCCCACCACGCCACGTCCCACGGCGAGGACAGGTCGGTCCCCAGCGCCGGGCCCGAGGTCGCCGACCCCTGCCACCACTGCCTTCCGGTGCCGGCCACCGTCTCCAGGGCCCCGCCCGCCGGGTCGAACGTCCGCAGCCGGTGGTTCACGGTGTCCGCGACGACCACGGTGCCGTCCGGCAGCAGCGCCAGCCCCTGCGGCTCGTTGAAGTCCCCCGGCCCGCCGATCCGCCGCACGACGGTCTCCCCGTCCGGCTCCATCTCCACCAGCTGGTGCCGGGTCGAGTCCGACACCAGCAGGTTCCCCGACGGCAGCCGCAGCACCTTCCCCGGGAACCGCAGGTCCGTCGCCACCGGCTCCGGCGGCACGTACGGCCCGTCGCCGCGGCGCAGCGTCCCCTTCGCCGCGTGCTCCGCCTCCAGCTCGGTGACCAGCGCCTCCAGCGCGTGGGCGTGCCCCTCCCCGGAGTGCTGGGCCACGACGTAGCCCTCCGGGTCGATCACGGTCAGCGTCGGCCACGCCCGCACGGCGTACTGCTTCCAGGTGGCCAGCTCCGGATCGTCCAGCACCGGGTGGTGCACCCCGTAGCGCTCCACGGCGTCCACGACCGACTGGTGCTCCGCCTCGTGCACGAACTTCGGCGAGTGGACGCCGACGATCACCACGGTGTCGCGGTGCTTCTCCTCCAGCTCGCGCAGCTCGTCGAGGACGTGCAGGCAGTTGATGCAGCAGAAGGTCCAGAAATCGAGGATCACGATCGATCCCCGCAGGTCGGAAAGGTCCAGCTGCTTGCCGCCGGTGTTGAGCCAGCCGCCCTTCCCGACCAGCTCGGGGGCACGGACACGGGCACGGCGGGGCTTGGGGGAGGACGCGGAGGCGGAACCGTTCATGCTGCAAGGGTGCCACCCCGCGCGAGGGGCGATCACAGCCGTGGGCCCGGTACAACCTTTGCCCGTCGTGGACCGTCTCTCCTGTACCGACCGTCCCTCGTGCCACGGCACGACCAGGGGCACCGCAGCGTTCCGCCGCGTCGTGCTCCCCCGTCCGGACGGGCGATCCAGACCGGCGCGGGCCGCCGAAGGGCCCCCGCACGCAGCAGGAGCTCGCATGCCCACGCGCAAGAACCTCCGCCTGGTCGCCGCGACGGCCGCAGCCGTCGCACTGACCGGAGGGCTGCTCACCGTCTCGGCGGGGACCGCAGCCGCCGCACCCGCCAAGTACGCCGACGACTTCAACGGCGACGGCTACCGCGACTTCGCCACCGGCGGCAGCGGTTCGGTCACCGTCACGTACGGGACCGCGAACGGCCCAGGAACCAAGGTCAAGACCTTCACCCAGAGCAGCGCCGGCATCCCCGGCACGGCGGGCGACAGCGGAGGCTACGCCGACATGTTCGGCGACGCCCTGGCGGCCGCCGACTTCAACCGCGACGGGTACGCCGACCTCGCGGTCGGCGACGGCTCCGAGAAGGTGGGCAGCCGCGCCGCCGCGGGCGCGGTCACCGTCGTCTGGGGCTCCAAGTCGGGGCTGTCGTCCACCGCCACCCGCATACCGCTCAAGTCCCCCCACGCCGGATACGAGTTCGGCTACGCACTCGCGACCGGCGACTTCAACGGCGACGGCAAGATCGATCTGGCCGTCACGGACGTCGAGTCCGTGTACATCTACCGGGGCGGCTTCGCCAAGTCCGGCACCACGGGCAAGGTCACCCGCCACACCCCGGCCCCGGGCGCGGACAACATGCTCGAACCTGCCGGGCTCGTCGCCGGGAAGGTCACCAAGGACGCCGCCACCGACCTGTACGTCCTCGGCCAGGGCTACCGCAATGACAAGGCCACCTCGGTCGCCTGGTTCCTGCGCGGCGGTTCCACCGTCAAGGCGGGCAAGTTCACCACGTACAACACCTCGTCCCCGAACTACGGCCCCTCGGGCGTGATCGCGGACTTCGACAAGAACGGCTACGGCGACCTCGCGGTCGGCGACCACCCGTACAACAAGGGCGCCGGGGCCGTCTTCGTGCTGCGCGGCGGCTCGGGCGGCCCCACCACCGGCTACCGCCTCACCCAGGCCACCGCCGGTGTCGCCACCGGCGCCACCGGCGGCGACGCGTTCGGCACCACGCTCTCCGCGGGTGACACGAACCGCGACGGCTACCCGGATCTCGCGGTCGGTGTGCCCGGGGAGAAGATCGGCACCGCCAAGCACGCGGGCGGCGTGCACGTCCTGCGCGGCGGCAAGAAGGGTCTGACCGGCACCGGCTCCCAGTGGTTCAGCCTGCAGACCGCGGGCGTCCCCGGCGATGCCACGGAGTACTCCGGGTTCGGCTGGTTCGTCCGTCTGCGCGACCTCGACCGGGACGGCGACGCCGACCTCCTGGCCTCCGGGGGCAGCTACGACCCGTCGGGCGTGCTGCTGCCCGGCGGCACCAAGGGCATCACCGCGGCCTCCGCCCGGGTGATCCCGCTGCTCGCCGCGTTCCCGCAGTAGCGGGGGCGGGTCCGACGGCGGAAGGGCCCGGGCAGCCGCTCGCCCGGGCCCTTCCCCGTGCCGCCCGCGCCGGACGGCGGAGTCCGCCGGGAGGTCCGGCGGTGCGGGGGGCTCAGGGCCGCAGGTCGTTCACGACGTCCGTGGTGGCGACGAGGCCGGAGTGGATGGTGGGGGCGAGGCTGGAGCCGGCGAGGCAGAAGCCGAGGAGGACGCAGAGGATCGCGTGGGAGACCTTCAGCGACTTCGCCCGCAGCAGGATGAGCGTGATCACGATCAGGAGCAGGACCACGGAGATGGATACCGCCATGGCCGTATGACGTCACAGATCGGCGCCCGGGTGGGGGCGACACGCGCGGGAAGGGCCCGGACGCACAAATGTCCGGGCCCTTCCCGTTGCCGTGCCAGGGGCCGATCAGGCCCAGGTGATCAGGCGCTTGGGGTACTCCAGGACCGCCGCGACGTCGGCGAGGACCTTGGAGCCGAGCTCGCCGTCGACCAGGCGGTGGTCGAAGGAGAGCGCGAGCGTGGTGACCTGGCGGGGCTTGACCTTGCCCTTGTGGACCCAGGGCAGCTCCTTGACCGCGCCGAAGGCGAGGATCGCGGACTCCCCGGGGTTGAGGATGGGCGTGCCGGTGTCGATGCCGAAGACGCCGACGTTGGTGATGGTGACCGTGCCGCCCTGCATGTCGGCCGGCGAGGTCTTGCCCTCACGGGCCGTGGCGACCAGGTCACCGAGGGCGGACGCCAGTTCGGGCAGGGTCTTGCCCTGGGCGTCCTTGATGTTGGGGACGATCAGCCCGCGCGGGGTGGCGGCGGCGATGCCCAGGTTGACGTAGCCCTTGTGGACGATCTCCTGGTTGGCCTCGTCCCAGGCGGCGTTGACCTCCGGGTTGCGGCGGATCGCGACCAGCAGGGCCTTGGCGACCAGCAGGAGCGGGCTGACCTTGAGCCCGGCGAAGGCCGGGTCGGTCTTGAGCTCCTGCACGAGCCGCATGGTCCGGGTGATGTCGAAGGTGACGAACTCGGTCACGTGCGGCGCGGTGAAGGCACTGGCGACCATGGCCGCGGCCGTCGCCTTCCGGACGCCCTTGATCGGGACGCGGGTCTCCAGCGCGCCCGCGGCGGGTGCCAGAGCGGCGGGAGCCGGTACCGCCACCGGGGCGGCGGTGACCTGCGCGGGGGCGACCGGCGCGGCGGTGGGGGCCGCCGCCTTCTGGACGTCCTCGCGGGTGATCGTGCCCTGCGGCCCGGTCGGGGTGACCGCGGCCAGGTCCACGCCCAGGTCCTTGGCGAGCTTGCGCACCGGCGGCTTGGCCAGCGGGCGGACCTCGGCGGGGGCGAACCCGGCGTGGGCCGCCGGGGCCGGGGCTGCGGCGGCCGGCGCCGGGGCGTGGCCGTTGAGCTCGCCCTGGACGGCCTGCTGCGCCCCGGTCTGCGCCGGCACGGCGGGCTGCTTGCGCGCCCGGCGCTTGGTCGACGAGGCGGCGACGCCGTAGCCGACCAGCACGGGCTGGCGCTTCTGCGCCGGCTCCGCGGCGGGGGCCGGCGCGGCGGCCGGCTCCGGTGCGGTCCCTGCGGCCGGTTCGCCGCCCTCGCCCTCACCGGTGTCGACGGCGATGATCACGGTGCCGACGTCGACGGTCTCCCCCTCGGGGAAGCGCAGCTCGTGCACCACCCCGTCGAACGGGATCGGAAGCTCGACCGCGGCCTTGGCGGTCTCCACCTCGCAGACCACCTGGCCGTCGGTGACGGTGTCGCCGGGCTTGACGTACCACTTGAGGATCTCGGCCTCGGTGAGTCCCTCGCCGACGTCCGGCATCTTGAACTCACGGAAGCGCTGCGGTGCTGCCACTGTCGTCACAACCCTCTCCTCAGAACGCCAGCGATCGGTCGACGGCGTCCAGCACCCGGTCCAGGCCGGGCAGGTACTCCTCCTCCACCCGGGCCGGCGGGTACGGGGCGTGGAAGCCGCCGACCCTCAGCACCGGGGCCTCCAGGTGGTAGAAGCACCGCTCGGTGATGCGGGCCGCGATCTCCGCGCCCATGCCGAGCTGCACCGGCGCCTCGTGCACGACGACCAGGCGGCGGGTCTTCTCCACCGACGCCTGGACGGCGTCGAAGTCGAGCGGGGACAGCGACCGCAGGTCCACGACCTCCAGGCTACGGCCCTCCTCGGCGGCCGCGGCGGCCGCCTCCAGGCAGACCTTCACCATGGGGCCGTACGCGGCCAGGGTGAGGTCGGTGCCCTCCCGGGCGGTACGGGCCCTGTGGAGCGGCGCGGGGATGCCGTCGGTGTCGACCTCGCCCTTGTCCCAGTAGCGGCGCTTGGGCTCGAGGAAGATCACCGGGTCGTCGGAGTCGATCGCCTGCTGCAGCATCCAGTAGGCGTCCTGCGGGGTCGACGGGGAGACGACCTTGAGCCCGGCGGTGTGCGCGAAGTACGCCTCGGGCGACTCGCTGTGGTGCTCGACGGCGCCGATGCCGCCGCCGTAGGGGATGCGGATGACGACCGGGAGCTTGATCTTGCCCAGGGCGCGCGCGTGCATCTTGGCGAGCTGGGTGACGATCTGGTCGTACGCGGGGAAGACGAAGCCGTCGAACTGGATCTCCACGACGGGGCGGTAGCCGCGCAGGGCCAGGCCGATCGCGGTGCCGACGATGCCGGACTCCGCGAGCGGGGTGTCGATCACCCGCTGCTCACCGAAGTCTTTGTGCAGGCCGTCGGTGATCCGGAAGACACCGCCGAGCTTGCCGATGTCCTCACCCATGAGGACGACCTTGGGGTCGGTCTCCAGGGACTTGCGCAGTGCCTCGTTGAGGGCCTTGGCGATGGTCATCGTTGCCATGGTCAGTGACCCTCCGTGCTGTCGGCGAAGGACGCCTGGTACTCCGCGAACTGGGCGCGCTCCTCGTCGACGAGGGCGTGGCCGTCGGCGTAGATGTTCTCGAAGATCGACATGGGGTCGGGGTCGGGCATGGCGCGCACGGCCTCGCGGACCCGCTTGCCGAGCGCCTCGCTCTCCTCCTCGACACCGGCGAAGAAGGCCTCGTCGGCGATGCCGTCCTTCTCCAGGTAGCTGCGCAGGCGCAGGATCGGGTCCTTGTGCTCCCACTGCTCGCGCTCCTCGTCGAGGCGGTAGCGGGTGGGGTCGTCGGACGTGGTGTGGGCGCCCATGCGGTAGGTGAAGGCCTCGACGAGCATCGGGCCCTGGCCGGAACGGGCGTGCTCCAGGGCGGCACGGGTGACCGCGAGGACCGCGAGGACGTCGTTGCCGTCGACCCGCACGCCGGGGAAGCCGAAGCCGGCGGCGCGCTGGTAGATCGGGACGCGGCTCTGCTTCTCGGTGGGCTCGGAGATCGCCCACTGGTTGTTCTGGCAGAAGAAGACCACGGGGGCGTTGTAGACGGCGGCGAAGGTGAAGGCCTCCGCGACGTCGCCCTGGCTGGAGGCACCGTCGCCGAAGTAGGCGATGACGGCGGAGTCCGCGCCGTCCTTGCTGATGCCCATCGCGTAGCCGGTCGCGTGCAGCGTCTGGGAGCCGATCACGATCGTGTACAGGTGGAAGTTGTTCTCGTTCGGGTCCCAGCCGCCGTGGTTCACCCCGCGGAACATGCCGAGCAGGTTGACCGGGTCCACCCCGCGGCACCAGGCGACGCCGTGCTCGCGGTAGGTGGGGAAGACGTAGTCGTCCGGCCTGGTGGCCCGCCCGGAGCCGATCTGTGCGGCCTCCTGGCCCAGCAGCGACGCCCACAGACCCAGTTCGCCCTGCCGCTGCAGGGAGGTGGCCTCCGCGTCGAACCGGCGGGTCAGGACCATGTCCCGGTACAGACCGCGCAGCTCTTCGGGGCTCAGGTCGATGGAGTACTCACTGTGCTGGACGCGCTCGCCCTCGGGGGTCAGGAGCTGCACCAGCTCCGGCTCGCCCTCACGGCGCTTCGCTCCACCGCGCGTGCCCGTACGGGGCGTACGGGGCTTCGCGGCAGTGCTTTTCACGCTCACGCTTGCTCCTCCGTCTGTCCGGCCCCCGGGATCCGCCGGCGGCCAGTGCGGCTCCTGCCCGACTCGTCGCGGCGCACGGGGTGTGTGCGGCACGGCCGAGCCGGGAGTGTTGGTCGACCCGGCAGGCAGCCCTGCGAAGTGAACGTTACCCACACCTCCCGCTTTCGCGCGAAGGGTGTTCTACCTGCGGTTTTGTTTGGATTTCCTAGTAAATGGGCGTTCTCGCAGGCCACCGGGACAACGGCACGGTATCCCGAGGATCGATTCTTCGTAAGAGGTCGGCGCGGGTCGCGTGTGCAACGCTGAAGTTGTGACCGAAAAGTCGGTAATCACGGTGTTCCTACTGGACGACCACGAAGTCGTCCGGCGGGGGGTGCACGAGCTCCTCGCCGCCGAGGACGGGATCGAGGTCGTCGGCGAGGCCGGCACGGCCGCCGAGGCGCTGGCGCGGATCCCGGCCGTGCGGCCCGACGTGGCGGTGCTGGACGTCCGGCTGCCGGACGGCAGCGGCGTCGAGGTGTGCCGGGAGATCCGCTCCTCGCAGCCCGGCGTCGCGTGCCTGATGCTCACCTCCTACGCGGACGACGAGGCGCTCTTCGACGCGATCATGGCGGGCGCGTCGGGCTACGTGCTGAAGGACATCCGCGCCACCGACCTGGTCGGCGCCGTACGGGACGTCGCCGCCGGCCGGTCGCTGCTGGACCCGGTCGCCACCGCGCGCGTCCTGGAGCGCCTGCGCGGCGGCGGGGAACGCCAGGAGGGCCGCCTCGCCGACCTGACCGACCAGGAGAAGCGGATCCTCGACCTCATCGGCGAGGGCCTCACCAACCGGCAGATCGGCGACCGGCTGCACCTCGCGGAGAAGACGGTCAAGAACTACGTCTCCTCCCTGCTCGCCAAGCTCGGGATGCAGCGGCGCACCCAGGCCGCCGCCTACGTCGCCCGGCTGCGCAGCGGCGGCTCGTCGGGCCCGGACACGGGAGCGGGGACGGGCCCGGGTCCGTCCGGATCCTGACGCTCCGGATCCCGGCACCGGCGACCCACGTACCAGTCCGTATGCCGGACGTGGGCTGCTGGCGCATACGTCTTGTATCTATGATGTGCGCATCATGACCCGAAGCCCCGTCGCGACCGCCGGCACCACCGCCGAGCCGGCCGCCAAGCAGCCGCCCGCCGCCGAGCGGGTCTACACGCACGTCAAACAGGCGGTCCTCGACCGCCACTACGAGGGCGGCACCCTCCTGAGCGAGGGCGAGCTGGCCGAGGCCGTGGGCGTCTCGCGCACCCCGGTCCGCGAGGCGCTGCTGCGCCTGGAGGCCGAGGGCCTGCTGAAGCTCTACCCGAAGAAGGGCGCCCTGGTGCTGCCGGTCTCCGCGCAGGAGATCGCGGACGTGGTGGAGACCCGGCTGCTCGTGGAGCGCCACGCGGTGATGAAGGTGGTGCCCGCCCCGGAGCGGCTGCTGACCCGCCTGGAGGAGCTGCTGGACGAGCAGCGCGGGCACGCCGCGACGGGCGACCTGGCCGCCTTCGCGGCGGCCGACCGCTGCTTCCACGCCGAGATCGTGCGCGCCGCGGGCAACCGCATCCTGGCGCACCTGTACGACCAGTTGAGGGACCGTCAGCTGCGCATGGGGGTGGCGACGATGCACGCGGAGCCGGGCCGGATCGCCAAGAACGTCGCCGAACACACCGAGATCCTCCACGCGTTGCGCGCGGGGGACGCCGCCCTGGCGGCCACGCTGGTCGAACGGCACGTCAGCTGGGTGAACCACCTGGCCAGGGGGGAGTGATGGCAGCGAGCGCCACCCCGGCCGGCGAACCGCCCGGCGGCACCAGGGCGGTCGCGGTCTGGAGCATCGGCACCCTCGTCTACACCGTCGCGGTCGTGCACCGCACCAGCCTCGGCGTCGCCGGGATCGACGCCGCGGAGCGCTTCCACATCGGCGCCTCGGCGCTGTCCACCTTCTCCATCCTGCAGGTGCTGGTCTACGCGGGCATGCAGATACCCGTGGGCCTGATGGTCGACCGCCTCGGCACCAAGAGGGTGCTGAGCATCGGCATCGTCCTGTTCACCTTGGGCCAGCTCGGCTTCGCCCTCTCCCACACCTACGGCACGGCCCTGGCCGCCCGCGCGGTGCTGGGCTGCGGCGACGCCATGACCTTCGTGAGCGTGCTGCGGCTGGGCTCGCGCTGGTTCCCGGCCCGCCGCGGGCCGATGATCGCGCAGGGTGCCGCGCTGTTCGGCGTGGCGGGCAACCTGCTGAGCACCGTGCTGCTCGCGCGGCTGCTGCACTCCGCGGGCTGGACCCCCACCTTCGTCGGCACAGCGCTGGGCGGTGCGCTCGTCCTCGTCCTGGTGCTGGCCTTCATGAAGGACCACCCCGAGGGCTTCGAGCCCGCGCCCGCGGAGCACCCCGGACGCGGTTACGTGAAGCGGCAGATCGCCGCCGCCTGGCGGGAGCCCGGCACCCGGCTGGGGATGTGGACGCACTTCACCACCCAGTTCTCCGGGATGGTCTTCCTGCTGCTGTGGGGCCTGCCGTACCTCGTCGAGGCCCAGGGGCTGTCCCGCGAGACGGCCGGCACCCTGCTGACGGTCGTCGTGATCGCCAACATGGTCTTCGGGATGCTCTTCGGGCAGATCATCGGCCGCCACCACGGTGCCCGGATGCCGCTCACCCTGGGCGTCGTCGGGGCGACCGCGGTGATGTGGGCGGTGGTCCTGGTCTGGCCCGCGGACCACGCCCCGCTGTGGCTGCTCGTGCTGCTCTGCGTCGTGCTGGGCACCTGCGGCCCGGCGTCGATGATCGGCTTCGACTTCGCGCGCCCGGCGAACCCGCCCGAGCGCTTCGGCACGGCCTCCGGCATCGTCAACATCGGCGGCTTCACCGCCTCGATGGCCGCGCTGCTGGCCATCGGCGTCCTGCTGGACGCCAGCGGCGACGACTACCGGGTGGCGTGGAGCAGCGTGTTCGTCCTGCAGGCGCTGGGCCTGGTCCAGATCCTGCGGCTGCGCGGCCGGGCGGCGCGGCTGGAGCGGCAGCGCATCGCCGTCAGCCGCGTCGAGAGCGTCCACGTCCCCGCGGGGACATGAACGCTCCCTCCGGCGTCACTGTGTGACGGCGATGTTCGCCAGGATCGCGTCGGCCAGCGCCTGGTCGCCCTCGGTCTTCAGCCGGCCCTCCACCGCGTGCGCGCGCGTGCGCCCGCAGCTCAGCCGGACGAAGGTCTCCCAGTCCAGGGTCAGCGTGACCGCGGGGCCGAGCGAGACGCTGCCGTCGATCGTGCCCTGGCCGTCGGTGTCGACCCGGACCGTCCGCATGAACTCCAGCTCGCCGTGGACGTCGAACACCACGGCGGAACCCGCCGGGGCGCCCGCGCGCCCGGCGACCACCTTGGGCAGTTCGGAGAGGATGTGGTCCCGGGCGACGACCGCGCCCGGGGAGTCGAGGTTGCCGGGCTCGCCCAGCGCCCGGCGCAGGTCCTGCTCGTGCACCCACACGTCGAAGACCCGCCACTTCAGCAGCTCCTCGAGGGTCATCTCCTTGCCCATGGGGCCGCGGACGGTGTCCTGCGCGCCACGGGTCTCGTTCCGCAGCTGCCGGGACCGGCGGATGATCGTGTAGTCGAGCTCGCCGACGACCTCGGGCGCGGTGTGGTGCCGCCGCTTGTCGACCGGCACCTCCACGTAACGGGCGTGCTCCGTGGTCATGTGCCGCAGGTCGCTGGGGAGCGTGTGGATCGGCCGGGGATCGCCGAGCAGCTCGCACTCGAACCCGATCACGTGCGACACGATGTCGCGCACGGACCAGTACGGGCACTCGGTCGGCCGGTTCCAGGCGCCCGCCGGAACGGGGCGGACCAACTCGGCTATGGATTCTATGGAGTGGGTCCAGGCGTCGATGTACGGCTGGATCTGGCTGTGGACGGTGCCGGTCACGGGACCCCTCGACGGTCGGGCGCGGTCGTGGTGTGCGCCTTAAATTACGCTGCGCAGTGACACCACGGGAGTGCTTTCGTGTGACGATCGTAGGCCCGCAAGAACATGCCGAACTCATGGGCGGTGGTACTGTGCGCGTTTCCCTGCTCCAGATCGACGTCGACCCCGGCGAAGCGGTGGACGCCCGGCGTGAACGGGTCGCGTCGCTCGTCCGCGGACAGTCCGGGTCGGACCTGGTCGTCCTGCCCGAACTGTGGCCGGTCGGTGCCTTCGCCGCCGATCTTTTCCAGCCAGAGGCCGAGCCGCTCCAGGGCCCCACCGCGCAGGTGATGAGCGCCGCCGCGCTCGACGCGGGCGTGTGGCTGCACGCGGGCTCGATCGTCGAGCGCGCCCCCGACGGCGCTCTGTACAACACCTCGCTGCTCTTCTCCCCCGACGGCGAACTGCGCGAGACCTACCGCAAGATCCACCGCTTCGGCTTCGACCAGGGCGAGGCCGTGCTCATGCACGGCGGCGACCGCGTCGTCACCACCGACGTCCAGGGCGTCCCCGTGGGCCTGGCCACCTGCTACGACCTGCGCTTCCCCGAGCAGTTCCGGCTGCTCGTCGACGCGGGCGCCACCGTCGTCCTCCTCCCGGCCGGCTGGCCCGCGCGGCGCCGCGAGCACTGGACCCTGCTGGCCCGGGCCCGCGCGATCGAGTCGCAGGCCTACGTGGTGGCCTGCGGCACCGCGGGCACCCACGCCGGGGTGGAGCTGGCCGGGCACAGCCTCGTCGTCGACCCCTGGGGCGCCGTCCTCGCCGAGGCCGGACCGGGCGAGGAGGTCATCACCGCCGACCTCGATCCCGGCCTGGTGGCCAAGACCCGGGCGGACTTCCCGGTGCTGCGCGACCGCGTGCTGGGCCTGCCGGTGCCGGATTCGGCCGGTTGAGGCGGTATGGCCCCATCAGGGACCATCGGCCCCGGAGGTGGGGGCGGAGTGCTCTGCGCCTCCGGGGGGCCGGCCCGGCAAGGTGGTTCCCATGGAACTCGAGGGGCGCGCTGCGCTGGCGCTGCTGGGAAAGGTCCGGTACGGGCGGCTGGCGCTGACGCGGGGGGCCCTGCCGTACATCGCCGTGGCCCGGCACGTCGTCGCCGACGGCTCCGTGCTGATCCGCACCGACCGCTCATGGGGCGTGGACGGCACGGTCGTGGCCTACCAGGCGGACGACGTCGAAGCGGGCTGGGCGGTGCAGTTCCTCGGGACGGCACGCGCCTTCCATCCCTCGACGGCGCAGCGGGCGCTCTTCGGCACAGATCGTCAAAACGATACAAGCCGGGAGCCGGGCCATGTGTACGTACGTCTCGACCCGCGAGTCCACCACCGGAATGATCTAGCATCTGCCTGGTGATCGGGAGTTCGGCGACGGCGCCGCCCTCCGCCGGGACACTGGACACCCTGCTGCGCCGATACACGGACGCCGGCGCCCCGCTGTCCTGCGAACCCGTTGCCCAGGGCTTACTGAACCGGGGATTCCGGCTGGCCACCACCAGCGGCCGCTACTTCCTCAAGCTGTACGTCGACGGCGCCACCGCCGACTCCGCCGTCATCGCCCGCCAGCACCGGGCGACCCAGCGGCTGGACGAGGTGGGCCTGCCCGTCGCCTCTCCGGTCCCCGACGCCGACGGCCGCACCGTCGCCGTGGTCGGCGGCCGCTGCTTCGCGCTCTACCCGTGGGTGGAGGGACGGCACCGCGAGGGCGGCGAACTCACCACCGGCGACTCCCGCCGCTTGGGCGCCCTGCTCGGTCTCGTCCACACCACCCTGGCCCAGGTGCAGCCCGCCCCCGAGCCGGGCCGGCACGCCAGCGCCGACCCCGAACTGACCTACGCGCTGATCACCGCGCTGCTGCGGCGGGTGCGCGCCAGCGCCCCGCGCGAGACCTTCGACGAACTGGCCGAGCACCGGCTGCTGGAGCGCCGCGCCCTGCTGGAACGTCACGCCCACCGCCGCCCGCCCGACGCGGCCGGCCCGGTCTCCGGCTGGGTGCACGGCGACTTCCACCCGCTCAACCTGCTCTACCGCGAGGACGAACCCGTCGCCATCGTCGACTGGGACCGGCTCGGCGTGCAGCCGCGCGCCGAGGAGGCGGTACGGGCCGCCGTGATCTTCTTCGTGCAGCCCGGCGGCGCCCTGGACCTCGACAAGATCCGCGCGTACGCCCGGGCCTACCGCGCCGCCGCGGGCGTGCCCGGGGACGAACTGGCCGCGGCCGTGCACCGGGTGTGGTGGGAACGGCTCAACGACTTCTGGATGCTGCGCTGGCGCTACGTCCTCGACGACCGCAGGACCGACCCCCTCTTCCCGGCCTCGTCCGCCCTGGTCGTCTGGTGGACCGCGGCGTACGAGGCCGTGCTGGAGGCCTTCACGGGCTGACCCGGCGGCCGGCGGCCGGTCAGCCGCCCGTGACGCCGCCGTCCGCGGCGCCCTCGGTGCCGGCCGTGCCGCCGGACACGTCCCCCGAGGTCCCCTCGGTGCCGCCGGTCTCGGACGCGGTCGGCGTCGGCGTGGGCGGCGCGGAGGTGGCCGGGGTGCTCGGCTTCTGCGTCGGCGGCGGGGAGGTCGCGGGGGCCTGCGAGGTCGGCCGCGTGTAGGAGGGGCTCGGGGTGTACGAGGGCTGCTCCGAGACGCTGCCGCTGCTGTCCTGCGTACCGCCCGTCGAGTCGTCCTGGGTCGGCTGCGACGTCGGCTTCTCCGGCTGCGACCGAGTGGGCGTCACCTTCTCCGCCGGGGGCGTCTTGTCGCCGGTCTTGGAGACCGCGAAGTAGATGCCGAGCGCGACCGCGAGCACCGCGGCGATCACGAACAGCACGGGCTTCACCCACCGCCCGCCGCCGTGCGGGGGCTGTCCGTCGTCGTAGCCGTGGCCGTGGCCGCCGCCGTCACCACCGGGCGGGCCGAGCAGCAGGGGCGGCTGCAACTCCGCGGTGGTGTGCGGGTGCTGCTGCCCGTACTGCGGGGGGACGCCCATCGGCGCGGTCGGGGCGGCGTTCGCCACGGGCACGTAACCGGTGTTCCAGGTACCGGTGTGACCGCCGCGCTCGCTCAGCATGGCCAGCGCGTACTGGACGACGCCGCGCATCTCCTCGGCGGTCTGGAAGCGGTCGTCCGGTTGCTTGGCCAGCGCGTGCAGCACCAGCCCGTCCAGCTCCGGCGGCACCCGGTCGCTGAGCTCGGAGGGCGGGCGCGGCTCGTCCTGGACGTGCTGGTAGACCACCGACAGCGGGGTCTCACCGGTGAACGGCGGCCTCAGCGCGAGGAGTTCGTAGAGCAGGCAGCCCGTCGCGTACAGGTCGGAGCGGGTGTCGACCGTCTTGCCGAGCGCCTGTTCCGGCGACAGGTACTGCGGGGTGCCCATGACCATGCCGGTCTGCGTCATCGTGGTCGAGGCGCCGTGCAGCGCCCGCGCGATGCCGAAGTCCATCACCTTCACCGCGCCGGTGTTGGTGATGATCACGTTCGCCGGCTTGATGTCCCGGTGGACGATGCCGTGCGCGTGGCTGTAGGCCAGCGCCTCCAGCACGCCCGAGACGATGATGAGCGCCTGGTCGACCGGCGGCGGCTCGTCGGACCCCACCAGCAGGTCACGGATCGTGCGGCCTTCCACGAGTTCCATCACGATGTAGGGCACGGTGCCGCCCGGCGTGACGTCCTCGCCCGAGTCGTACACCGCCACCACCGCATGGTGGTTGAGCCCGGCGACCGACTGCGCCTCGCGCGTGAAGCGGGCCTTGGACACCGGGTCCTCGGCGAGGTCGGAGCGGAGCAGCTTCACGGCCACCGTCCGCCCCAGGCGCACGTCCTCCGCCGCGAAGACCTCGGCCATGCCGCCGCGTCCGAGGCGCCGGGTCAGCCGGTAGCGGCCGTCGCCCACCAGGCCTGCGGCGCCCCACAGCTCGGGCGAGTCGGGCACTCCCCGGCCGTCGGCAGAGGGCTCGTCAGGGCCCCCGGCGGCTGTCGTCTGTGCCATCAGTCCTCGCCGTCGATCGTCGCCGTACAGGGTCCTCCAGCGCACCACGCTACCGCGTTCCAGGACGGACGCGCTCCCGTGGCACCCGTGCCCCCGATGAAGGGATTCATACGCATCCGGTGACGAACAGGTCAACGAACTTGACCTGTCCAGGCCGTCCGGCAGACTGGGCGGTCAGGATCGGGGCAACTGTCTTGTGCGTACGCGCGGTGCGCCCAGGGGGATCGTCAAGGGGACGGGTACGGATGAGCGGGGACGGCACGCGGGGCACTCATTCGGGGCGTTCGGTCGGTAACGGTCGCTACGTCCTCCGCGACCTGCTGGGGCAGGGCGGCATGGCGGCCGTGCACCTGGCGCACGACACGGTGCTGGACCGGCCGGTGGCCGTCAAGACGCTCCACACCGACCTCGGCAGGGAACAGTCGTTCCGCGAGCGGTTCCGGCGCGAGGCGCAGGCCGTCGCCAAGCTCAACCACACCAACATCGTCTCGGTCTTCGACTCCGGCGAGGACACCGTCGACGGCGCGCTCGTGCCGTACATCGTCATGGAGTACGTCGAGGGCAAGCCGCTGCGCGACGTGCTCGACGAGGACATCGCGCAGTTCGGGGCCATGCCCACCGAGAAGGCCCTGAAGATCACCGCCGACGTGCTCGCGGCGCTCTCCGAGAGCCACAGCATGGGCCTGGTCCACCGCGACATCAAGCCGGGCAACGTGATGCTCACCAAGCGCGGCGTGGTGAAGGTGATGGACTTCGGCATCGCCCGCGCGATGCAGTCCGGCGTCTCGTCGATGACGCAGACCGGCATGGTGGTCGGCACCCCGCAGTACCTGTCGCCGGAACAGGCCCTGGGACGCGGCGTGGACGAGCGCTCCGACCTGTACTCGGTGGGCTGTCTGCTCTTCGAGCTGCTCACCGGACGGCTGCCCTTCGACGGCGACTCCCCGCTGTCCATCGCCTACCAGCACGTCCAGGAGCTCCCGCCGGCCCCGTCGGCGCTCAACCGGGCGGTGCAGCCGGGCGTCGACGCGCTCGTCGCGCGGGCCCTGAAGAAGAACCCCGCCGAGCGCTTCCCCACCGCCGATACCATGCGCGACGAGGCGGAGCGGGTCGCCGCACCGGCGCGCGGCGCCGGCACCACACCGCTGATCATCGGCGGCGGACCGCGCCCGCGCGGCCGCGGCGAGGAGGTCTCCTCCGCGGTCTTCCCGCCGGTGCAGGGAGACCTGCGCACCCCGCCGCCGAACGTGCAGACCCCGTACCAGGCCCCGGCTCCCTACCCGCGGCCCCAGCCCCAGCCGCAGCCTCAGCCTCAGCAGCGGTGGGGCACCGCAGGTCAGGGCGGTCCCGCGCACACCCCGCCGCCCGGCCCGGGACCGTCCTACGGCTACCCGCAGAACGCCCCGCACGCGCCCCACCAGCCCCACCCGCAGGCCGTGCAGCAGCACGCCACCCCGCCCTACACGATGCGCCCGGGCACCCCGGCGGGCGGCGGCCGCAGGGGCGGCGGCGCCTCGACGGCGGTCGTCGCCATCGGCGCCACGGTCGCCGTGATCGCGGTGGTCGTGGTCGTCATCATCGCGATGTCGATGGGCGGCAAGGACGACACCGGGGACACCGGCGGCACCCCCACCTACGACTCCCGGGGCAGCGCCTCCGCCACCGCCCGCGAGGAGACCCCCTCGCAGCCGGCGGGTGACGAACCCGCGCCGGGCGTCAGCCAGGCCGACCAGACCCGCACCATCGACGCCTCGCGCTGCACCGAGGCCACCAAGAGCTACCTGGGCGACGACCCGGACGCCGTGGTGATGCCGGACTTCTTCACCAAGTACGTCGACTCCGTCAAGTCCTGCATGGACGCGGCCGGTTGGAAGTACGAGGTCAAGTACCGCAACGAGCAGATCTACGGGAAGGGCGCGGTCGTCGACCAGAAGCCCAAGACCTACACGGCGTTCAAGCCGGAGAAGGACAAGATCACCCTGTGGGTCTCCACCGGCCAGGGCGGCTGACCCGCCCCGGGGGTGCCCTCGCGGCGACGACGGACGGGCAACGACTGACGGGCAACGACGGACGGCGGGTGACCCCACGGGTCCCCGCCGTCTGTACCTACGCGTACGTACCGTCCTGATGCCGACCGCTCACAGATAGGGGCCGGTGCGCGCCCCGCCCGGGGCGTGCCCCTCCTCGTCGCCCTCGTGGCCCACACCGGGCGGCAGCGCGCGGCGCATCTGCTCCAGCTGGGCGCGGGCGGCCATCTGCTGGGCGAACAGGGCGGTCTGGATGCCGTGGAAGAGGCCCTCCAGCCATCCCACCAGCTGCGCCTGGGCGATCCGCAGCTCGGCGTCGCTCGGCACGCCGTCCTCGGCGAAGGGCAGCGAGAGCCGCTCCAGCTCCTCGACGAGCTCGGGGGCGAGCCCCGCCTCCAGCTCCTTCACGGAGCTGTGGTGGATCTCCTTCAGGCGCGCCCGGCTCGCCTCGTCCAGCGGCGCCGCCTTGACCTCTTCCAGGAGCTGCTTGATCATGCTGCCGATCCGCATGACCTTCGCGGGCTGTTCGACCATCTCCGTCACGGGCACCTCGCGCTGCTCGTCGCCTTCTCCGGCGCGGCCGGCGTGTCCGCCGCCGCCGAGGGCCATCCCGTCCGGGCCGACGACCAGGACCTGCGGGCTCTCCTGCGACCGTTCGTTCATCGGCATCTCCATGCCGCCATTGTCGCGCACCGTCGCCCCTCCGGGATTTGTGCCCCCCGCCGCCCCGCGCTACCCCTCCGGCGCGGCACTCGTCCGCCTCGGCCAGGCCGGCCCGGTGTGCGACCCGGACGCGGTGCGCGGCGGGTGGACGTGCCGGGGGACCCCTGTACGGGGGCGGGGTGGCCGAGGTCAGCGGCCACGGCGCAGCCGCAGGCCGAGGAAGCCCAGACCCAGCCCGATCAGCACCAGCCCCGCGCCGAGCGGCAGTACCTCCAGCACCCGTCCCATGGGCGCCTGGACGGCGGCCGGGCCCTGGTCCTGCGGTTCCTCGACGTGGACGGGGAGCGGCGCGGAGGGCCGGCCGCCCCCGTCGCCCGGGGTCGCGGGCGGCTCCGCCCGACCCGGGTGCCTGCGCCCCTCGCCGGCCTCGCTGCCGGCCGGCCCGGAGGACGCCGCCGGATGGGGCGGGGGCGGCGCGGCCGCGCCGGTGACCAGGAGGGCGACCCCGGTCACCGTCGCCGCCACGACCACCTTCCGCAACTCCATGCTTTCAGCGTCACACGGAGCGTCATGGGCGGCCAGTCGTGCCCACCGGGCCCGTACCGGCCGTCCGGCGGCGGCTCAGACCGTGAGCAGCACCTTGCCCACGTGGGTGCTGGCCTCGACCAGCCGGTGCGCCTGTGCCGCCTCGCTCATCGGCAGGGCGCAGTCCACCACCGGGCGCACCACGCCGGACTCAAGCAGCGGCCAGACGTGCTCCCGGACCGCCGCCACGATGGCCGCCTTCTCCTCCAGCGGCCGTCCGCGCAGCGACGTCGCGGTGATCGCGGCCCGCTTGGCCAGCATCTTGCCGAGGTCGAGCTCTCCCTTGACGCCACCCTGGAGCCCGATGACTGCCAGCCTGCCGTTGACCGCGAGGGCGTCGACGTTCCGGCCCAGGTACTTCGCGCCCATGATGTCGAGGATGACGTCGGCGCCGCCGAACGCCTCCCGCACCTCGGCCGTGAAGTCCTGCTCGCGGTAGTTGATCCCGAGGTCCGCGCCCAGCTCGCGGCACTTCGCGAGCTTGTCCTCGCTGCCCGCGGTGACCGCGACCTTGGCGCCGACCGCCTTGGCCAGCTGGATCGCCATCGTGCCGATGCCGCTGGAACCGCCGTGGACCAGCAGCGTCTCGCCGGGGCGCAGGTGGGCGACCATGAAGACGTTGGACCAGACGGTGCAGACGACCTCGGGCAGGGCCGCGGCCTCCACGAGCCCCACGCCCTTGGGCACCGGCAGCAGCTGCCCGGCGGGGACGGCGACCTTCCCGGCGTACCCGCCGCCCGCGAGCAGCGCGCACACCTCCTCGCCCACGGTCCAGCCGCTCACCCCCGGGCCGAGGGCGGCGACGCGGCCCGAGCACTCCAGGCCCGGGTAGGGGGACGCGCCGGGTGGCGGGTCGTAGAAGCCCTGCCGCTGCAGCAGGTCGGCACGGTTGACGGCGGTCGCGGCGACCTCGACCAGCACCTCGCCCTCGGCGGGTACGGGATCGGGGACCTCGGCCCAGACGAGCGCGTCCGGGCCGCCGGGTTCGGGGATGGTGATCGCATGCATGGGGCCGACGCTACCCCTGCGGGACGTGCGACGGGTCGTCCTGACTCGTCCTGTGGATGACGATGAGCCGATCGGTCAACTGCAAGGGGCTCGCCTCGGGGTTGTCGTGGTCGAGCATCCGGTGGCCGCGCTTGACGACCACCACCAGGTCGGCGACCTCCCGCGGATCGAGCCCGGCCTCGGCCTTGGTGACGGGACGCTCGATCAGGTCCAGCCCGCTGCCGTAGGTGATCAGCTCCTCCATCACCTCGCCCGCGCTCGGGCTGAGCATCGACATCCCGAGCAGCCGGCCCGCCGCGCCGGAGCTGGTGACGACGGCGTTGGCGCCGGACTGGCGGAGCAGCGGGGCGTTCTCCTCCTCGCGCACGGACGCGACGATGTTGATCCGCTTGCTCAACTGGCGGGCCGTGAGCGCCACCAGGACGGCGGTGTCGTCCCGTTGCGCGGCGATGATCAGCTCCTTGGCCCGCTGGATCTCCGCGCGCAGCAGGACGGCGTTGCGGGTCGCGTCCCCCGTGACGCCCGCGAACCCGGAGGCGACCGCGGACTCCACCGCCTTGGGGTCGGGGTCGACCACCACGATCTGCTGGGCGGGCACGCCGTGCCCGGTCAGCGTCCTGGCCGCGGAACGGCCCTTGGTGCCGTATCCGACGATGACGGTGTGGTCGCGCACGGTGGACCTCCAGCGCTGCTGCCGGTACTGCTCGCGGGTGCGCTCGGTGAGCACCTCCAGAGTGGTGCCGACGAGGATGATCAGGAAGAGCACGCGAAGCGGCGTCACCAGGAGCACATTGGTCAGCCGGGCGCTCGGGCTGTACGGGACGACGTCGCCGTAGCCGGTGGTGGAGAGGGTGACGGTGGCGTAGTAGACGCAGTCCAGCAGCGACATCGAACCGCCGGCGTTGTCGTGGTAGCCGCCCCGGTCCACGTACACGATCAGCACGGTGAGCACCAGGACGAACAGCGCCATCAGCAACCGCCGGACGACCTGGTGCAGCGGGCCGAGGGGGCTCTTGTGGGGCAGGTGGACGACGTCGCCGTCCGCCCCCGCGGTGGCGCGTCCGCGGCCCGCGTCCCTCACAGCCGCCCCCAGCCCGTCTCCAGGACGGCCGTGCGGTCGCCCTTGACGGCTCCGCCGGGCGGGATGACGGCCATGCCGTCGGCCGTCGCGATGCCGCGGAGCATGGCAGGACCGCTGAAGTGCAGCGGGGCCGCCTGCGACTCCTCGTCGAGCACCACCGGCACCAGGCGGGTGTCGGTGGGGTGGCCGTGCACGTCGCCGCCGAGCCGCGCCTCGTACGCCACCGGGGCCGGACGGCCCGCGAGCGTGCGCAGCAGGGGGACGGCCAGGGTCAGCACCCCGGAGACCGCCGCGAGCGGGTTGCCCGGCAGGCCCACCAGGCGGCCGCCACCGGGCAGTTCGGCCAGCAGCATGGGGTGGCCGGGGCGGACCGCGACGCCGTCGACGAGCAACCGCGCGCCGATGCGCTCCAGCACGGGGTGGACGAAGTCCACCGGGCCGCCCGCCGTGCCACCGGTGGTGACGACGAGATCGGCGGTGGACGCGGCGACGGCGTCCTGCAGCAGGCCGGCGTCGTCCTTCAACCGCCGCGCACGGACCGTGCCGGCCCCGAGCGCGGTGAGCCATGCGGGCAGCAGCGGGCCGAGCGCGTCCCGCACCCGGCCGCCGCCGGGGGCGCCGGCGTCCAACAACTCGTCGCCCAGGACGAGGACCTCCACCGAGGGCCGCGCGGTGACGGTCAGTTCGTCGTAGCCCGCCGCCGCGGCCAGGCCGAGCACCGCGGGCGTGACCAGCACGCCGGCCGTCAGCAACTCGTCGCCGCCACGGCACTCCTGGCCGCGGGGCCGCACGTCCTGCCCGGGCCCGGGGCCGCCGCGCGTGGCGTGCAGGTGCCCGTCGGCGGTGACGCGTCCGTGTTCCCGGCGCAGCACCGCCGTCGTGCCGGGGGGCAGTGCGGCCCCGGTGGCGATGACGGTCGCGTGGCCGTCGAGCAGCGGGGCCGCGGAACGCTGCCCGGCCAGGACGCTGCCTGCCGTGCGCCACGGGCCGGGGCCCGCGACGGCCCAGCCGTCCATCGCGGAGGTGTCGAAGGCGGGCAGGTCCGTGAGCGCGGTCAACGGCTCGGCCAGCGCGTGCCCCAGCGCGGCGCCGAGCGGCACGGACAGCCGTCCCAGCGGTCCCGCGGCGGAGCCCGCGATGTGCCGCGCCCGCGGCCACGGCAGGTCGTGGTGCCCGCCGTGGGCGCCGGCCCGGGTCCCGCCGTGGGTCCCGCCGTGAGTCCCGCCATGGGTCCCGTGGGGACGGGGGAGGGACGACCGGGAGCCGTCGGCGCCGGTGCCGCCGGAGGGTGGCTGCACGGGGTCGTGCCGGCCGGTGGCCCGCCCGTTGGCCAGGGCGAGCGCCGCGGCCAACTCGTCGTCGGCGGCGTCCCCGGCACCGGTGTCGCGGGCACCGCCCGCCGCACCCGGCAGGTTCATGCGCCCGGGTCCCCGCTCTCCGCTTCCTTCGCCCACCGCTCGGCCAGCGCGGCGGCGCGCCTGACGGCCTCCGCGACGGCCTGTTCGCCGCCGCCCGCCGTGGCTGCCGCGTAGCCCACCAGGAAGGTGGTCAGCGGCGCGGCAGGGCGGTCGACGCCGTGCGCGGCGTCCCGGGCGAGATCGAGGAGCATACGGATGTCGACGTCGAGGTCGATGCCGAGTTCGGCCTTGGCTGCGGTGATCCATTCATCCAACACGCCCCCATGCTCCCTGATGCGGGCCCGGGCTGTGGAGAGGTCGTCCCAGGTGTCGCAGTCGAAGGAGGCCTGCCCGGTGGGGTCGGGCAGCCTCCGCAGGGCCAGTTCACCGGTGAGCAGCCGCAACGGCAGCCCGGCGAGGGTCCCGTGCTCGGCGGCGATCAGCGCCAGGTGCTGGCGCAGCGCCTCCGTGCGGTAGGCGGCCGCCAGCGTCTGGTCACGCCCGTCGGGGTCGGTGAGCACGACCCCGTCCTCGCCCTGCCCGCCGCGCAGCGAGGCGAGCAGGGCGCCCACCGTCGTACGGGAGAGGAACGGCAGGTCGGCGGCGAGCACCAGCACGACGTCCGCGGTGACCTCGCGCAGCCCGGCGGAGAGCGCGGGCAGCGGGCCCCCGCCGGGTGGTTCCTCGCGGGCCCAGGCCACCGGGCGGACGGTGGGGCGGCGCGGGCCGACGACCACCGTGGTGGCCGCGCCCGCGCACGCGTCCAGGACACGGTCGATCAGCGCGCGCCCGGCGACCGGCAATCCCGGCTTGTCGGCCCCGCCGAGGCGCCTGGCGGCGCCGCCGGCGAGGACGACCGCGTCGTAGGGCTGCTCGTGCGGCGAACGCGGCGAGGGGTGGTCACGCGGCTCACCTGGCTCCGGAGTCATGCCCGGAGTATCGCCCACCGTGACGCGTTCACACCGCCCGGAGCAGCACCGCCGGTTGTTCCACGCAGTCCGCGACGAAGCGGAGGAAGCCGCCCGCCGTGCCGCCGTCGCACACCCGGTGGTCGAAGGTGAACGACAGCTGGACCACCTGACGCACCGCCAGCTCGCCCTGGTGCACCCACGGCTTGGGGGTGATCCGGCCGACGCCGAGCATCGCGGCCTCGGGGTGGTTGATGATCGGCGTGGATCCGTCGACACCGAACACGCCGTAGTTGTTGAGCGTGAAGGTGCCACCGGTCAGCTGGGCCGGGGTCAGGCCGCCGGAGCGGGCCGCCTCGGTGAGCCGGCCGATCTCCGCCGACAGCTCCTCGGTGCTGCGCCGGTGGGCGTCCCGGACGACCGGCACGACCAGACCGCGATCGGTCTGCGCCGCGAAGCCGATGTGCACCTCCGGCAGCACGACGATCTCGCCGCGCTCGGTGTCCACCGTGGAGTTGAGCTCCGGGTAGCGGGCCAGGGCCGCCGCGCAGATCCGCGCGAACAGCGCGAGCACCGAGACCTTGGGACCTCCGGCGGCGTTCATCGCCGCCCGTGCCGCGAGCAGCTCCGTCGCGTCGGCGTCCACCCAGCAGGTGGCGTCGGGGATCTCCCGCCTGCTGCGGCCGAGCTTCTCGGCCACGGCGCCGCGGATGCCGCGCAGCGGGATGCGGGTGCCCTCGGCGGCGGCGGCCGCGGGCGCCGCGGGGGCGGCCACGGTGACCGGCGCCGCGGACCCGGTCGTGATGGCCCGTTCCACGTCCGAGCGCAGGATCAGCCCGTCGGGGCCGGAGCCCGTCAGCGCGCGCAGATCGAGGCCGTGCTCACGGGCCCTGCGCCGCACCAGGGGGGAGATGACGGCGACGGGACCCTCGTGCCGGACCGGCGCGGCGACCGCGGCCACCGGGACCGGGACGGGCACCGGGACCGGGGCGGCGGCCGGCGCGGGGCGTACCCGGCGGCGCCGGGCCGCGGGGCCGCTGGTGCCGTAGCCGACCAGTACGTTGCCGGATCCGGAGTCGCCGTCGGCCGAGGCGGCCGGGGCGGCGGGTGCGGGTGCGCCGGCGGCGTGCCGGTCGGGGGAGCCGACCGCGACCGTCAGCAGCGGCCGTCCGACGTCGAGGGTCTGGCCCTCCTCGCCGAAGCGCGCGGTGACCACGCCGCCGTAGGGGCAGGGCACCTCGACCACGGCCTTGGCCGTCTCGACCTCGACAACCGGCTGGTCGATGGCGACGACGTCGCCGACCTGCACCAGCCAGCGCACGATCTCGGCCTCGGTCAGCCCCTCACCCAGGTCGGGGAGGGCGAACTCGCGGACGACGGCCATCACGCCTCCTCCCACTGCAGGCGCCCGACCGCGTCGAGGACGCGGTCGACGCCGGGCAGGTGGTGCCGCTCCAGCATCGGCGGCGGGTAGGGGATGTCGAAACCGGCGACCCGCAGGACCGGGGCCTCCAGGTGGTGGAAGCAGCGCTCGCTCACCCGGGCGGCGATCTCGGCGCCCACACCGCCGAAGCCCGAGGACTCGTGGACGACGACCGCGCGGCCGGTACGGCGCACCGACGCGGTGACCGTCTCGTCGTCGAAGGGCACCAGGCTGCGCAGGTCGACGACCTCCAGGTCCCAGCCTTCCTGCACCGCGGCCTCGGCCGCCTCCAGGCAGACCGTGAGCGACGGGCCGTAGGTGATGAGCGTCGCGGAGCGGCCGCTGCGGCGGACGACGGCCCGTCCGATGGGGGCCACCTCCTCCGGCGCGTCCGCCGACCAGTCGGCCTTGGACCAGTACAGCCGCTTCGGCTCGAGGAAGATCACCGGGTCGTCGGAGGCGATCGAGGCCCTCAGCAGCCCGTAGGCGTCCGCCACCGTGGCGGGGGTGACGACGTGCAGACCGGGGGTGTGCGCGTAGTACGCCTCGGAGGCGTCGCTGTGGTGCTCCACGCCGCCGATGCCGCCGCCGTACGGCACCCGGATGGTCAGGGGCAGCGGCATGGTGCCGCGCGTACGGTTGCGCATCTTGGCGACGTGGCTGACGAGCTGCTCGAACGCCGGGTACGCGAAGGCGTCGAACTGCATCTCGACCACGGGGCGCATGCCGTACATCGCCATGCCCACGGCCGTACCGAGGATGCCGGCCTCGGCGAGCGGGGTGTCGGTGCAACGGCTGTCGCCGAACTCCTTGGCGAGGCCGTCGGTGATCCGGAAGACGCCGCCGAGGGTGCCGATGTCCTCGCCGAAGAGGTGGACCGACGGGTCGTCGGCGAGGGAGTCGCGCAGCGCGCGGTTGAGCGCCTGGGCCATGGTGGCCGGCTTGCGTCCGGTGGCCACGGGGGTCGCGGTGGTGGCGGTGCTCATGACTGTGCCTCGGCCTCCAGCTCGGCCCTCAGCATCGCGGCCTGCTCGCGCAGCTGCGGGGTGGGCTCGGCGTAGACGTGTGCGAACAGGTCCATCGGGTCGAGGACCGGGTCCTCGTTCATCCGTTCGCGCAGCGCGGCGGCCATCCGCTCCGCGTCCTCCTCGGCGGCGCGGACCATCGCGTCGTCGAGCAGGTCGCGCTCGCGCAGGGCGCGCTCGAGCACGGCGATCGGGTCGTGCTCGCGCCAGGCCTCGACCTCGGCGTCCTCCCGGTAGCGGGTGGCGTCGTCGGCGTTGGTGTGTGCGTCCATGCGGTAGGTGATCGCCTCCACCAGGGTCGGGCCGCCGCCCTCGCGGGCGCGGGCCACGGCCTCGGTGAGCACGGCGTGGACGGCCGCGACGTCGTTGCCGTCGACGAGCCGCCCGGGCATCCCGTAGCCGACGGCCTTGTGGGCCAGCGACGGGGCGGCGGTCTGCTTGGCGAGCGGCACCGAGATGGCGAAGCCGTTGTTCTGCACGAGGAAGACGACGGGGGAGTGCCACACGGCGGCGAAGTTCAGCGCCTCGTGGAAGTCGCCCTCGCTGGTGCCTCCGTCGCCGACCATGGCCAGGGCGACGACGTCGTCGCCCTTGAGCCGGGCCGCGTGCGCGAGGCCCACGGCATGCGGCAGCTGGGTGGCCAGCGGCGTGCTGAGCGGGGCGACCCGGTGCTCGCGCGGGTCGTAGCCGGTGTGCCAGTCACCGCGCAGCAGCGTCAGCGCCTCGACGGGGTCGACGCCGCGGGCGACGGCGGCCAGGGTGTCGCGATAGCTCGGGAACAGCCAGTCCTGGGGCTCCAGGGCGAGTGCCGCGGCGACCTCGCACGCCTCCTGACCGGTGCTGGAGGGGTAGACGGCCAGCCTGCCCTGCTTGGTGAGCGCGGTGGCCTGCCGGTTGTAACGGCGGCCGCGCACCAGCTGTCCGTACATCGTGGTCAGCACTCCGGCGTCGAGCGCGCCTGCCTCGGGGGTGCCGAGCAGTCGGTACGGCTCAGGGTCGGGCAGCAGCGGCGCCGGGTCGGTGCGGGGTTGCCAGACGTGCTGGTCCAGGACGGTCATCGCGAGCACCTCCTCGTGGGCGTGTTCGGTGGGGGGAGCGGGTATCGCTCCCCTACCGATTGTTCGGTCGCCGGAGGCATTTTGGCTACAGGTGTGTCCCGCCTGTGGACAAACGGTTCTCCACACCCTGAGATGGAGCCAGTACGTCCATGCTAGGGAGGCTCGGGGGCGTGACGGATTCCCAAATTTCTCGGGGCGGCGCCCCGGGACCACAGGCAGCGGCGCCGGACACCGGTCCGGCGGCGGTGCGTCCGCTGGACGCGATCGACCGCGCGATCCTGCGCTACCTGCAGGAGGACGGGCGGGCGTCCATACGATCGGTGGCCGAGCACGTCCACGTGTCCCGCGCCAACGCCTACGCCCGGATCAACCGCCTCATCGAGGACGGGGTCATCCGCGGCTTCACGGCCCGGGTCGACCACGAACGCGCAGGTCACGGCGCGTCCGCCTACATCACCTTGAAGATCGTGCAGAACTCCTGGCGCACCGTGCGGGAGAAGCTGCTGGAACTGCCGGGGGTGGCGCACATCGCCCTGGTGAGCGGGGACTTCGACGTTCTGCTGCTCGTCCACACCCCCGACAACCGCAGCCTGCGCGAACTGGTGCTCACCCGCATCCAGGCGGTGCCCGAGGTGCTCAGCAGCCGCACGCTGCTGGTCTTCGAGGAGACCGACCGGGTGCTGACCGACTGACCCCACCGGCACCGCCCGCCGGCACCGCCCGTGCTGGGGCTCCCCGGCGCGGCTATCCGGCGTACTTCTGCAGGAAGGCCGTCACGGTGGCCCAGTTGGGGTCGTAGGTGAGCATGCCCACGCCGTGCTGGGGTCCGCTGACGATGTCGAGCCGGTTCTCGGCCGCCTTCTTCGTGGCCTTGCTCAGCGCCTCGGTCGACTCCGCGAACGCGGTGTCGCCCGCCGCCGCCATGTAGAGCACGGGCGCGGTCAGCCGCGGCACCGCGGAGCTCGCGTCCATGGTCCCGTAGGTCTCGGGCGCGGAGAGCGAGACCACGGCGTCGACCGGCGGATCCACCGACGCGGCACCCGCCAGGACCGCCGTGCCGCCCTTGGACGCGCCCATGAGCAGGACGTGCCGCGCGCCCTTGGCACGCAGGAACGCCACCCCGCCCACGACCTCGGGCACCTCGCTGCCGTTGGAGTCGACGACCAGGACGCGGTAGCCGTCCTTCAGCAGGAGGTCGGCCTGCGGCATCCACTGGCACATGTCGCCGTCCGCCTGGTGCATCAGCAGGACGGAGGTGTCGCCCTTGCCGGCGAGCCAGGCGTCCACGGGGTTGTCGTCGGTGTCGTCGTAACTGACGGACCCGGACTTCGCCTGCGCGGCCGTCAGGCAGCCGAAGTCCTCCGGCGGTGTGGCGTCGGCGGCCTGACCGCCGTCGTCACCCCCTCCGCACCCGGCGAGCAGCAGGACGGCGGCTGAGGCGGCGCACAGGCGGGCACGGAGGGTGAAGGACATGGCCCCGATCGTGAGGGTTGGTCTGGACCAGCGTCAAGAGACGCGCAAGCCGTCGAAGGCCAGCCGCACGACGGCGTCCACGACCGCGGCGTCGTCGTGCTCCCGGGTACCGGCCGTGTGCGGCTGGTACCACTCGACTATGGAGTTGATCATTCCGAAGAGCAGCCTGGTCGCGAGCCTGGGCTCCACGTCACCGCGCAGGTCCCCCTCCGCGACGGCCGACTTCAGCAGGTCGGCGACCCGGTGGTCGAACTCCCTGCGGCGCTCCAGGGCGGCGCGCTCGGTCCTGGTGTTCCCGCGCACCCGCAGCAGCAGCGTGACGTAGGGAAGCTCCGCCATCAGCACCTCGGTGGTGCGGCGCGTGACGTACTCCAGCCGCTCCACGGCGCGCCCGCCGCGCGCTCCGGACTCCTCCAGGATGCCGAAGAGGCCGTCCAGGGCACGGCCGACGGCGCGCTCCAGGAGCTCCTCCTTGCCCCGCACATGGTGGTAGATCGAGGACTTGGAGATGCCGGCGGCCCGCGACAGGTGCTCCATGGACGTGCCGTCGTAACCGCGCTCGATGAAGACCGTCACGGCCACGGCCAGCAGCGAGTCCGGCGTGTAGGTGTCCCTCTTGGGGGCGGAGTTGTCGCGCTGTGCCATGGTCATGATGAGAGTAGTCTCCCCTCGGCCGCCGCGCGGCGGTTCAGCGGACGGGACGGCGCGTAGCGCCCGCCGGGGTACGCCTGGTGCAGGTTGCGCAGCACCTCGCGGACCCACTCCGGGCCGAGTTCGGCACCCCAGGCGAGCGGACCGCGCGGGTAGTTCACGCCGAGCCGCATCGCGGCGTCGACGTCCTCCGGTGAGGCCACCCCCCGGGCGACGGCGTCGGTGGCGAAGTCCACCAGCATCGCCACGGTACGGGCGACGATCATGCCCGGTACGTCCTCGATGACGCTGACCTTCTTGCCCAGCGCCTGGAACAGCCCGATCGCCGCCTGCACGGTCTCCGGGCGTGCCGAGTCGGACGGCGCGATCGCGACCCGGGTGGCCACCCGGTAGTCCAGCGCGAGGTCGAACTGCACGTAGTCGACGGCCGGGCCCGTAGTGGCCGGGCCCCCGTCCGCCAGGTACAGCCGGCCGCCGCCGGGCAGCTCGAGGTACCCGTCGTCCGGGTCGGCGACCTCGCCGTCCAGCACCTCGATGCCCGCCTCGGCGATCAGCCGGGGCAGCACCGCGGCCGGGCCGCGGCCGCCCATGCACACGGTGACCTCGGCGGGCGGCTTCTCCGGCCCCGCGGTGTGGGGGGCCGGGGCGGCGGCGCCCTCGGCGTGGTCGTACCAGCCGTGCCCGCTCTTGCGGCCGAGCCGCCCGGACTCCACCAGCCGCCGCTGGGCGAGGGAGGGGGTGAACTTGGGGTCCTGGAAGAAGGAGTCCCACACCGAGCGCGTGACGGCCTCGTTGACGTCCTGGCCGATCAGGTCGGTGAGCTCGAACGGGCCCATCCGGAAGCCGCCGCTCTCCCGCAGCACCGCGTCGATGGTGGCGGGGTCGGCCACGCGCTCCTCGTGGAGCCGGAAGGCCTCGGCGTAGAAGGGGCGCGCGACCCGGTTGACGATGAAGCCGGGGGTGTCGGTGCAGCGCACCGGTGTCTTTCCCCAGGCGGCGGCGGTGTCGTACACGGCCTGGGCGGCGGCCTCGTCGGTGGCGGCGCCGGAGACCACCTCGACCAGCGGCAGCAGCGGCGCGGGGTTGAAGAAGTGGAGGCCGACGAAGCGGCCCGGGCGCCGCAGCGCGCCGCCCACGGCGGTGACCGACAGGGAGGAGGTGTTGGTGGCCAGCAGGCAGTCCTCGGCGACCACCGACTCCAGGGCCGTGAAGAGCTGCTGCTTGGCGCCCAGGTCCTCCAGGATCGCCTCGACGACGAGCGACACGCCCGCCAGTTCCTCGATCTCCCGGACGGCCGAGAGCCGGCCGCGGGCCGCGTCACGCTCGGCGGCGGGCAGCCGGCCCTTCTCCACCAGGCGGTCCAGCCGTTCCGCCAGGGCCCGCTCGGCCTGCTCGGCCCGGCCGGGGCCCGCGTCGTAGAGCCGTACGGAATGGCCCGCCACCAGCGCGACCTGGGCGATCCCCTGGCCCATCGTCCCCGTGCCCACCACCGCGACCGTGCTGGATCGGTCAAGAGCGCTCATCGCCGCCACTGCTCCTCGCCAGTTGTCCACAGCTTCGGTCGGCCCCCTTGTCCCGACCGAACATTCGGTTAATCTAGCGGGGAAGCCAGCACCCTGCCCACCCCAATCCAGCTCGACGAGGAGTTGGCCCCATGGCTGCCGATCTCACCGCTGTCCCGTCGGTCGCACGGCACCGCGAGACGCTCGACAAGGCGCTCGAGGCGATCCGTACCCGCGAGTACTGGTCTCCGTACCCCGAGCACCCGAAGGCATACGCGGACGGCGAGACCGCCCAGGCCGCGTTCGACGCCCTGCGCGGCACCCGCTTCGACCTGGACCAGCCCGGCACCGACGGCTGGACCGGCGGCGAGGTGTCCCCGTACGGCATCGAGCTGGGTGTGGAGTACCCGCACCCGGACGTCGACGTGCTCCTCCCCGCGATGAAGGCCGCGATGCCCGCCTGGCGCGAGGCCGGCCCGGAGAACCGGGCCCTGGTCTGCCTGGAGATCCTGGCCCGGATCAACGCGCGCACCACGGAGATGGCCCACACGGTCATGCACACTTCCGGTCAGGCCTTCATGATGGCCTTCCAGGCCGGCGGCCCGCACGCGCAGGACCGCGGCCTCGAAGCGGTCGCGTACGCCTACGTGGAGCAGGTGCGCACCCCCGGCACGGCCGAGTGGGTCAAGCCGCAGGGCAAGCGCGACCCGCTGACCCTGCGCAAGGACTTCACGACGGTGCCGCGCGGCATCGCGCTCGTGATCGGCTGCAACACCTTCCCCACCTGGAACGGGTACCCGGGCCTCTTCGCCTCCCTGGCCACCGGCAACGCGGTCGTGGTCAAGCCGCACCCGCGCGCCGTGCTCCCGCTGGCGCTGACGGTCGGGATCGCCCGCGAGGTGCTCGCCGAGAACGGCTTCGACCCGAACCTGGTCTGCCTGGCCGCCGAGCGCCCCGGCGAGGGCCTGGCCAAGACGCTGGCGCTGCGCCCCGAGGTCCGCGTCATCGACTACACGGGCTCCACCGCCTTCGGCGACTGGCTGGAGGAGAACGCCCGCCAGGCCCAGGTCTTCACCGAGAAGGCCGGCGTCAACACCGTCGTCGTCGACTCCACGGACGACTACAAGGGAATGCTGTCCAACCTGGCCTTCTCCCTGTCCCTGTACAGCGGCCAGATGTGCACCACCCCGCAGAACCTGCTGATCCCGCGTGACGGCATCGCCACCGACGACGGCCACAAGGGCTTCGACGAGGTGGTGGGCGATCTGTCGGCCGCCGTGGGCGGGCTGCTCGGCGACGACGCCCGGGCCAACGCCCTGCTGGGCGCCCTGGTCAACCCAGATGTGAAGGCACGCCTGGAGGCCGCCGCCTCCCTCGGCGAGGTCGCGCTCGCCTCCCGCGAGGTCGCGCACCCCGACTTCCCGGACGCCGTGGTCCGCACCCCGGTGATCGTGAAGCTGGACGGCGCGAAGCCGGACGACGAGGCCGCCTACATGTCGGAGTGCTTCGGCCCGGTCGCCTTCGCGGTCGCCATGGACTCCACCAAGGACTCGGTCGACCTGCTGCGCCGCACCGTGCGGGAGAAGGGCGCCATGACGGTCGGCGCCTACACCACCTCCGGCGAGGTGGAGCGGCAGATCGAGGAGGTCTGCCTGGAGGAGGCCGCCCAACTCTCGCTCAACCTGACCGGCGGGGTGTACGTCAACCAGACAGCCGCCTTCTCCGACTTCCACGGCTCCGGCGGCAACCCGGCCGCCAACGCGGCCCTGTGCGACGGCGCCTTCGTCGCGAGCCGCTTCCGGGTCATCGAGGTCCGCCGCCAGGCCTGATCCGGCCCGCCCGCACCACCGACAGCCCCGTCCGGAGCAGCCCTGTCACTCCGGACGGGGCTGCTCCGTACCCACCCGCGCGTAGCGCTGGATCCAGGCGTGCATGGCGATGGCCGCCGCGGCCCCCGCGTTGATCGAGCGCGTGGAGCCGAACTGGGCGATCGAGCAGACCGCCGCCGCGTTCTTCCACGCCTCGTCGGTCAGCCCGGGCCCCTCCTGCCCGAAGAGCAGCACGCAGCGCCGTGGCAGTTCGGTGGTCTCCAGCGGCACGGCACCGGGGAGGTTGTCGATCCCGATGATCGGCAGGTCCTCCGCGGCCGCCCACGCGGCCAGCGCCGCGACGTCCAGGTGGTGGCGCACGTGCTGGTAGCGGTCGGTCACCATGGCGCCGCGCCGGTTCCAGCGGCGCCGCCCCACGATGTGCACCTCCTTGGCCAGGAAGGCGTTGGCGGTGCGCACCACGGACCCGATGTTGAAGTCGTGCTGCCAGTTCTCGACGGCGACGTGGAAGTCGTGGCGCCGGGTGTCGAGGTCGGCGACGATCGCCTCCCGCGTCCAGTAGCGGTACTCGTCCACCACGTTGCGGCGGTCGCCCTGCGCGAGCAGCTCGGCGTCGTAGCGCGGGTCCTCGGGCCAGGGCCGCGGGTGCGGCCCGACCCCGACCTCGGGGCCGAAGCCGTCGTCGTACTGCAGCGGCTCGGCCGCGTCGTCCTGGCTGGTGCTCACACCACGAGATTAGAGGGGGCGGGCTCGCCGGCCGGTCCCGGCCCTCGCTGCCCCGCGACCGCCCGCGCCTGCGCGTCCTCCGCGCCTTCACCGCCTTCCGCGTCCTGCGGCCGGCCGTCCTCGGACTCCCCGTCGGCGCCGCGCCGCAGCGGACGCACCATCCGGTCGCCCGCCCAGCGCAGGAAGCCGGTGGGCAGGAAGACCGCGTCGGCGGCGATCATCGCCAGCGAGAAGAACGGCAGTCCGAGGACGACCGCGATCGAGGCGTGCTCCAGCATCATCAACGCGAGGAGCACGTTCTTCACCCGGCGGTTGAAGAGGGTGAACGGGAAGGCGACCTGGACGATCACCGTGCCGTAGGTGATCACCATGACCATCAGTCCGCTGGCGGCCATCGCATGGGACAGCCCCGGCCAGGGGCTGAAGTCGTCCAGGTGGAGCGGGTAGTACACCGCGGTGCCGTCCTGCCAGCGCGAGCCCTGGACCTTGTACCAGCCCGCCGTGGCGTAGATCAGGCACACCTCGACGACGATCACCAGCAGACCGGCGGCGTGCAGGATGTTCGCGAGGATCCGAAGGACCGTGCGCGGCTCGCCCGGCGCGTACCGCCGCACCGCCCACCACACGGCCTGCAGCAGCAGGAAGCCCCACAGGAACGGCGTCCAGCCGAGCCAGGGCAGCAGGCCGTCGGTCCAGTTCAGGCCGGTACGGCCGAGCAGCTGCGCCACGGTGAGCACGAGTCCGAGGACGATCCACAGCGCGATCCCCGCGCCGTCGCCGTCCCGCCCCTTGGCGCGGCGGCGGGCGTCGAGCGACCAGACCTGCCCGCACCGGGTGAAGACGAGGTAGATCGCCATCAGGTGGATCACGTTGTCGCCGCCGTCGCCGACGAACACGCTCCGGTTCTGCAGGGAGAGCACGCCGATCATGAACAGCAGCGAGGCCGTGCGGGTCCGCCAGCCGAGCAGCAGCATCGCGCTCGCCACGATCGCACCCGCGTACACGACCTCGAACCACGCGTCGGCCCTGCCCCACAGCAGCAGGGTGAAGGCGTGGTTGTCGGCGACGAGCCGGTTCGCCAGGTCCCAGCTCCACGCCCCGTCCGGCCCGTAGAGCTCGTGGCGGTGCGGCCACTCGCGCAGCAGGAACAGCAGCCAGGCCAGTGAGATGCCGATCCGCACCACGGCGGTCTGGTACGGGCCGACGGTGGTGCCGGTGATCCGGGCCAGGCCACGCGACAGCCCGCCCGCGGCGGAGTCGAGCAGTCCGGCGAAGGGGGACGGGACGGGGGCCGGGCGGGCGGCGGGGGCCGGGCGGCCGCGGGCCGCTGCCGGCTCGGGTACGGGGCGGTCCACGGGCTCCGCGGCCGCCCCGTGCGCGGACTCGTTCACGGCTTCGCTCACGACGCCTCCTCCCCGCTCTCGTCTCCCTCGTCCTCGTCCGCCGCGTGCGCGTTCCACCAGGGCAGCACCTGGAAGGTGGTGCGCGTGTCGATCTCCTCGGGGCTCCAGGTGGGGGCCGCGACCGGCGTGGTGCCGGTGCGCACCTGGAGGCGGACGACGTCGCCACCGTCGAGCCGGGGCCCGATGCGGTCCTCCACGATGCGTTCCAGGTACCGCCTGCTCAGCTCGCCGCGCACGCCGATCGGCTTGTCCTTCTCACCGTGGGAGGCGGCGTAGAAGCTCCACGCCCGGCGCAGCTCGTTCTGCTGGGTGTGGCTGGGCAGAACGTTGTGCCTGATGGCGGCGATGTCCATGGCCGTGAGGTCGATCCAGCCGGTCACCTGGTCGGTGCCGTCGTCCTTGTGGACATCGGCGCGCGCCCAGACGTGGATGTTCTGCTGGAGCGGATTGGGTGCGAAGAGCTTCCAGTTCTGCTCGAACTCGGGGTAGATGTAGCTGCCGACCAGGTCGCCGTGCTTCTTGGTGGCGGTGTTCGTGGGCGCGACGTGCAGGAAGACCATGAGCAGGTGCACCGCGACGCCGACCACGGCCGCGGCCAGCGCCAGCGCGACCACGGCCCGGGCGGGTGGCGACAGCGCGGCTATCCCGGCCGGTCCCCCGGACTCCTCGGGTGGCTCCATCGTGGTTCTCCGCTCGTGTTCCCCGTGTTCCGCTCAGCACGGAACGGTACTCATGCCGCACACGTGCGGTACAGCCGTCCCGGTCAGCACGGGCCGCGGGCGCCACGGGCAGGGTCAGGGAGGAGGCTACGGGGATGTGGACTTCCCCGCCCGGTCCGCCTAATCTGACACACCGTCAGAATGGACGCGTCCGGGAGGTCGGGCCATGGACTTCAGCTTCAGCGAGGAGCAGCTGGCGGCCGTCGAGGCGGCACGGGCGGTGTTCTCCGGCGTGGCCCCCGACGCCGTTCCGAGCCCCGCGCTCACCGCCGGTGCGGTGGCGGAGGACTTCGACCGCCCGCTGTGGCGCCGGCTGGCCGCCGCCGACCTCCTCGGGCTGGTGCTCGGCGAGGCGTACGGCGGGGCCGGCCTCGACCCGGTCGCACTGTGCCTGGTGCTGCGCGAGGCCGGGGCCGTGCTCGCCCGGGTGCCGCTGCTGGAGACCTGTGCCGCCGCGCTCGCCGTGCAGGGCGACGGCCCCGAGGAGCTGCGCGCCCGGCTGCTGCCCGCGGTCGGCCGCGGCGACCTCGTCCTGACCGTCGCCTCCGCGGGCCGCACCGGCCACGACGGCGCGGAGCTCGCCGTCACCGCGCGGCCCGTGGACGCGGACGGGGACGCGAACAGCCACGGGCACGGCGCCGCCCGCGACTGGCTGCTCGACGGCGTCCAGACCGCCGTCCCCTGGGCCCCGCAGGCCGACCTCGTCCTGGTCCCGGCCTCCGCCGCCGGAGGCCGCACGGTCATCGCCCTCGTCCCGCGCGAGGCGGTCACCGCGGCCGAGCAGATCTCGACCAGCGGGGAGCGCCACGCCGAGCTCCGGCTGGACGCCGTCCGCGTCCCCGCGGGCGACGTGATCACCGCCGACGGCGCCTGGGACCGGCTGCGCCGGCTGCTGACCACCGGCACCTGCGCCCTGGCGCTGGGGCTGGGCACCGCCGTCCTGCGCATGACCGGCGCCTACACCGCCAAGCGCGAGCAGTTCGGGCACCCGCTGGCCACCTTCCAGGCGGTGGCCGTGCAGTCCGCCGACCGCTACATCGACCTGCGGGCGATGGAGGTCACCTGCTGGCAGGCCGCCTGGCGGCTGGACCCTGCCGACGTCGCGGTCGCCAAGATCTGGGCCTCGGAGGGCGTACGACGGGTGGTGCAGACCGCGCAGCACCTGCACGGCGGCTTCGGCGCCGACACCGACTACCCGCTGCACCGCTACCACGCCTGGGCCAAACAGCTGGAGCTCTCCCTCGGCCCCGCCGCCGCCCACGAGGAGGAGCTGGGCGACCTGCTGGCGGCCGAGGCCTGACGGCCCCGGGGCCGCCCCGCGGGCCTCAGAGCACGTGCGCCGGGCCCGCGCCGTCCGTCACCAGCGGGCGGCCCGCGGCCTCCCAGCCGAGCATGCCGCCGTCGACGTTCACCACGTCGAGGCCCTGCGCGATCAGGTACTGGGCGACCTGCGCCGAGCGACCGCCGACCCGGCACACGACGTGCACCCGGCGGTCCGCCGGGACCTCCTCGATGCGGGCCACGACCTCGCCCATCGGGATGTGCACCGCGCCCTCGGCGTGCCCGGCGTCCCACTCGTCGTGCTCCCGGACGTCGAGCAGGTAGCCGTCGGCGGGGACCTGCGCCGCGTCCACCGCGGGCAGCTGGGCGTAGAACATGGAACGGACTCCTTCGGTCGGGGCGTGCACGTCGAACGTACCCGACCCGCTAATCGGACCCCTTCGAGGAGCGCACCAGCTCCGCCAGCCGGGCCTCCCGGTTGGCCACCTGGTTGAGGAGGTTCTCCGCGATCTCGTTGAGCAGCCCGTCCGGGTCCTCCGGGGCGAGCTTCATCATCTGCGCGATCGCGCTGTTCTCCAGGTCGGCGGCGAGCGCGGCCAGCCGCTCCTTGCGCTGCGCGAGCCACTCCAGCCGCGCGTACAGCACCTCGGCCTCGCTCGGCTGCTCCTCCTCCGGGATCGGCCCGGCCTCCCACTCCTCCGCGAGCTCCCGCAGCCGCTGCTCGTCGGCGTAGGTGTACGCCTCGTTGACCCGGGCGATGAACTCGCTGCGGCGCTCGACCTCGGCCTCGTCCTGCGCCAGGTCCGGGTGGGCCTTGCGGACCAGCTCGCGGTAGAGCCGCTGCGCCTCCTTGCCCGGCCGCACGCGGCGCGGCGGGTTCGGGTCCTCCTGGGGCCGGACCCCGTCCGAGCCGAGCAGGCCCTCGAAGAGCTCCTCCACCCCCGGCATCGGCATCACGAGGGCGCGCGCCTCCCAGGCGCGCTGGATGTCCTCGCGGGAGCCGCTCTTGGCCGCGACCGCCTCCGCGATCAGCGCGTCGAGCTCGTCGAGCCGGGCGTACATCGGGCCGAGCTTCTGGTGGTGCAGCCGGGAGAAGTTCTCGACCTCCACCCTGAAGGTCTCCACCGCGATCTCGAACTCGATCAGGGCCCGCTCGGCGGCACGCACCGCCTGGGCCAGCCGGTCCTGGGGTTCGGAGGATGCGGCGGCCGACTCGGTGCCGGGGGCCGACTCGGTGCCGGGGGAATTCGTCACCGGTCCAGCCTACGAGGAGTGGGGGGCGCCGGTCACAGGGTACGGCCTCGTACCTGCCCCGGCACACCGGCGCCCGGGCCCTCACACACCCTGTTCCGCGGCGATCCGCCCGGCCCGCACCTCCGCCACCAGCTCGGCGTGGTCCGCCTCGGTCCGGTCCGCGTACGCGACCGCGAAGGCCGCGACCGCCTCATCGAGTTGCCCGCCCTTTCCGCAGTAGCCCGCGATCAGCCGGGGGTCCGCGGAGTGCGCGTGCGCCCGGGCCAGCAGCGCGCCCGTCATCCGCGCGTAGTCGTCTATCAGGCCGGCCTCCAGTGCCGCGGGGTCGACGCTGCCCTTGCGGTTGCGGAACTGCCGTACCTGGTGGGGACGGCCGTCCACGTCGGCCCAGCCCAGCAGGCTGTCGCTGACGACCTGCATGCGTTTTTGGCCCAGCACCACGCGCCGTCCCTCGTGCTCCACCACGGGCGCGTCGAACCCGGCCTTCCCCAGGTACGGCAGCAGCGCGGAGGGCCGGGCCTCCTTCACCTGGAGCACCAGCGGCTGATCGAGGTGGTCCAGGAGCAGCACCACGTACGACCTCGTGCCCACGCTGCCCGTCCCGACCACCCGGAACGCCACGTCGTGCACCGCGTACCGGGCCAGCAGCGGCCGCCGGTCCTCACCGATCGTCGCCAGGTAGCCGCCCTCCGACAGGGCCCCGGCGACCGCCGCCGCCTCCCCGTCCGGCGCCCGGCGCAGCACCGGGGGCGCGTCGACGAAGCGGCGGCCGCCGCCCTCGACCTCCTCCGTGGCCCGCGCCGCGAACTTGGCGCTGGTGTTGCGGCGTGCCTTCCCGGCCACCCGGCGCAGCGTGCCCGCCAGGTCGCGGGCGTCGGCGTGCGCGACCAGCTCCTCGTCGGCGATGGCGTGCCAGGCGTCCAGCACCGGCATCTTCGCCAGCAGCCGCATGGTGCGCCGGTACGCGCCCACCGCGTCGAACGCGGCACCCCGGCACGCGTCCTCGGCCGCCCCGGCCTCGCGCCCGGCCAGCACCAGGGAGGCGGCGAGCCGCTTGACGTCCCACTCCCAGGGGCCGTGGACGGTCTCGTCGAAGTCGTTGATGTCCATGACCAGCCGGCCCAGATGGTCCCCGTACAGGCCGAAGTTGGCGGCGTGCGCGTCCCCGCAGATCTGGGCGCCGATGCCGGTGACCGGGCCGCCCGCGAGGTCGGCCGCCATCAGCCCGGCCGAGCCGCGGAGGAAGGCGAAGGGGCTCGCCGCCATCCTCCCCACCCGCAGCGGGACGAGTTCCGGGATGCGCCCGAGGCTCGACTCCCGCACCGCCTCCACCGCGCCCGGCCGGTCCGCACCCGGAGTGAACACCGCGTGCGCCTCGCGCGGCACCGCCTCCCGCAGCGCCTTGCCCTCCTGCTTGGGCGCGCCGTCGTGCGGCCATCTCTGGAACCCCGCGATGTGCGGAAGCCTGTGCTCCACGTGCTCTTCCTCCCCACGGGCCATGCCCGGTTGGTCACTCCTGGGGGCAATCTAGCCATTTACCGGACCGCGTCCGATGTTTCATGCTTGCCTGGACGGTGAAGACCCGACCCTGATGCTCCTTCAGCCTTCCGCGCCGAACCGCAGCCGAACCGCAGGTGCCCGACGTTGGACGAGATGACCAGGCTTCCCACGACCACGACCACGACCCCGCTCGCAGCCACCGGTGTCTCCGCGCTCGTACGCCTCGCCGTGCTCTGCGTCGGCCCCGACGGTGACATCTCGTACTGGAACCGCGGCGCCGAGGAGCTCTTCGGCCACCGCTGGGAGGGCGTGTTCGGCCGTCCGGCGGCCGGACTGCTGCCGCACACCGCGGGCCGGCACCCCGGTGAGCAGGACGCCCTGGAGGTGCTGGACGAGTTCACCCGGTCCGCCTGGGCCGGATCGCTGCCCACCACCGACCGTGACGGCGGCGTCAAGGACGTGGTGTGGTGGTCCTACCGCATCATGGAGCCGGCCGGCCGGAGCCTGCTGGTGATCGCCGCCAACGCCCGCCCGTTGCGCGACACCGGGCCGCGTCTCGCGCTCGGCGACCACCTGCTGCCCTACACCGCCGACGGCACCACCGCCCGCGGCGCCGTCCGCATCATCCCGCGCCTCGCCCCGGCCGCCGACCCCGCGCACGCCGAGCACCTGGCCGGCCGGCTGGGCTCGGTGCTGCCCCGGGTCAGCGCGGGCCGGCTGGACCGGATCGTCCGTCAGATCGTGCCCCTGGGCTACCCGGCGGTGGAGGTCGACGGCACCGTGCTGCTCCCCGTGCTCCCCGAGGAGCACGGCACGACCGTGGCCCAGCCCGCCGCGAACCCCGCAACCGGCCGCACCGCGCGGCCCACCCGGCCCGCCCGGCGCACCCGGCCCGCGCAACCGGAGCTGCTGCCCGGCCCCCGCGGCGACGTCGCGGCGCCGGTACTGCTCCCGGTGGCCGCCCCCAGCGTCTCGCTCGCCCCGGGCCACGTGCTGGACGAGCAGCTCGCCCTGCTCCGGGAGACCGGGGCCAAGGTCGGCACGACCCTCGACCTGGCGACGACCGCCCGCGAGCTGTGCGCCGTCACCGTGCCGCGTTTCGCCGACTTCGCCGCCGTCCTCGTCGTCGACCAGCTGTTCTCCGACTCCGAGCCGCCGAAGGACGACCTGACCGGGGACACAATCATCGCGCGCCGGGTCGCCGTCGCCCACACCGACACCACTCCCGGCCCGTGGGCGGCCGCCCTGCCGGAGGGCGAACTGATCCCGCTGCCCGCCGACTCCACCCCGCGGCTGGGCGAGCCGCTGCTCGTACCGGTGATAGACCCGGCACTGGCCCGGGACATCGCGCTCGACCTGGGCGTCCCCGGGCTCGGCCCGTTACTGCCCGAGCGGTCGATGGTCGTCGTACCGCTCACCGCACGGGGCACGGTGCTGGGCCGGATGTGCTTCCTGCGCCACCCCGGCCGCCGTCCCTTCGACGCCAAGGACGCCGCGACCGCCGCCGAGGTCGCCGCCCGCGGCGCGGTGCAGTTGGACAACGCCCGGCTGCACCGCCTGGAGTCACGCGCCGCCGCGACCCTGCAGCGCAGCATGATGCCGACCCGCCCGCCCCGCATCCCCGGGGTGCGGATCGCCCACCGGTACATGCCCGGTGACCGCCAGGCCCAGGTCGGCGGCGACTGGTTCGACGCCATCCAGCTGCCCGGCGGGCGCGTGGCGCTGATCGTCGGCGACGTGATGGGCCACGGTCTGCTGTCGGCGGCCGTGATGGGCCAGTTCCGCACCTCGGTGATCACGATGGCCGCGCTCGACCTGCCGCCCGCGCAGTTGCTGCGCCACCTGGACAACCTCGCCCACCGCCTCGGCGCCGAGCACCTGGCGACGTGCGTGTACGCGGTCTACGACCCGATCCACCGGACCCTGACCCTGGCCAACGCCGGCCACATCCCGCCGGTGCTGGCCCGGCACGACGGCCGCAGCGAACTGCTGCAGATCCCCAAGGGCGCCCCGATCGGCGTCGGCGGCGTGCCCTTCGAGACGGTCGAGATCCCGGTACCGGACGGCAGTTGGCTGGTGCTGTGCACCGACGGCCTGGTGGAGGTGCGCGGCCAGGGGATAGACGCGGGCCTGGCGGCGCTGTGCTCCAACGTCATCGAGCCCCAGCAGACCCCCGAGGACGTCTGCGAGCAGATCCTCAGCCGTGTCCACTCCGACGACCGTCGCGACGACGTGGCGCTGCTGGTCGCCAACTTCCAGGGCATCCCGCCCGAGGACGTCGCCGAGTGGCGGCTGTCGATGGACCTCTCCGACGTCCGGCGGGCACGCGCGCTCACCCGTGAGCAACTGGCGCGGTGGGGGCTGGAGGGGGTCAGCGACCTGACCGAGCTGCTGGTCAGCGAGCTGGTGACCAACGCGCTGCGGGTCGCCTCGCACGAGGTGTCGCTGCGGCTGATGCGGGTCGGCAAGCTGCTGGTCGAGGTCAGCGACGACGACCACAACCTGCCGCAGCTGCGCCGCGCGGACGCCGACGACGAGGAGGGCCGGGGCCTGGCCCTGGTCAGCAACCTCTCCCGGCGCTGGGGCACCAGCCGCAAGGCGGTCGGCAAGGTCGTCTGGTTCGAGCTGCCGCTGCCCGCCTGACCCTGGGACGAACCGGACCGGACCACCCCGATCCGGTCAGATGTAACCTACAAGCATGCAGGCCGGCAAAGGCGCGTCCGTCGAGACGATCCACCGCGAGATGACCGCGTTCGCCCGCCGCGCACGCACCGCGGTGGCCCGCATGCACCCACAGCTGTCCCTGGTGGCGTACACGCTGCTGGCCCACATGAGCGAGCACCGGGACTGCCGGGCCACGGACCTCGCGCAGGCGTTCCTGCTGGACAAGTCGACGGTCAGCCGCCAGGTCGCCACCCTGGAGCGGCTGGGCCTCGTCGAACGGCGCCCCGACCCCGCCGACCACCGCGTCCAGGCGCTGCTGCCTACCGCGGCGGGCGCGGCCGTGCTCGCCGAGGCAAACCGCGCCGCACGGCGCATCGTGTGCGGGAGGCTCGCGGACTGGGACGACACCGACCTGGAGCGCTTCGCCGCCTACCTGACCCGCTACAACGACGCCGCGGAGCAGCAGGGCTGACCCGGCGTCAGCCGGTCGCCCCCGCCCCTGAGCCGCAGGCCTCCGCGCCCTCCGTGCAGGCGGCCGCACCGTCGGGGAGGTACTTCTCCGCCCACGACCCCAGCTCCCCCAGGGCCGGACCGAGCGCCTCACCCGCCTCGGTGAGGCGGTAGCTCACCCTCAGCGGCGGGCCGGGGTCCACCTCGCGGACGACGATGCCCGCCTCGGCCAGCTCCGTGAGCCGGTCGGAGAGCATCCGTTCGCTGATCTTGGGGATGGCCCGGCGCAGTTCGACGAAGTACGCCGGCCGCTGCGTGAGGACGGCCACGATCAGGCCGCTCCAGCGCTTGCCGAGGATCCCGAAGACGCGGGTCAGCCCGACGTCGACCTTGGCGCACGGCTCCGCGTCGTGCGCGGCCGGCTCAGTCCCCTGTCCCATGGCCACAAGGGTACCCGGCTTGTCGTTACGTGCTGCAGAAAAGTAAGGTCCTGTGGTAGCAATAGCAACGCACGAATTTTTCACTCCGAACTTTACGGAAGTGGAGGCACCCCCATGCCCACGCTGCTGCACCTCGACTCGTCCATCTGGCCCTCCGAGACCTCCGCGTCCCGTGACGTGGCGAACTCCTTCCGCAAGGAATGGGAGGCCCAGCACCCGGGCGGCGTCGTGATCTACCGCGACCTGAACGCCGAGCCCGTGCCGCACCTCGACGCGACCCACTACGTGGGCGGTGCCGAGCACCCGCTGCGCAGCGAGCTGGCCGACGAACTCGAACGGGCCGACGCCCTCCTGATCAGCGCGCCGATGTACAACTTCTCGATCCCCAGCACCCTCAAGGCCTGGCTCGACCAGGTGATCATCCTGGGCCGCACCGCGGGCGAGCAGCCCTCCGCCGCGGACACCCCGGTCGTCGTGGTGGCCAGCCGCGGCGGCGGCTACGGCCCGGGCACCCCGCGTGAGGACTTCGAGTTCGTGACCAACTACCTGGAGAAGGTCCTGCAGGGCTGCCTCGGCATCACCGACGTCGAGTTCATCGTCCCCGAGCTGACCCTGGCCCGCGTCGTCCCGGCCATGTCCGGTCTCATCGAGGCCTCCGACGCCTCCCGCACCAAGGCCCACGAGCAGGCCACCGCCAAGGCCAAGGAGCTCGCGGCGCGCGTCGCCTGACCCCCGTCCCGGCCCGCCCCGACGCACGGAGGGGCCGCGTGGCGTGCGCCACGCGGCCCCTCCGTCGTACGTGCCCGGCCGCCCGGGCGTACGGCTACCGCACGCTCACAGGTTGACGCCGAAGTCCTGCGCGATGCCGCGCAGGCCCGAGGCGTACCCCTGGCCGACGGCGCGGAACTTCCACTCGGCGCCGTTGCGGTACAGCTCGCCGAAGACCATCGCCGTCTCGGTCGAGGCGTCCTCGGAGAGGTCGTAGCGGGCGAGCTCGTTGTTGTCGGCCTGGTTCACCACACGGATGAAGGCGTTGCGGACCTGGCCGAACGACTGCTGGCGGGTCTCGGCGTCGTAGATCGACACCGGGAAGACGATCTTCTCGACCTCGGCCGGCACGGTGGCCAGGTTCACCTTCACCTGCTCGTCGTCACCCTCGCCCTCGCCGGTGAGGTTGTCGCCGGTGTGCTCCACCGAGCCCTCCGGGCTCTTCAGGTTGTTGAAGAACACGAAGTGCTTGTCCGAGACCACCTTGCTCTCGGCGTTGACCAGGAGCGCGCTCGCGTCGAGGTCGAAGTCGGTGCCGGTGGTCGTACGGACGTCCCAGCCCAGACCGACGGTGACCGCGGTCAGTCCCGGGGCCTCCTTCGTCAGCGAGACATTGCCGCCCTTGGAAAGGCTGACACCCATGGGATCTCCCTGCTCATTCCGGCGCGGGCCGCGCCCCTTGACGATTCCTTTGCCCAATCGCTCAACGGCTCTCCGGGGCCGCGGGTTCCCGGCGCCGCACCCGTTCACCTGAGTGCCGTACACGCCCGTACGACGGGCGTGGGAACGGTAGAAAGGACCCATGGCCACCGGCTCCCGCGCTCCGTCCGACTCCCCCTCCGGCGCCGACGACCCCGGGAGCACCGCAGAGGAAATGGTCGGCGCCCTGCTGACGGCGTCCCGGCTCCTCGTCGCGGTCTCCGCCCGCTCGCTCGCCGCGGTGGAGGAGGCACTGACCCTGCCGCAACTGCGCATGCTGGTCGTCCTCGAGACGCACGGGGCGCTGAACCTCTCGCAGCTCGCCGCCGAACTGGGCGTCCAGCCCTCCACGGCGCTGCGCATGCTGGACCGCCTGGTGGCGATCGACATGGTCACGCGCGACGCCTCCCCCACCGACCGGCGCACGACCGTCATCTCGCTGACCGCGACCGGGCGGCGCACCGTGAACGACGTCACGGAGCGCCGCCGGGCCGAGATCGCCCGCATCGTCGACGCGATGCCCGCAGGACAACGCCGCCACCTCGTCCAGGCCCTCCAGGCCTTCGCCGAGGCCGGCGGCGAGCCCCCCGTCGGCGAGCGCGACGCACATCACGCCGGCTGGTGACCCTCCCGCCGGCGTGCGGCGGTCAGGACGGCTGGAAGCCGCCGACCTGCGGGAGATCCCCGGCCAGCCCGAGCTTCGCGGCGGTCAGCTCCACACTGCCCTTGCCGGTGGGCCGGGTGGACGTGCCGGGCAGGACCCACGCCGCGCCGCGGGAGCGGTCCTCGCCCTCGCCGCCGACGATCACATCGGGGTGACCGTCCTTGTTGAGGTCGCCGAGCGCCAGTGTGGTGCCGAACCCGTCAGCGGGCTCCGACGTGCCGGGCACCGACGGGGTCTCCTGGGACAGCGCGTACGAGCCGGAACCGAGCGCGCCCGTCCTCTTGCCCGGGATGTGGCCGTCAGCGGGTCGGCGCCAGGGGAGCGGCACGAGGCCGTGTCCCGGGCGCTGCCGACCGGGGCGCGGGCGGTCGTGGCGCCGCGCGACGGTGACCGGTACCTCTACGACGTCCTCCTGCGCGCGAAGACCGGCTCGGCGGCGGTGGGGGTCATCGCCGTCTCGTGAAGACCGCGGGTCGCACCCGTGGGAGGCCCCCCAGGGCGGTGGGCAGGCTGATGGTGCCCATTCCTTCTCCGAGGTTGCGGGAACTGCTGACCGCCCTCGCTCAGCTCGCGCCCTTCTGCCGCGGCGAGGGCCTGCCTGCGTCAGCGGAGATCTGGCCGTCTCGCAAGGTCATCGAACGGTTCATCGCTGTTGGCTGTCCCCAAGTGGGAAAAGGCACCCGGGGCAACTACCGCACCCGTCTCTTGCGCCTACGCGAGATCCTCTTCGGCGGTGAATGCCGCACCGGCGCCCCTGCCGGGCTCTCCGCCGCAACCGCGAACCGCCCCTACGGCAGCACCGAGTTGCCTGGCCAAGCCGGGAGAGTGCCCCGCGTACAACGGGCCGAAGACCATCCGTCGCCTCCGGGAGCGCGGCTACACGCCCGGCTACCTGGCCGACGACCGCGCCTCCAACAACTCCGAACTCCCGCTGGTCGACCCACAACCCGGTCCGACCGGGCCTGTCAAGGTCAGCCGCCAGCGCGCCATCACACTCGCCCCAGAAGAAGGGGCCAAGCACTGGCAGGCCCTGGACTACGGCGACGAGCAGTGGCAGAAGATCTACTTCCGCCTCCGCAACAGCATCGAAGGCTTCAACGGGTTCGCCAAGAGCCCACTCGCCGAGACCATCGAATCCTCACGATCCCGGCCCATCCGCGGGCTCGCCGCCCAGACCATCCTCTTGGTCTTCCAGCTCGCCCATGCCAACCGGCGAAAGATCACGACCTGGCTGGACAGCCTGGCACTCGGCGGGCAACGCCCCATCAGGCGCACCAACCGCAGACGCAAGACGAAGCCCCTTGGTACCTGGACGCCAACCGGCCACCTGACACCCGCCACTTGAGTGACGCGCCTCACAGGTGAACATCACCCATACGAAAGAGCCCTCTCGCTGACCGCTCATGGCCAGCGAGAGGGCTCCAGCGTGTGAAGGATGCGGCGACAAGCCGAGCCAGCGGGCCGACCCGTTGATCAACACGAGAAACGGGCCCCAGACTGCGACTTTCGTCACTGTCCGGAGCCCGTTTCGTCGGTACTCCTGTGTGCGCGAGGGGGGAGTTGAACCCCCACGCCCTTTCGGGCACTGGAACCTGAATCCAGCGCGTCTGCCTATTCCGCCACCCGCGCATGGGTGTTGTCTTCCGGATCCGTTCACACCTTGGGGTCTTCCCCGTCCGGTGCGTCAGCCCCTTCCGACACGGAGAACATTAGCACGCTGCTCAGGGTGGAATCACATCCGTTTCCGGGCACCCCCGAGCGAGGGGAACCGTCCTCTGTTGCGGGACACTGGCATGAGCCGCCTCTACCATCCCTGTGGGGGAGCGGCCGCGGACCATGGCACTGTTGACACCGGTCCCGTGGGACCCATCGGGGAACCAGCGGTTTTCCCAGTGCGTGGATACGATCAGTAAGCAGTACCGGAAGGATCGGACCGGAGGACCACGGCGGACCGCCGTGCGCAACCGCAGGACCTCGAGGAGGGAGGTGCACCGTGGGAGTACTCAAGAAGTTCGAGCAGCGTCTCGAGGGCTTCGTGAACGGCACCTTCGCCAAGGTGTTCAAGTCCGAGGTACAGCCCGTGGAGATCGCGGGTGCCCTGCAGCGCGAGTGCGACAACAACGCGACGATCTGGAACCGGGACCGCACCGTGGTCCCCAACGACTTCATCGTCGAGCTCAGCACCTCCGACTACGAGCGGCTGAGCCCGTACGCCGTCCAGCTCGGCGAGGAGCTCGCCGGCATGGTGCGCGACTACGCCAAGCAGCAGCGCTACACCTTCATGGGCAACATCAAGGTGAACCTGGAGAAGGCCGACGACCTCGACACCGGCCTGTACCGGGTGCGCAGCCGCACCCTCGCGTCCAGCGAGTCGCAACAGCAGCAGTACCAGCAGCAGCAACAGCCCCCCGCCGGCCGTGGTGGCTACGGCTACCCGCCGCAGGCCCCGCAGCGCCCCGCGGGCCCGCCGCCGATGCCGGCCGGTCCGCCGCCCGGCGCCGCGCCGGTCACCAGGCTCCCCGGAAGCGGCCCCACGGCCCCCGGTGGCGCCGGCATGAACGTACGCCGCTGGATCGAGATCAACGGCACGCGCCACCAGATCTCCCGTCCGACCCTCGTGCTCGGCCGCAGCACCGAGGCCGACGTCCGGGTCGACGACCCCGGTGTGTCCCGCCGCCACTGCGAGATCAGGGCGGGATCGCCCTCGACGGTCGTGGACCTCGGGTCGACGAACGGCATCGTGGTGGACGGACAGCACACCCAGCGCGCTACGCTCCGCGACGGTTCACGGATCGTCGTGGGCAGTACCACCATCGTGTACCGGCAAGCCGAAGGGTGAAGCGGGGGCAATGTCAGAGCTGACCCTGACGGTCATGCGGTTGGGTTTCCTCGCCGTACTGTGGCTGTTCGTCATCGTGGCCGTGCAGGTCATCCGCAGCGACCTGTTCGGCACGCGGGTGACCCAGCGCGCGGCCGGGCGCCGCGAGGCCCAGTCCCGCCCGCCGCAGCAGCGCCAGCAGGCGCAGCCCGCGCAGGGCCGCCAGCAGCAGAACAACAACAACCGGGCCCGGCGCGGTGCCCCCACCAAGCTGGTGGTCTCCGAGGGCTCGCTCGCGGGCACCACGGTCGCGCTCCAGGGGCAGACGATCACCCTGGGCCGGGCCCACGATTCCACGATCGTGCTCGACGACGACTACGCGTCCAGCCGCCATGCCAGGATCTACCCGGACCGCGACGGCAACTGGATCGTCGAGGACCTGGGATCCACCAACGGCACCTTCATGGACCGGAACCGGCTCACCACGCCGACCCCGATCCCGCTCGGTGCCCCGATCCGCATCGGCAAGACCGTCATCGAGCTGCGGAAGTAGTCGCACAATGGGCGAGCACAGCCAGCGAGCGCGAGCGAGAGGGTGGGCAGCGTGCGGATGTACCCGGAGCCGACGGGCGAGGTGCGCATGACTCTGTCGCTGCGCTTCGCCGCCGGCTCTCACAAGGGAATGATCCGGGAGGGCAACGAGGACTCCGGCTACGCCGGCCCGCGGCTGCTCGCCATCGCCGACGGCATGGGCGGCCAGGCCGCCGGTGAGGTCGCCTCCTCCGAGGTGATCTCCACCCTCGTCCCCCTCGACGACGACATCCCCGGCTCGGACATCCTCACCTCCCTCGCCACCGCCGTACAGCGGGCCAACGACCAGCTGCGCGTCATGGTCGAGGAGGACCCCCAGCTGGAGGGCATGGGCACCACGCTCACCGCCCTGCTCTGGACCGGCCAGCGGCTCGGCCTGGTGCACGTCGGCGACTCCCGTGCGTACCTGCTGCGCGACGGTGTGCTCACCCAGATCACCCAGGACCACACCTGGGTGCAGCGGCTCGTCGACGAGGGCCGGATCACCGAGGAGGAGGCCGGCACGCACCCGCAGCGCTCGCTGCTGATGCGCGCCCTGGACGGCCGCGGCCAGGTCGAGCCCGACCTGTCGGTCCGCGAGGTCCGGGCCGGCGACCGCTACCTGATCTGCTCCGACGGCCTGTCCGGCGTCGTCAGCCACCAGACCCTCGAGGACACCCTCGCCGGGTACCAGGCGCCCGCCGAGACCGTGCAGGAGCTGATCCAGCTCGCCCTGCGCGGCGGCGGCCCCGACAACATCACCTGCATCGTCGCCGACGTCCTGGACATCGACGACGGCGACACCCTCGCCGTGCAGCTGCACGACACCCCCGTCGTCGTGGGCGCCGTCGCCGACAGCCGGCACCACTCGCCGCTGTCCGACCCGCGGCATCTGCAGACCCCGGCCGGCCGCGCCTCCGAGCTCGGCCGTCCGCCGGCCCCCGACGGCGCCTTCGGCCCGCCCGGCAGCGGGAACCCGCAGGTCAGCGCTCCCGTGGGCGGCTTCGGCGCGTTCGAGGACGAGGAGCTGAGCAAGCCCCGCAAGCGCGGCCGGTGGCTCAAGCGCTCGCTGATCCTGCTGGTCGTCCTCGGTGTCATCGGCGGCGGCCTGTACGGCGCGTACCGCTGGACCCAGACGCAGTACTACGTCGGCGTCAAGGGCGACCACGCGGCGATCTACCAGGGCATCGAGCAGAAGCTGGCCTGGGTCAACCTGTCGAAGGTCCACGAGGACCGCCCCGGTATCGAACTCAAGTACCTACCGCAGAACCAGCGCAAGTACGTCACGGCCACGATCGCCGCCAGCGGACTCGGCGACGCGCGCCGGACCGCGGACGAGCTCGAGCACCAGGCGAAGGTCTGCCAGACCAAGGAAGCCATCGACAAGTCCAAGGCCGCCGCGGCGGAGAAGGCCAAGAAGGACGCGCAGAAGGGCGCGGACACCGCCACCGGCAAGACCACCGGCAGCCCGTCCCCCGACGCGTCCAGCTCCCCCAAGCCCGGCACGACCCCCTCCAGCAGCCCGTCGACCAGCCCCACCCTCTCCGACGAGGACCAGTCGCTGGCCCAACAGTGCCCCAGCGGCAGCTAGTGAGCAGGAGGGGCGTCAGTCCAGCATGAGCGTTGTCACGAACACCACGACCATCACATCCGTCGGCGCACCGAGCCGCCGCAACACGGAGCTCGCGCTCCTGGTCTTCGCGGTCCTGATCCCGGTCTTCGCGTACGCGAACGTCGGGCTGGCGAAGAAGGGCACCCTGCCCGCCGGCATGCTCGCGTACGGCCTCGGCCTCGGCGCCATCGCCCTCGTCGCGCACCTGGTCGTCCGCAAGTTCGCCCCCTACGCGGACCCCCTGATGCTGCCGATCGCCACCCTGCTGAACGGCATGGGCCTGGTGTTCATCTGGCGGCTGGACCAGGAGCCCACGCTCCCCGGCGGTTCCTCCGCGCCGACGCAGCTGATGTGGTCGACGCTGGGCGTCGCGCTCTTCCTCGGCGTCCTGGTCTTCCTCAAGGACCACCGCATCCTGCAGCGCTACACCTACATCTCGATGGTCGTGGCGCTGGTCCTGCTGATCCTCCCGGTGTTCTTCCCGCCGGTCTACGGCGCGCGGATCTGGATCACCATCGCGGGCATGTCCATCCAGCCCGGTGAGTTCGTGAAGATCATCATCGCGGTGTTCTTCGCGGGCTACCTGATGGTCAAGCGGGATGCGCTCGCGCTCGCCAGCCGCCGCTTCATGGGGATGTACCTGCCCCGCGGCCGTGACCTCGGCCCGATCCTGGTGATCTGGGCCCTCAGCATCCTCATCCTGGTCTTCGAGACCGACCTGGGCACCTCGCTGCTCTTCTTCGGCCTCTTCGTGATCATGCTCTACGTCGCCACCGAGCGCACCAGCTGGATCGTGTTCGGTCTGCTGCTGTCCGTGGGCGGCGCGGTGGTCGTCGGCAGCTTCGAGTCGCACGTCCACAGCCGGGTGGAGGACTGGCTCAACCCGTTCCGCACCGTCGAGGCCGGCCAGGGCGCCAGCCAGCCCGCGCAGGCCATGTGGGCCTTCGGCTCCGGTGGCCTGTTCGGATCGGGTCTCGGCCAGGGTTACTCCCGGCTCATCGGCTTCGCGGCCAAGAGCGACTACATCCTGGCCACCGTCGGGGAGGAACTGGGCCTGGCGGGCCTGATGGGCATCCTGCTGCTCTACGCACTCCTGGTGGAGCGCGGCGCCCGCACCGCGCTGGCCGCCCGTGACCCCTTCGGCAAGCTGCTGGCGATCGGCCTGTCCGGGGCCTTCGCGCTCCAGGTGTTCGTCGTGGCCGGCGGTGTCACCGGGCTCATCCCGCTGACCGGCATGACCATGCCGTTCCTGGCACAGGGCGGTTCCTCGGTGATCGCCAACTGGGCCCTGGTGGCCATCCTGCTGAGAATCAGCGACACCGCGCGCCGACCGGCGCCGACCCCCGCCTCGTCCCCCGACGCCGAACCGACCCAGGTGGTGCGGACCCAGTGAACAAGCCCCTGCGCCGAGTCGCCATCTTCTGCGGACTGCTCGTGCTCGCCCTGCTCGTCAGGGTGAACTACATCCAGTTCGTGCAGGCCGACGAGCTCAAGAACGACGCGAACAACCGACGGGTCACGATCAACCAGTACGCGACGCCGCGCGGCGACATACTCGTCGACGGCAAGGCGATCACCGGCCACACCGAGACCACGGGCAGCGACTTCAGGTACAAGGCCACCTTCAAGAACGGGAAGATGTGGGCGCCGGTCACCGGCTACGCCTCGCAGGCCTTCGGGACGACCCTGCTCCAGGGCGTCGAGGACAAGATCCTCACCGGTGACGACGACCGGCTCTTCTTCACCCGCACCGTCGACGTGCTGTCCGGCAGGCAGAAGCAGGGCGGCGACGTCGTCACGACCCTCAACGGCGCCGCCCAGAAGGCGGCCTTCGAGGGCCTGGGCAACAAGAAGGGCGCGGTCGCGGCCATCAACCCGAAGACCGGGGCCATCCTGGCCCTGGCGAGCACGCCCTCGTACGACCCCTCCTCCTTCGCCGGCAACTCGCAGAAGGACAGCGAGGCCTGGAACGCCCTGCAGAAGAAGAACAACCCCGACGACCCGATGCTGAACCGGGCGCTGCGGCAGACCTACCCGCCGGGCTCCACGTTCAAGGTCGTCACGGCGGCCGCGGCGCTGCAGGACGGGCTGTACGACGACATCGACGAGCCGACCGACTCCGAGGTGCCGTACATCCTCCCGGACACCAACAACCAGGAACTGAAGAACGAGGGCGGCATCGCCTGCAAGAACGTCTCCCTGCGGGAGGCGCTGCGGGTCTCGTGCAACTCCGTCTTCGGCAAGCTCGGTGCGACCCTCGGCCGCGACAAGATGGTCGAGGAGGCCGAGAAGTTCGGCTTCAACGAGGAGCAGTTCGTCCCGGTCCGCGTGGCGGCCAGCAACTTCTCCACCAAGATGGACAGGCCCCAGACGGCGCTGTCGTCCATCGGCCAGTTCGAGACCGCCGCCACCCCGCTGCAGATGGCGATGGTGGCCTCGGCGATCGCCAACGACGGCAAGCTGATGAAGCCGTACATGGTGAGCGAGCTCCGCGGCTCGAACAACAAGCTCGTGGACAGCGTCAGCCCCGAGGAGCTCTCGCAGCCGCTCAGCGCGGAGAACGCGCAGAAGCTCCAGCAGATGATGGAGACCGTCGTGCAGTCGGGCACCGGCACCAACGCCCAGATCCCGGGCGTCACGGTCGGTGGCAAGACCGGTACCGCCCAGCACGGCGTCGACAACAGTGAGAAGCCTTACGCATGGTTCATCTCATACGCGAAGACGGACAGCGGCTCCCCGGTGGCCGTCGCCGTCGTGGTCGAGGACGCCAGCGCGAACCGCGGCGACATCTCCGGTGGCGGCTTCGCCGCGCCGATCGCCAAGAGCGTCATGGAGGCCGTGCTGAACAAGTGATGCCGGTCACACCGTATCCATGGATGTGCGCTATGTCGCACGTCGCGGTACCGGTCGTGTATCGGCTACCGGCGAGGGCCGGGATCGGCACGCGGCGGCGGGTACGGTATGCCCGAGCAGCCACACGGACGGTTTAGGAAGGGCAAGCGCTATGGAAGAGCCGCGTCGCCTCGGCGGCCGGTACGAGCTGGGCTCGGTGCTCGGCCGCGGTGGCATGGCCGAGGTGTACATCGCCCATGACACCCGGCTCGGCCGCACCGTCGCCGTGAAGACGCTCCGGGTGGACCTCGCCCGCGATCCGTCCTTCCAGGCCCGGTTCCGCCGTGAGGCCCAGTCGGCCGCCTCGCTGAACCACCCGTCGATCGTCGCGGTCTACGACACCGGCGAGGACTACGTCGACGGGGTCTCCATCCCGTACATCGTCATGGAGTACGTGGACGGCTCCACCCTGCGTGAGCTGCTCCACTCCGGGCGGAAGCTCCTGCCGGAGCGTTCGCTGGAGATGACCATCGGCATCCTCCAGGCCCTGGAGTACAGCCACCGGTCCGGCATCGTGCACCGCGACATCAAGCCCGCGAACGTGATGCTGACCCGGAACGGCCAGGTCAAGGTCATGGACTTCGGCATCGCCCGCGCCATGGGCGACTCCGGCATGACCATGACGCAGACCGCGGCCGTGATCGGCACCGCCCAGTACCTCTCCCCGGAGCAGGCCAAGGGCGAGACCGTCGACGCGCGCTCCGACCTGTACTCCGCCGGCTGCCTGCTCTACGAGCTGCTCACCGTGCGGCCGCCCTTCGTCGGCGACTCCCCGGTCGCGGTGGCGTACCAGCACGTGCGCGAGGAGCCGCAGCCGCCGAGCGTCTACGACCCCGAGGTCACGCCCTCGATGGACGCCATCGTGCTCAAGGCGCTGACCAAGGACCCGGACTACCGGTACCAGTCCGCCGACGAGATGCGCGCCGACATCGAGGCCTGCCTCGACGGCCAGCCCGTCGCCGCCACGGTCGCCCTGGGCGCCGTCGGCTACAACGGCGGCGGCTACGGGGGCTACGGCAACGACGCCCCCACCACGGCCCTCCCGCCCCAGCAGGACGCCGGCACCTCGATGCTGCCGCCCATGCGCGAGGACGACGGCGGCTACGGCTACGACCAGCCCCAGGGCAACGGCCGGCGCAAGCCGAAGAAGAGCAACACGTCCACGATCCTGCTGGTCGTCGCCGCCGTCCTGGTCCTGATCGGCGCGATCTTCATGGGCAAGGCGCTGTTCTCCGGGAACGGCAGCGGCAACGACACGGTGTCCGTCCCGCAGTTCGTCGGCGACACCAAGTCCGAGGCCCAGGACCGGGCCTCGAACGGCGGGATCACCATCACCTTCGGTGAGGCGATGTTCTGCGCCGACCAGCCCAAGGACCACGTCTGCCAGCAGTCGGCCGAGGCCGACAGCAAGATCCCCAAGGACCAGAGCGTCACCCTGCAGCTCTCCAAGGGCGCAGAGAAGATCGAGGTCCCGGACGTCACCGGTGACTCCTTCGAGGACGCCGAGGCGGAGCTGAAGGAAAAGGGCTTCGAGGTCGACAAGCAGTCCAAGACCTCCAACGAGGAGGAGGGCACGGTCCTCAAGCAGGACCCCAAGAGCGGCGCGAAGCGGGACAAGGGTTCGACGATCACGCTCACCGTGGCCGTGGCGCCCGAAGAAGTCGTGGTCCTCGACGTGACCGGTCAGGACGTGGAGCAGGCCAAGAAGACCCTGGAGGACCAGGGCCTCAAGGTCACCACGCAGGACCGCGAGTCGGCGGACCAGCAGCAAGGCAAGGTCGTCGAGCAGAACCCGCGCGGCGGCAGCAAGCTCAAGGCCGGTGACTCGGTCACCCTGTTCGTCGCCAAGCCGCCGTCCACCAACGCGATCCCCAACCTGCAGAACATGACGGTCACGCAGGTCAGCGGCATCGCGCAGGAATTCGGCGTGACGCTGCAGTTCGCGCCCGGCTCGTCGCAGGACGGGAACGCCATCGTCCAGGGCCAGGTCCCGCAGCAGGGCACCCAGATGAAGCCGGGTGACACCCTGACGATCTTCGCCCGGGACCCGAACGGCGGGAACAACGGCGGCGGAGGCTTCATCAACGGAGGCAACGGCGGCTGACGCCGACAGCACCGGAAACGGAAGGGGCCGCGGACATCACGTCCGCGGCCCCTTCCGTTTGCGTCCCCTGCCCGTGCGGGCGCCTCCTGCGCGTCAGCCCAGCTCCGCCGGAGGCGTCCGCTTCGCGTCCACCTTCTGGGTACGGACGAGTTCGGCCCACACGATGTAGCGGTCGCGCGAGGTGTAGACCGGGGTGCAGGTGGTGAGCGTGAGGTAGCGGCCGGCCTTCTTCTTGCCGCTCTCCTTCGGGATCTGGTCGATCACCTCGACGTTGTACTTCGAGGTCTCGGGGAGCACCTTGTAGACCTTGTAGACGTACCAGGTGTCGCGGTTCTCGAAGACGACCGGGTCGCCGTTCTTGATCTTGTCGATGTTGTGGAACTTGGCGCCGTGGCCGTCGCGGTGCGCGGCGAGCGTGAAGTTGCCCTGCTTGTCCCCGGGCATGGCGGACTCGACGGGCTCGGTGTAGTAACCGGCGACACCCTCGTTGAGCACCTTCGTGGAGGTGCCCTTCTTCACCAGGACCTCGTAGTTCCTGCCCATGGCGGGGACGTGGAGGAAGCCGATGCCGCCCTTGGTGTCGAGCTTGCCCGGGGCGCTGTCGGCCCACTGGCGCCTGATGGCGTCGCCCTCGTGCTTGGCGGCGCGGTCGGCGAGGACGTTGGTCCACCAAAGGGAGTAGACGACGAAGAGCCCGAGGATCACGCCCGCGGTGATGAGGAGTTCACCGATCAGGCTGACGGTGGCGGCGAACCACGAGAGCCGGTGCCGGTCGGGCACGGCTTCCCGGGCGCGGTCGTGCTGGGTGGTCGTCACCACTTGCCCCGATCCTTGTACGTCCGTACCTGGCTCAGCCGACCAAGGCGGGCGGCTTGCCCTTGCTGCGCGGCCATTCCTCGACCATCTTGCCCCAGACGATCAACCGGAACTTGCTGGTGAACTCCGGTGTGCACGTGGTCAGTGTGATGTAGCGGCCGGGCTTGGTGAAGCCGGATCCGTCGGGGACCGGCTTGATCACCGAGATGTTGGAGGGCGGGGTCGAGGGCAGCGTGCTCGTGATCTCGTACGTGTAGTACGTGCTCTCCGTCTCGACCACGACCTTGTCCCCCGCCACCAGTTTGTTGACGTAGCGGAACGGTTCGCCGTGGCTGTTGCGGTGGGCGGCGAGGGCGAAGTTGCCCTGCTTGTCCCAGGGCATGGCCGTCTCCAGGTCGCCGGAGTAGTGGCCGATCATGCCCTTGTCGAGCACCTTGTGCTTGTCGACGCCCTCGGCGATGGGCGCCTTCACGTCCAGCTTCGGGATGTACATGATCGCGAAGCCCTGCCCGGGCGAGAAGGCGCCGGGGTCGCGGGCCGGGTCCTTCTCGCCTTGCCACTGCTTCTGCAGGTTGTTGGCGGCGCCGCCGGCCTGCTGGTGGGCGAGGACGTTGGTCCACCACAGCTGGTAGGTGACGAAGAGCAGCATCAGCACGCCCAGGGTGATGAACACCTCGCCGGCCACCCGGCTGGCGATCACCGCGGGGCTCTCCTTGGCCGCGCGCGCGGCGCGCCGGGCCTCCATGCGGGACCTGGGTGCGGCCGGTGTCGACGCCATGGGGGCCGTGACGGCCCCTGTGGCGGCCTGGGGGGCCTCGGGGGTACCGGAACGCCTCCGTCCCCTGCCACCGCGTCGTGCGGCCTCCTGGGCCGCTTTCCGGCGGGCGGCACGTCCGCCGCCCTCGGGCGCCGGGACGCCGGAGGGCGGCTGCGGGATCTCCTCCCGGTCCTGCTCCGGCTCGCGTTCCGGCTCGGCCCCGGTCACCACGGGCATCGCCATGGTGTCGCCGGGCGCGCCCGCGACCCGGCGGCGCGCGGCGGCACGCTCCGCGTCGGTGAGCGGACGCCGGACGGCCCTGAACCCCTCGGCGTACGGCTGCTCGGGCGGCCCTCCGTGCCGGGGGCGCGGCTCGGGCGGCTCCTCGGGGCCAGGCGCGGACGACGGCCGGGACGGCCATGGGTCGGCCGGCTGCGGCTCGTAGGCGGGTCTCGTGGACCCGTAGTACGCCTGCTCCTGCCCTTGTCCCTGTCCCTGCTCGTACACCTGCTGGCCCGGCACCGCGGCCTGGGGGGTGACCGGCTGCGCGGTCGCGGGCGGCGGCGCAGCCGGCGTCGTGGGGGACGGCGCAGGTGGCGCCGCGGCGGGCTCCGCGCCGGAGTTAGTGCCGGAGTCCGTGCCGGACTCCTGGGCGGGGCGGGCCGCGCGGCGCCCGGTGCTGGGCAGCGGGTCGTTGAGCGGGTCGGCCAACTGCTCCACCACGGCGGCGAATTCGGCGGTGTCACCGAAGTGCCGATGCGCGGTCACGCAGTCACGCCCTGGTTCCGACCACAGGCGCGAGGCCCGCGGAACGCTCGACGGCGCCCTTGTCGCCGCATTCCACCAGCCAGTTGGCGAGCATCCGGTGCCCCCATTCGGTGAGCACCGACTCGGGATGGAACTGGACGCCCTCCACCCGGGCGCTGCGGTGCCGCAGTCCCATGATGATGCCGTTCTCCGTCCAGGAGGTGATCTCCAACTCCTCCGGCACCGTGTCCCGTTCGACCGCCAGCGAGTGGTAGCGGGTCGCGGTGAACGGCGTCGGCAGCCCCGCGAAGACCCCGCGGCCCTCATGGGTCACCAGGGAGGTCTTGCCGTGCAGCAGCTCCGGCGCCCGGTCCACCACACCGCCGTACGCCACCGCCATGGACTGCAGTCCGAGGCAGACCCCGAAGACCGGGACGTCGGTGGCCGCGCAGTGGCGCACCATGTCGACGCAGACACCGGCCTCCTCGGGGGTGCCGGGCCCGGGGGAGAGCAGGACCCCGTCGAAGCCGTCTTGGGCGTGGGCGAGCTCCACCTGGTCGTTGCGGAGCACTTCGCACTCGGCGCCCAATTGGTACAGGTACTGGACCAGGTTGAAGACGAAGCTGTCGTAGTTGTCGACGACGAGGATGCGTGCGCTCATCTGACGGCTGCCATCCCCTCGTCGACGGTCACGTCCCCGAACGGCAGCAGCGGCTCCGCCCAGGGGAAGACGTACTGGAAGAGCACGTAGACGGTGGCGAGGACCAGCACCAGCGAGATGAGTGCCTTCAGCCACACGTTGCCCGGCAGATGCCGCCAGATCCAGCCGTACATGCGCCGCCTTCCTGCCCTCCGTGCCCGTGCCTCGCCCAAGATTAGCCCGACGAACCCTCCGGCATACCGTCCTCCACAGGCCGTGTGGATTCCAGGTGCCCCCAGGTGATGAGCCGGTGGCTGTGGCCCCACTCGGGATCGCAGGTGGTCAGGGTCAGATAGCGGCCGGGAACGGTGTACCCGGACTTCTCCGGGACGGGATCGATCACAGCGACGTCGGTGGGGACGGTGCGGTAGGGTGCGCGGTCGATCTCGTAGGTGTACCAGGTGCGCCCGTCGGTCAGGACGACCTCGTCGCCCTTGCGCAGCCTGGGGAAGTCCTTGAACGGGTCGCCGTAGGTGCGGCGGTGGCCGGCGACGGCGAAGTTGCCCACGGCGCCGAGCCGGGCGGTGTCCGCGTAGTGGCCGAGGCCCTTCTTCAGGGTGCCGGTGCCCGTCCCCTCCAGCACGGGCTTGTGCCAGGAACGGCCCAGCCGCGGGACGTACATCACCGCGAAGGCCGTGCCGTCCCGGTACGGCGTCGCGGCCGGCCCCGACGGGGAAGGGGACGCCGAGGGGGTGGCAGCGCCCGTGCCCCCGGTGGACGGGTCGGCCGCGGCGACCGGCCCGGTCGCCCAGCGGTCCTGCAGCCGGTCGAGCTCCCCGTCCATCGCGCGGTCCGCCCGTACGCCGGTCCAGAGCAGCACGTAGCAGACGAAGAGCACGATCAGCGCGCCCACGGTGATGCACAATTCGCTCAGCGTCCGCACCACCAGGCGCATGATCACCCCACAGGCTTGGCGTACTGCAGGTCCACTGTGCCGGAGTAGCCGGGAAGAGTCACCCGTCGTTCGTCCTCGACCTTCCAGCCGAGCCCGTAGGCCTGGACGTACTGCAGGTAGTTCTGGATCGCGGGGCTGGCGTCGAGCGCCTTGTGCAGCTTCTCCTGGTCGCCGACGGCCGTGATGGTGTAGGGCGGGGAGTAGACGCGGCCCTGCAGGATGAGCGTGTTGCCGACGCAGCGCACCGCGCTGGTGGAGATCAGCCGCTGGTCCATCACCTTGATGCCGGAGGCGCCGCCCGCCCATAGGGCGTTGACCACGGCCTGCAGGTCCTGCTGGTGGATGACGAGGTCGTTCGGCTGCGGATTCGGCACGCCCGGGACGAGCGCCGTCGCGTCCGGCGGCGCGTCGTTCAGGGTGACGGAGACGGCGGGACCGGTGAGCTTGAGGGTGCCGGCCTCGGCGCCGAGCCGCGCCAGCTCCTTGCGGGTGGCGTCGCTGACGCCGCTGTCGGTGTGGGCGAGTCCGTCGACGTCCTCGCGCACCCCGGCGAGCTCGTTCTCCAGCTGCTCGTTCTGCCGGCTCTTCTCCTGGACACGGTCCGACAGGCGCAGCAGCGGGTCGTCGGTGCGGATGTCCAGGCCCTTGGCGGTGTCGAAGCTCATCCAGAACAGCAGACCGGCCATCGCGAAGACCCCGGCGCTGAGCACACGAAGCACCACAGACCGGGCGGATCGGGGGCCCGGGGAGGCGTCCACCGGATTGCTCACCGTAGCCTTATCTCCTTCCAACCCGCGGAAGCACTACGCTAACGGACGCCCGGAGGCGTGGGCCCCCCTGCCGTCGGGCCGCTCATACAAGACGTCACACGCGCGGTTACGCAGCGCATCGACAGGAGAGTCCCTCGTGCCGAAGTCACGGATCCGCAAGAAGGCCGACTTCACTCCGCCCCCGGAGAAGACCACCCCCATAAAGCTGAAGTCCGGCCGCGGCTGGGTGGCTCCGCTCATGCTGGCACTGTTCCTCGTCGGCCTGGCCTGGATCGTGGTCTTCTACGTGACGCAGGGCAGCTTCCCGATCGAGCAGCTGGGCAACTGGAACATCGCCGTCGGCTTCGGCTTCATCGCGGGCGGGTTCGTCGTGTCCACGCAGTGGAAGTAGCAGATCGCACAGTTATCCACAGGCGTCATCCACAGTGTTGAAAAGGTCGCATGATCTGTGGATAACCGCCAGCCGGTTGACACCGGTGTGACCGGTGGTCCGATGTACGGACCACCGGTCTTTCGTTGATCTTGCAGGTCAGACACGGTGTGTAGGGGCACGCGCACGGCTCGCCCACAGGATGCACAGGAGGCCTCCGCCTCTCTGTGGATAACGTCTGATCAACGGTGCGCGTTACGGCCTAGCCGGAGATATTCGCGACCCCGGCCCACACTGTGACCGCCACGGCGAGCAGCATCGCCACGCACGTCCCCCACTGGACCAGCGCCCGGCGCGAGCGCGGCGCGTACGCCATCGCGACGGCGATGATCGCCCCGGTGACGAGACCGCCGATGTGCGCCTCCCAGCTGATGTTCCCCCAGGTGAAGGTGAACAGCAGGTTCAGCCCGAGCAGGATCAGGACGGGCCGCATGTCCATCCGCAGCCGCTTCACGAAGACGGCCGTGGCGCCGAAGAGCCCGTAGATCGCGCCCGAGGCACCCAAGGTCAGGGTCTCCGGGGCCAGCAGCACCACCAGCGCGCTGCCCCCCAGCCCCGCGACCAGGTAGAGCGCGGTGTAACGGGCCCGGCCGAGCAGCGTCTCCAGCGGGCCGCCGATCCACCACAGCGAGAGCATGTTGAAGGCGATGTGCGCGATCTCCTGGTGGAGGAACATCGAACTCACCAGCCGGTACCACTCGCCCGGCCCGCCCGCCACGCCGCACACCGCGGTGCCGGGGGCGTAGCACGGGACGAAGAGCCCCAGCTCGGTGACGAACTGCTTGCCCTCGACCCTGGCGAGCAGGAACACCAGCAGGTTCAGCCCGATCAGGATCTTGGTGACCAGCCGGGGGTCCCCGGCGACCGAACCGCCCGCCACCGTGCGGGGTTCGGCGGCCTGGGCCGCACGACGGCCCTCCCGCACGCACTCCGGGCAGTGGAAGCCCACCGACGCGTTGATCATGCACTCCGGACAGATCGGCCGCTCGCAGCGGGAGCAGCGGATGCCGGTCTCCCGGTCCGGGTGCCGGTAGCAGCGGACGGCCTGGTCGGTCATGTGTCAGCCCTTCGCAGCGGAATCGCCCCGCCCGTCATACGCACGGGCGGGGCGTTCGGGTTCCCGGGACCCTAGCGACGCTCGATCACGACGCTCTGGATCACCACGTCCTCCAGCGGACGCTCGGTGCGCGGGTTGGTGGGGGCGGTCGCGATGGAGTCCACGACCTTCTGGCTGGCGGGATCGGTGACCTCGCCGAAGATGGTGTGCTTGCGGGTGAGCCACGCCGTCGGGGCGACCGTGATGAAGAACTGCGAGCCGTTGGTGCCCGGGCCGGCGTTCGCCATGGCCAGGAGGTAGGGCTTGGTGAAACCGAGGTCCGGGTGGAACTCGTCGGGGAACTGGTAGCCGGGGCCGCCGGTGCCGTTGCCCAGCGGGTCGCCGCCCTGGATCATGAAGCCGGAGATGACCCGGTGGAAGACCGTGCCGTCGTAGAGGTGCTCGTGGGAGGTCCGGCCGGTGTGCGGGTCCGTCCACTCACGGGTCCCCTCCGCGAGCTCCACGAAGTTCTTGACCGTCTTGGGCGCGTGGTTCGGCAGCAGCCGGACGGTGATGTCCCCGTGGTTGGTCTTCAGGGTGGCGTAGAGCTGCTCGGCCACGATCTTGCCTTCCATAGTCCTCACTGACAGGGGCAAATCCTCGCACGTCACGCCTTCCCGCACGCAACTGTCGCGCCCCGGGTCATCCGGTGGCATCGTCGGTGACGGCTCCCCTTGACCCGGATGCCCGTACGCACATGCCGTACCCCGCGGCGGCGGGCATGATTTCAAACCGGGTGGAAAGGCGAAAACCGAACGCCACCGAGGAGGAGGTTCTCGTGACCCGCATCGACAGCGTGCGCGACGCAGCCGAGAGGACGAGGGTCAGCGTGCGGCACGCCGCGGACGTGGTGGCGCCGTACGCCGACACAGCGAAGCTCAACGCCGCGCACTACACGGACGAGGCCAGGCTCTACCTGGCACCCCGGGTGTCGGCGGCCGGGCGGCAGGCCCGCGCGGCGGCCCGGACGCAGTACGACGCGCACCTGGCGGCGCGTCTCGACCAGGCCCTGGCGGCGGTGCCGCCGGGCGTCCAGCAGAAGGTGGGGACCGCCGCCCGGCGCACCCGTGACACCGCCCGTCTGGCGGCGGAGTTCACAGCGCCGCGGATGGGCCAGGCGGTGACCACCGTGCGCAGCGTCGCGGCCCCGGCCGCGGAGGAGGCGGCCGCCCGCAGCGCCGCCGCGGTCGCCGTGCTGCGCAGCCACGTCACGGCGGACGACATCCGCAAGCTGGAGCGCCGCCGCGAGCGCCGGGCCCGCAACGGGCGGTTCGCCAAGGGCCTGCTGCTGGCGGGCCTCGTCGCCGGGGCCGGCTTCGCGGCGTGGAAGTGGTGGAGCAAGCAGACCAACCCCGACTGGCTGGTGGAGCCCGCGCCCGCCACCGAGGTCGCCGACCGTGCCTCCCTCAACGGCGGCGTCGAGGCAGACGCCTCGTTCGGCAAGGTCGACGGCTCGCCGGTGGACGCGCTCGACCCGGAGGTACAGGCCAAGCAGGCGGAGTCGGATGCCGACGACCGCCGCGACCGCGGGGACACCCACCCGTGACGTGACGGTCCGGACACCGGCGGCGGTGCGACACGACCGGCAGGAGGGCGGCGGACCCGTGACGGGTCCGCCGCCCTCCTGCCGTACGCACCCGTCACCGTCCGGAAGGCGCAGGCAGCGGCAGGACCTCCTCCTCGGCCTCCGGGTCGGCGATCTGCGCGGGCACCCCGCGCAGGGCGTACAGCGCCACGACGGCGCCGACCGCGAGCAGCGCCGCCCCCACCACGGTGGTGACCTGGACGCTGTGGCAGAAGGCGTCCTTCGCGGCCGCCAGCAGCGCGGCCCCGTCCGCCCCCGGCACCCGGGCGGCCGCCTCGGCGGCCCCGCCCACCGACTCGCGGGCGGCGTCCGCGGCACCTGCGGGCAGTCCCGCGGGCAGGGCGAGCGCGTCACGGTAGACCGCGCCGAGCAGCGAGCCGAGGACCGCGATGCCCAGCGAACCGCCCATCTCCATGGCGGTCTCCGAGACGGCGGCGGCCGCGCCCGTCCGCTCCTTGGGGGCACTCGCGAGGATCGTGTCGTTGGTGACCGAGACGATCAGGATGATGCCCGCGCCGTTGGCGACCAGCGGCGCCAGCAGCTCCCAGTACGGCGTCCCGGGCGTGGAGAGCCGACCGAGCACCGCGGTGCTCGCGGCCAGCAGCACCAGGCCGAGGGCCACCACCCGCGCCCGGCCCAGCCGCGGGATCAGCGCGGTGGCCAGCGGAGCGGCGAAGGCCGCGGCCAGCGGGCCGGGGAGCAACGCCAGCCCCGCGGTGAAGGGCGACCAGCCGCGGACGACCTGGAAGTACAGGGAGAAGGCGAGCGACAGCGTGGACGAGGCGAAGATCATGACCAGGTTGGCGCCGACGGCGCCGCTGAAGGCGGGGTTGCGGAACAGCCGCAGGTCGATCAGGGGCTCCTCGACCCGCACCTGGCGGCGGGCGAACAGCACCAGGGCCGCCGTCCCGATCGCCGCGGCGATCCAGACCGGCGCATGGTCCACGCCGTCCCGGAAGCCCTCCTTGACGGCGTAGATGGCGCCCACGACACCGACGACCGACAGCGGCACGCCGATCCAGTCCAGCCGTCCCGGCCGCGGGTTGCGGGACTCCGGCAGCACCAGGGCGCCGGCCACCAGGACGACCGCCATGAGCGGGACGTTGATCAGGAAGACCGAGCCCCACCAGAAGTGGTCCAGCAGCAGACCGCCGACCACGGGGCCGAGCGCGAAGCTCGCGGCGGCGATGCCGCTGCTGATCCCGATGGCCGTGGTGCGCTCCTTGGCGTCGGTGAAGGCGTGGCGTACGACGGAGAGCGTCGAGGGCACCATCGCCGCCCCTGCGACGCCGAGCAGCGCGCGGCCGGCGATCAGCGCCCCGGGGTTCGGTGCGTAGGCGGTGAGCAGCGAGGCCACGCCGAAGGCGGCGGCGCCCAGCAGCATCATCCGCTTGCGGCCGAGCCGGTCGCCGAGGTTGCCCATGACGACCAGCAGGCCGCCCATGGCGAAGCCGTAGACGTCGGAGATCCACAGGATCTCGGTGCCGGACGGACCCATGTCCTTCAGCAGCGACGGGATGGCGTAGTTGAGCACGCTGTTGTCGATGCCGAGGAGCATGGCGGCCAGGCAGCAGACGGCGAGTGCGGCCCAGCGATGGCGGGCGGGGGCCGCGGGCGTCACGGCCGCGGCGTCGTGTGTGCGTGCGGGATTCGTCATGACCGACACGGTGCGCGCGGGCGCTGACCGGCCGCGCACCGTGCGCTGACCGGCGGCAGCCCGGGCCCGGTCAGCGCGTGGTCAGCCCGGTCAGTGCCCGCAGCGCCCGGTCGGCGGGGAGTCCCGCACCGCGCGCGTAGGCCTCCTGGTGGGCCGGGTCTCCGAGGGCGGCCCGTGCGGCGCCCTCGGTGCGGGTGGCGTCGGGACCGGCCGGCACCTCGGTGCCGCGCAGCGCACTTGCCACGCCCAGCAGTTCCGCGGCCCGTGCGGGGTCGCCCTCGGCAAGCACGAGGCCGGCGAAGGCGTCGGCGAGGTTCGCCGCCAGCGGCAGGTCGCGGGCCCCGTGCTCCACACCCGCGGCCTCGCGCAAGTGCCCGCGGGCGCGGACGGTGTCGCCCTCCTCCCGGGCGATCCTGCCGAGGGCGATGTGCGCCTCGGCACGGGCGCTCTCGCCGGTGTACCAGCCGTCCAGGGACTCGGACAGGGCCAGCCCCGACAGCCGCCGCGCCTCGGCGAGGTCCCCGGTCAGCCGGGCGCACTCGCCCAGGCCCAGGTGGGCCCCGGCGAACATCTCCCGGGCGCCGCAACCGCGGGCGAGCTCCAGCCCGCGCGTGAAGTCGGCCCGGGCCTGCTCGTACCGTCCCGCCCGCAGGCCGCACCTGCCGCGTTCGCCGAGCAGCTCGGCGACGCTCTCGGTGGCGCCCAGCTCGGCGGCGTGACCGAGGGCCTCGTCGATCAGCCCCACGGCCCGCGCCACGTCACCGCGGGAGCCGGACAGCCAGGCCAGCTGCGTGAGGGCCATGGTGGTCCCCCAGCGGTCGCCCAGGGCGCGGAACCCGGCGAGGGCCCGGTCGAACTCCGTCTCGGCCGCGGCGATGTCACCGCCGACCATCCACGCGTGGAACCCCGAGCCGACGTGGACCAGGGCCCGCTGCCAGGGCTCGACGAGGCTCGCCGCGCCGTCCGCGTACCGGGCGTACGTCTCGTCGTCCGGCACTCCGGCGAAGGGCGCCCAAAGCAGGTTGAGCACGGGGTAGCGGCGGGCCATGCCGCCGAGCCCGGCGACGACGTCCGTGGCGGCCGCCAGGTGGACGGCGAGTTCGGCCTGGTCCGCGGTGACGGAGGCGGCGGTGATCACGCAGAGCGCGTACTCCTCGGCCAGTCCCGGCGGAGCGCAGGGCCCGGTCACCGCCAGCAACTCACGGGCGGGCCGGGCACCCTCGTAGCGCGTGCCGCGCAGCATCCAGTACGTGCACAGGGCCGCGAGCAGCCGCAGCGCCACGGCGGTGTCGCCCGCGGCCACCGAACCGCCCAGCGCGGCGTGCAGGTTGTCGTGGTCGGCGGCGAGCCGGCCCAGCCACTCCAGCTGCTCGGCCCGGCGCAGGCGCGGGTCGGCGGTCAGCGCCAGGTCGAGGAAGTACGCGGCGTGCGCCCGGCGCAGCGCCTCCGACTCGCCCGCCTCGGCGAGGCGTTCGGCGGCATACGCCCTGATGGTCTGGAGCAGCCGGTAGCGCACACCGCCTCCCTCGCCGTCCGGACGGTCCACCACCACCAGCGACTTGTCGGCGAGGGAGGCGAGCAGGTCGAGCACGTCCTCGGCGTCGATGGCGTCGCCGTCCGCCGGGCCGGCCGCGGGTCCCGCGCAGATCGCCTCGGCGGCCGGGAGGGTCCAGCCCCCGGCGAAGACGGAGGCGCGGCGCAGCACGGTGCGCTCGTCCTCGGGCAGCAGCTCCCAGCTCCAGTCCACGACCCCGCGCAGGGTCCGCTGACGGGGCTGCGCGGTGCGACTGCCCCGGGAGAGCAACCGGAAGCGGTCGCCGGGCCCGGCGAGCACGTCACCGAGCCGGTCGGCGACGTCGGCGGCGGACAACGACCGCAGCCGGGCGGCGGCCAGCTCGATGGCGAGCGGGACGCCGTCCAGGGCCCGACAGATCCGGGCGGCCTCCGCGGCGTCGGGCAGCCTGCCGGACGGACTCACGGCGGCGGCCCGCTCGAGGAGCAACCGGACGGCGGGGGAGCCGAGCACGTCCTCCTCGGGCGCGCCGGGGGCCGGCAGCGGCAGCGGTTCGAGCGGGCAGAGCGTCTCGCCGTTGACGCCGAGCGCCTCCCGGGTGGTCGCCAGGACCCGAACCCGCGGGCAGGCGGCCAGCAGCTCCGCGGTGATGCGGGCGGCGTCGGCGATCAGGTGCTCGCAGTTGTCCAGCACGAGGAGCACGTCCCGGTCGGTCAGCGCGGCCGTGAGACGGGCGAGCGGCGAGCCCTCCAACCCCCCGGCCTCACGCCCGGCGGCCCCGGGGAGCAGACCCGCCTCCCGCAGGCCCAGGGCCCCCGCGATCGCCTGCGGCACCTCGGAGCCGTGGGTCAGCCCGGAGAGGTCCACGAAGCAGACCTCCCCCGTGTGCCGCCCGGCCGCCTCCACCGCGGTACGGGTCTTGCCCGCACCGCCCGGGCCGATCAGGGTGACCAGCCGGGCGTCACCGAGCCGCGCCCCGATCCGTGCCAGCTCCTGCTCACGGCCGATGAAGCTGGTCAGCTGGGCGGGCAGCCCGTGCCGGAGGAGCGGCGCGGACGGACTCCCGGCGGACGATGTTTCACGTGAAACACCCGAAGACCGGGCATCCGGCACGCCTCCGGTGCCCCCGGTGACCGCGGCAGGCGCGGTACGGGCGGGCACCGGCTCGCCGCGCAGCACCGCCAGATGCGCCTCCGCCAGTTCCGGGCCCGGGTCGGCGCCGAGGGACTCGGCGAGTTCACGCCGTGCGTCCTCGTACACCCGCAGCGCCTCGGACTGGCGGCCGCAGCCGTACAGCGCCCGCATCAACTGGGCGCGCAGCCGTTCCCGCAGCGGGTACCGGGTGACCAGTTCCTGCAGTTCGGCGACGAGTTCCTGGTGGTGCCGTGCGTCCAGCGCCAGCTCGGCCGCGATGCGGTCCTCCACCGCCGCGATCCGCAGTTCCTCCAGCCGCGCCACCTGCGCCCGCGCGAAGGGCGCGTCGCCCACGTCCGCCAGGGCCGAGCCCCGCCACAGGTCAAGCGCACCGCGCAGCAGGCCCGCGGCCCGCCCGGGCTCACCCGCGGCCAGCGCCTCCCGCCCCTCGGCCGCGAGCCGCTCGAAGCGGTGCACGTCCACCTCGTCAGGGGTGACCACCAGCCGGTAGCCGCCCGGATGGCGCTCGATGGGCACGGCGACGGCCGCGCGCAGCCGCGAGACCTGGGACTGCAGCGCGTTGCCGACCCCGGCCGGCGGCTCGTCCCCGTACAGCCCGTCGATCAGCCGCTCGGTGCCGACGATCCGGCCCGGCTCCAGCAGCAGCATCGCCAGCAGCGCCCGCCGGCCCGGGCCGCCGACGGCGGCGGTGCCCCCGTCGTCCCGCAGCGCTCTCGTCTCCCCCAGAATGCCGAACCGCACGCCGCCGATTCTGCCGCACGGGTCCGCGGTCGGCACCGGGCTCTGGGAACACGACAGGCCGGGACCTCCATGAGGTTCCCGGCCCGGTCGGACGGTGTGGAGCCTAGGGGAGTCGAACCCCTGACATCCGCCATGCAAAGACGGCGCTCTACCAACTGAGCTAAGGCCCCGTGCCGCAGACCAGCGTACCGGCTGCGGAGAGGATCACCGACCGAGTATCGGGGGTCCGTAGGATGACGGGCAAGTTCGCGGCCGCAAAGGTCCCCCGTCAGGAGCCCGCAATGGACAGCTCGCAGCCGGACGCCACCACCCGCGTCCAGGACATGCAGCGCACCTGGTACGGCGAGCCGCTCGGCGTGCTGTTCCGCCGCCTCATGGAGACCCTGGCGCTCAACCAGGCGCGGCTGGCGGGGGTGCTGGGGCTGTCGGCGCCGATGCTCTCCCAGTTGATGAGCGGGCAGCGCGCGAAGATCGGCAATCCCGCGGTCGTGCAGCGGCTCCAGGCGCTGCAGGAGCTCGCCGCGGAGGTGTCCGGCGGGACGGTGGCCGCGGCGGACGCCGTGCCGCGGATGGAGGAGATCCGCGGTTCCGAGGGCTCACCCCTGCTCGGCACCACCCAGAGCACGACCGGAGCGCCGCTGCCGCCCGCGCGCAGGGTCGTCCACGAGATCCGCTCGCTGCTGCACGGGGTGGCCTCGCCCGCCGAGATCGCCGAGGCGGCCGATTCCCTCGCCCACCGCCACCCCCAACTGGCAGAGTTCCTCAGGGTGTACGGCGCCGGGCCGTCCGACGCGGCGGTCCGGGACTACGAGGCGCGGAAGCAGGGGGCGGACGCACGCCATGGGTGAGGTCTTCGCGGGCCGGTACGAACTGGTCGATCCGGTCGGGCGCGGCGGGGTGGGCGCGGTGTGGCGCGCCTGGGACCGGCGGCGCGGACGTTACGTGGCGGCCAAGGTGCTGCTGCAGAGCGACGCCCACGCCCTGCTGCGCTTCGTCCGGGAGCAGGCGCTGCGCATCGACCACCCGCACGTCCTGGCCCCCACCAGCTGGGCGGCCGACGACGACAAGGTGCTGTTCACCATGGACCTGGTGCGCGGCGGCTCGCTGTCGCACCTCATCGGCGACTACGGCCCGCTGCCGGCGCGCTACGTCGGCGGCCTGCTCGACCAGTTGCTGTCCGGCCTGACGGCCGTGCACGCCGAGGGCGTGGTGCACCGGGACATCAAGCCCGCGAACCTCCTGATGGAGGCGACCGGCACCGGGCGCCCGCACCTGCGGCTGTCGGACTTCGGCATCGCCATGCGCAAGGGGGAGCCCCGGCTCACCGCGGCCAACTACGTCGTGGGCACCCCTGGTTACTTCGCCCCGGAACAGCTGCTCGGCGCCGAGCCCGACTTCCCCGCCGACCTGTACGCGACCGGGCTGGTCGCGCTCTACCTGCTGGGCGGCAGCAAGCCCGACGCGGAGGCGATCGTCACCCAGTACGTCCACGGCATGCCCCGGGCCCCGCAGGGCGTCCCCGGCCCGCTGTGGGAGGTGATCGGCACCCTGCTGCAGCCGGACCCGGAAGCCCGCTTCCGCACCGCCGCGGGCGCCCGCAAGGCCCTGGCGGCGGCGGTGGAGCTGCTGCCGGACCCCGAGCCGGACGAGGAGGCCGTCGAGGTCTTCGACCAGATCGGGCCGCTGCCCGCCGGCTTCTCCCCCGACGGACCGGTGGACCCGGCGCCGTCCGTGGAGGGGACCGGGAGCTTCCGCCTGCCGCCGCCCGCACCCGCCCCGCGGCCCGCCGCGACGGCTCCGACGCCGCCCACACCGCCGACGCAAGCGCCGGTCACCCCGGCGCCCACGCGTCCTTACACGGCCACCGTGGCGGGTGCCGGTGCCCCGGTGGCCGCCGCTGCCGCCGCCGTCGCTCAGCCGCTGCCGCCGCCGATCGCACCGGCCGTGCCCGCCGCCCGGGCCGGCGCACCGGCGCCGGCGCACCGGCCCGGTCCTCCCGCCAAGGTCGTCGTGCCGATGCTGCTCGTCGCGGCCCTCTGCTTCGCCTTCGGCTTCTGGGCCCTGTCAGCGTCCTCCTGAGACCGCGGCCGGCCCGCGCCGCGCGGCCACCGTCCAGACCGCGAGCGACAGCAGCAGCACGGTGCCGGCACCCAGGGCCGCGAAGCCGAGGGCGCGCAGCAGTGGGTTCCCGGAGCCGGGCTCCCCGGGGAGGCCCAGGTCCTCGCCGGGGTCACCGTCGTACGACGGCCCCGCCTGCGCGACGCCCTCGACGTTGATCCGCAGGGTGACCGGGACGGCGCCGTCGACGAAGCCCGCGACCTCCGGGTGCACCGACACCGCCAGGTAGTAGGAGCCGTCGAAACGGGCCGCCGACACCGCGTCGCCGCTCTCGTAGCGGTTGGCGTAGGCGACCTTCCCGGTCGTGGCGGTGACGGAGGTCTGCTCGCCCGAGTAGGAGGCCGTGTCGCCGCCGATGAAGGCCCAGCGCGGGTTGTAGACCTCCACGCGCACACCGGAGCCGCTGTAGCCGCCCGGCTTGGTCACGTCCGCGTTGGCGAAGTCCGCCGCGGCCCAGGCCTGTTGTCCCCAGCCGACCGGTACCCGGTAGAAGCGCGTCTGCCCGGGCAGCACCTCGTCCTTCCAGACCCCGCTGCCGAGGGCTCCGGCATGGGCGAAGTCCGCGCCGCCGGTGGCCCCGCGGGCGGTGCCGCTCGCGGGCACCGGCGTCTGCGTGCCCGGACTGAGGGCGGGGCCGGGCGTGGCGCCGCCGGTGAGCCCCGGCTCGTTGGTGAACCGGATCTGCAGCGGCCAGGGCGCGGCGTCCGAGGTGCCCTGCGAGGTGCGGGTCACCTCCAGGACGTACGCGTGCGCCTGCCGGCACGGCCCGTCCTCGCCGATGGTCCGCTCGACCCAGGTGCCGATGGGCCGTGCCGCGCCGTCGGCGGAGAACGTCCGGCGGTCGCTGTCGCAGCGGGTGCCGTCGGTGCTCGTCAGCGTCAGCTCGATGCCGTCCCCGTACGCCACCTGGGTGCCCGGGCGGGGCAGCGCGAAGACCGCGAGGTAGGCCGAGCGCACCGCGTCCAGGTCGAGGGCGTAGTTCTTGCCGCCCTCGTCCGCCGCCAGGCTGTCCCGGTACAGGACCCCGGGCTTGAGCTGCGGGGCGTCCGCGGTGCTGGCCCGGCCCCGTACCTCCTCGCCCTGCGGCTGCCAGGAGGGGACGGCCGGGTCGGCGTACGCCGCTCCCGCCGGTCCCGCCAGCAGCGCGAGAGCCGCCGCCACCGATGTGAGTGCCCTGCGGATCATGCCCCGTCCCTCCGCCTGCGGCCCAGCAGGGCCACCATCCCGACCCCGGCGAGCGCCACCGCGCCGCCCGCGGCCGCCGCCATCGCGTCGCGCGTCGTCATGAAGCCCCCGCCGTCCGCGGGGGCTGCGGCCGCCGTGGTGTCCCCGGCCGCCGCCCGTTCCCCGCCCTCCCGGCCGGCGGCCGAACCGCCGCCGCGCGGGGGCGCGTCATACTCCGGTCCGGCCAGTTCCGTCCCGGTCACGTCCACCCGCAGGACGACCCCCACCGCCGCGTTCCGCGCCAGCCCTGCCGCGCCCGGCCCGAGCGAGACCGCGACGTAGTGCTCGCCCGCCGTCCGGGCGCCCCGGGCGCCTTCGCCGGCGACCCAGCGGTTGGTCCAGGTCACGGGTACCGTGCCGAGCCCCACCGACAGCGGGCGCCCGTAGTAGCCGCGGCGTTGCGAGGCCCCGGAGGCGTCGCCCAGCGGCTGCCGTCCCGGCCCGTACGCGGCCGTCGCCACGAAGGACGAGGCCGTGGAACCACCCTTCTGGAGCGGTTCGTTGGCGAAGTCGGCGGTGTACGTCAGTCGCTGTCCCCAGCCGACCCGCACCTTGTAGAAGCGCGTCTGACCGGGCAGCAGCGTGTCCCGCCAGATGCCCCTGCCGAGCCGGCGCGCGTCGTTGAACCCCGTGCCGCCCTCGACGTCCCGCGGCGCGCCCGTCAGAGCCGCCGGCGGGTCCCCGTAACGGGTCGCGGCCGGTGCCGGGGTGGCACCCGCCGGGAACGGCCGCTCGGAGCCGTACCGCAGCTCCAGGGGCCAGCGGGCGCGGTCGGAGCCGGTGGCGCTGGTGCGGTGCACGGAGAGCACGTAGCGCCCCGCCCTGTCGCAGGCGCCGTCCCGGCCGTCGCCGGGAATCCGGCTGACGGCGCCGCCGATCACCATCGCGCCCTCGTCCTGCCCGAAGTGCGCGGTGTCCGAGCCGCAGGTGAGGGCGTACCTGCCGGTGCCCGCCAGCCGCAGCTCGACGCCGTCCCCGTACGCGGCCTTCACCCCCGGCCGCGGCACCGCGGTGACCGCCAGGTCGGCCGTGGAGGCCGCGTCCAGCGTCATCGCGTACCAGCGGGTCTCGCCGGGCCCGATGTCGTCGACGTACTGGCCGGGGGACAGCCCGGGCGCACCGGTGGCGCTCGTCCCGCCGTCCACCCGCAGTCCCTGGAGGCGGTACGCGTCCGCGCTCAGCCGGGAGGCCCGCGTCAGCTGCCGTACGAGCGAGGCGGCGTCGGGGGCGTCCCGGTAGCTGCCGTGACCGGCCTCGGCGATGCACTCCAGCTGCTCGCGGGCGCCGCCGCGCACCTGGAAGCCGATGGTGTCGATCCGCAGGTCCACGCCCTGCCCGGCCAGCCGTGCCGCCACCTCGCAGGGCTCGGGCGCCCCGCAGGTGTCCTCGCCGTCGGAGACCAGCACGATCGTGCGCCGCCCGCCCTCGGGCAGGTCGGCGGCCGCCTTCTGCAGCGACAGCCCGATGGGGGTGTCCCCCTGGGGCCGCACCTCGGCCACGGCCTGCTTCAGGGCGTCCCGGTCCAGCGGCCGTACGGGCTCCAGCAGACGGGTGTCGTCGCAGCCGTGCTCCTTGCCCGCGCCGTAGACCCGCAGTCCCGTCGGGTAGCCGTCCGGCAGGGCGTCCACGACGGCGCCGACGGCCTTCCTGGCCGCCGTCATGCGGGCGCCCGCCATGGAGCCGGAGGAGTCCAGCACCATGACCAGCCCGTCGCCGTCGTCCACGGCCCGGGCCCGGGCCGCCCCGGCCGGGCCCAGCAGGGCGGCCAGCACCAGCAGCCCGCACGCGGCCGCCCACAGCGGCGCCACGGGCCCGCACGGCAGCGCCTTCCCTCGTCGCATGTGCTGCTCCCTCTCGCACATCGTCGGCCTCAGCGAAGGTATTGATTTGCGACAGCAAATACAAGCGGATCGCATCACGGTCGGGCAACAACGCCCGGGCGACCACGGGCGGACATGACGAGGCCCCGACCACATCGTGATCGGGGCCTCGGGAATCCTTCGTCCGGGCTGTGCCGTCTCAGACGCTCGCGCCGGAACCCGCCGGAACGGAGTCCGTGGCCTCCGTCCACAGGTCCTGCTCGGCGCGGTCCGCCTGGATCTGGCGGTACACGAGGAGACCGCCGATGGCGGCCAGTGCGACCAGGAGAAACTTCTTCACCGCGCGACCTCGTCCTTCTTGCGTTGAGGGTCTTCCGACGGGCCCGACTATACACACCGGTCGATATCGAACGGTGACCTGCCACCGGAACCAACTGCGCGGACGCGGACAAGGAAACGGCCCGTACGGATGATCCGTACGGGCCGTTCACGCGGTGGGGCTAACAGGACTTGAACCTGTGGCCTCTTCCTTATCAGGGAAGCGCTCTAACCGTCTGAGCTATAGCCCCGCGCTGCGTTGAAAGATTAGCGCACCCGGGGCCGTGGCCCAAAATCGGTTACTCGTCCTCCGCCAGAGTCAGCTCGATCCCGCCCACCATGCCGGCCGACATGTTGTAGATGAAGGCGCCGAGCGTCGCCAGCGCCGTGGCCAGCACGACGTCGATGACCGCGATGACCGCCGTGAAGGTCAGCACGCGCGACAGCGACAGGAACGACACCAGGTCGAACCCGCCGTCCGAGCCGGAGGACGTCGCCTCGCTGAGCGTGCCGCCGACCGTGGTGAAGACGCCGATGGCGTCCATCACCATCCACAGCACCGCGACCGCGATGACCGTGCAGATGCCCAGCGCGATGGAGAGCAGGAAGCTGACCTTCATCACCGACCACGGGTCGGCCTTCGCCACCCGCAGCCGCGCCTTGCGCGTGCGCGGGACCGTACGGGCCGCAGGACGCGGCTGGCGGACGCCCGCGGTCGCGGGGGGCCCGGCCGGGGGCGCGTACGCCTGGGGCGGCTGGTGCGGGTCCTGGGTCAGCTGCGGCGCCTGCTGCGGCTGCTCGGCGACCGGGCCGGCGGGACCACCGCCGTAGGTCTGCTGGTGCACAGCGTGCTGGTGCTGCGCTGGACGGGTGTCGGTCACGGTGATTCCCCCCTGGTGCGGGCCGTTGTCCGTACGTGGGCCAGGGGCACCGCCGATCGCGTCCGGAACGGCGGCCGGCATCGGCTGCCCTCCGTCCGCGCCCGTCCCACCCGCGGCGCCCTCGGCTCCACTCACGGCTTTCTACTCCTCCGACTCGGCGGCCAGGGGCTGCTCGCCCTCGGCCTCTTCGGCGGCGACGACCTCTTCGGCCTCCGCCCCCGCCTCGGCATTGCGGGCGACGCCCACGACTGCATCCTTTTTACCGAGGTTGATCAGTTGGACGCCCATGGTGTCACGCCCGGTTTCCCTGATCTCGTTGACACGGGTGCGGATCACACCGCCGCCGAGGGTGATGGCGAGGATCTCGTCGGTCTCCTCCACCACCAGCGCCCCGACCAGGGAACCCCGGTCCTCGACGATCTTGGCCGCCTTGATGCCGAGTCCGCCGCGCCCCTGGACCCGGTACTCGTCCACACTGGTGCGCTTGGCGTACCCGCCATCGGTGGCGGTGAAGACGAACGTACCCGGTCGCACGACATTCATCGAGAGCAGTTCGTCCCCTTCGCGGAAGCTCATACCCTTCACGCCCGAGGTCGCACGGCCCATCGGCCGCAGCGACTCGTCCGTCGCGGTGAACCGGATGGACTGCGCCTTGCGGCTGACCAGCAGCAGGTCGTCGTCCGGGCCGACCAGCTCGGCACCGATCAGCAGGTCCTCGCTGCCGTCCTCGGTCTCCCGCAGGTTGATCGCGATGACACCGCCCGAGCGGGGCGAGTCGTAGTCCTTCAGCGAGGTCTTCTTCACCAGGCCCGACCGGGTGGCGAGCACCAGGTAGGGCGCCGCGTTGTAGTCGCGGATGGCCAGCACCTGGGCGATCTGCTCGTCGGGCTGGAAGGCCAGCAGGTTCGCCACGTGCTGCCCGCGGGCGTCACGGCCGGCGTCCGGCAGCTCGTACGCCTTGGCGCGGTAGACCCGGCCCTTGTTGGTGAAGAACAGCAGCCAGTGGTGGGTGGTGGTGACGAAGAAGTGGTCGACGATGTCGTCTTCCCGCAGCTTCGTGCCGCGCACGCCCTTGCCACCGCGCTTCTGCGAGCGGTAGTCGTCCGTCTTGGTGCGCTTGACGTAGCCGCCACGGGTGATCGTGACGACGATGTCCTCCTCGGCGATCAGGTCCTCGATGGACATGTCACCGTCGAAGGGCACCAGGGCCGAGCGCCGGTCGTCGCCGAACTTCTCGACGATCGCCGTCAGCTCCGTGCTGATGATGCCGCGCTGCAGCTCGGGCGAGGCCAGGATGCGGTTGTACTCGTTGATCTTCGCCTGGAGCTCGTCGTGCTCCTGGACGATCTTCTGCCGCTCCAGGGCCGCCAGGCGGCGCAGCTGCATCTCCAGGATCGCGTTGGCCTGGATCTCGTCGATCTCCAGCAGCCCCATCAGGCCTTCACGCGCCACGTCCACGGTCGCGCTGCGCCGGATCAGTGCGATGACCTCGTCGATCGCGTCCAGGGCCTTCAGCAGACCGCGCAGGATGTGGGCGCGCTCCTCGGCCTTGCGCAGCCGGAACCGCGTCCGGCGGACGATGACCTCGATCTGGTGGGTCACCCACTGCTTGATGAACTGGTCCAGCGAGAGCGTGCGCGGCACGCCGTCCACCAGCGCCAGCATGTTGGCGCCGAAGTTCGTCTGCAGGTCGGTGTGCTTGTAGAGGTTGTTCAGCACCACCTTGGCGACGGCGTCGCGCTTGAGCACGATCACCAGGCGCTGTCCGGTGCGCGAGGAGGTCTCGTCGCGGACGTCGGCGATGCCGCCGACCCGGCCGTCCTTCACCAGGTCGGCGATCTTCTGCGCCAGGTTGTCCGGGTTGACCTGGTACGGCAGCTCGGTGACGACCAGGCACTGCCGGCCCTGGATCTCCTCGACCTCGACGACCGCACGCATCGTGATGGAGCCGCGGCCGGTGCGGTACGCCTCCTCGATGCCCTTGCGGCCCACCACCAGGGCGCCGGTCGGGAAGTCGGGGCCCTTGATGCGCTCGATGAGGGCCTCGAGCAGCTCCTCGTTGGACGCCTCCGGGTTGGCCAGGTACCACTGGGCGCCCTCGGCGACCTCGCGCAGGTTGTGCGGCGGGATGTTGGTCGCCATGCCGACCGCGATGCCGGCGGAGCCGTTGATCAGCAGGTTGGGGAAGCGCGACGGCAGGACCGTCGGCTCCTGGTTGCGGCCGTCGTAGTTGTCCTGGAAGTCGACGGTGTCCTCGTCGATGTCCCGGACCATCTCCATGGACAGCGGCGCCATCTTGCACTCGGTGTACCGCATGGCGGCGGCCGGGTCGTTGCCCGGAGAACCGAAGTTGCCGTTGCTGTCGACCAGCGGCATGCGCATCGACCACGGCTGGGCCAGGCGCACCAGCGCGTCGTAGATCGAGGAGTCGCCGTGCGGGTGGTAGGTACCCATGACGTCGCCGACGACACGGGCGCACTTGTAGAAGCCGCGCTCCGGCCGGTAGCCGCCGTCGTACATCGCGTACAGCACGCGCCGGTGGACGGGCTTGAGGCCGTCCCGGACGTCGGGCAGCGCGCGGGACACGATGACGGACATCGCGTAGTCGAGGTAACTGCGCTGCATCTCCGTCTCGAGGCCCACGGCCTCGATCCGCGTCGTGGTGTCCGCCTCGGCGGCGCCCGCGGCGTCCTGCGGGGTGCCGGGCGTGACAGGGGTGTTCTCGTCGGCCATTGCTGGTCAAAGTCCTTTCGGGCGGCGGCTGATGGGCGCCGACTCAGATGTCGAGGAAGCGGACATCCTTGGCGTTGCGCTGGATGAAGGAGCGCCGGGCCTCGACGTCCTCGCCCATCAGCACCGAGAACAGGTCGTCGGCGAGGGCCGCGTCGTCCAGGGTGACCTGGCCGAGCACACGGTGGTCGACGTCCATCGTGGTGACCCGCAGTTCCTCGGCGTTCATCTCGCCGAGGCCCTTGAAGCGCTGGATCGAGTCCTCGCGCACGCGCTTGCCGTTCTGGCGGCCCAGCTCGATCAGGGCGTCGCGCTCGGAGTCGGAGTACGCGTACTCGAAGTCGTCCCGGCCCCACTTGATCTTGTAGAGCGGGGGACGGGAGAGGTACACGTGGCCCGCCTCGACCAGCGGCCGCATGAAGCGGAAGAGGAAGGTCAGCAGCAGGGTGTTGATGTGCTGGCCGTCCACGTCGGCGTCCGCCATCAGGATGATCTTGTGATAGCGCAGCTTCGAGATGTCGAAGTCCTCGTGCACACCGGTGCCGAAGGCCGAGATCAGCGCCTGGATCTCGGTGTTCTGCAGGATCTTGTCGATCCGCGCCTTCTCCACGTTCAGGATCTTGCCGCGGATCGGGAGGATCGCCTGGTACTGCGGGTTGCGGCCGGACTTGGCGGAGCCGCCGGCGGAGTCACCCTCGACGATGAAGATCTCGCACTTGGCGGGGTCGTTGGACTGGCAGTCGCTCAGCTTGCCCGGCAGCGACGCCGTCTCCAGCAGGCCCTTGCGACGCGTCAGGTCGCGCGCCTTGCGGGCCGCCACGCGGGCGGTGGCCGCCTGGATGGACTTGCGGATGATGTCCGAGGCCTCGTTGGGGTTGCGGTCCAGCCAGTCCGTCAGGTGCTCGTGCACGACCTTCTGGACGAAGGTCTTCGCCTCGGTGTTGCCGAGCTTGGTCTTCGTCTGGCCCTCGAACTGCGGCTCGCCCAGCTTGACCGAGATGATCGCGGTCAGACCCTCGCGGATGTCCTCACCGGTGAGGTTGTCGTCCTTCTCGCGGAGCAACTTCTTCTCGCGCGCGTACTTGTTGACCAGCGTGGTCAGCGCGGCGCGGAAGCCCTCCTCGTGGGTGCCGCCCTCGTGGGTGTGGATGGTGTTGGCGAAGCTGTAGACACCCTCGCTGTACTGGGTGTTCCACTGCATCGCGACCTCGACGGAGAGCAGCCGCTCCTTGTCCTCCGCGTCAATGTCGATCACCGACGGGTGGACCGGTTCGCCCTTGCGCGAGTTCAGGTACTTCACGAAGTCGACGATGCCGCCCTCGTAGTGGTACGCGACCGAACGCGGCTGGCCCTCGTTCTCCACGTCCGCGTGCTCGGGACGCTCGTCGGTCAGCGAGATGGTCAGGCCCTTGTTGAGGAAGGCCATCTCCTGGAAGCGCCGCGACAGCGTCTCGAAGGAGTACTCGGTGGTCTCGAAGATGTCACCGTCGGCCCAGAAGGTCACGGTGGTGCCGGTCTCCGCCACCGGCTCGTTCTTCTGCAGCGGGGCGGTGGGCACGCCGAGCTTGTAGTCCTGGGTCCAGCGGAAGCCCTCACGCTTGACCTCGACCGCGACCTTGTTCGACAGCGCGTTCACGACCGAGACGCCGACGCCGTGCAGACCGCCGGAGACGGCGTAGCCGCCGCCGCCGAACTTGCCGCCCGCGTGCAGCACCGTGAGCACGACCTCGACGGCGGGCTTTCCCTCGGACGGGACGATGTCCACCGGGATGCCGCGGCCATTGTCGACCACGCGCACGCCGCCGTCGGGGAGGATCGTGACGTTGATGGTGTCCGCGTGACCGGCCAGTGCCTCGTCGACGGAGTTGTCGACGACCTCGTACACCAGGTGGTGCAGGCCGCGCTCGCCCGTCGAGCCGATGTACATGCCCGGGCGCTTGCGAACCGCGTCCAGGCCCTCAAGGACGGTGATCGCGCTGGCGTCGTACGCCCCGCCGGAGGCGGGCGCGGCGGAGCCGTCAGCTGCGGACGTATTGATCTCGTTGGGGTTGCCGGAATCGGCCACGAAGCGCCCTTTCTGGCACAGCATGAGCGGGGTCCCGCGGCGCGGAACCGGCTGCATCACTCGACATCGTTCGACTGGTCCCGCTGGGGTCCCCCGGTGCCGGAGGCCAGGGGCGGGCGGTACTGCTACCAGTCTACCGGTAGCGCCGACATAGATGGGGCTTTGGCGGTACCTGAGTTCCCGTGTACCCGACGGAAGTACCTCCAGCCGACTCCCCACACGCGGACCGGGTCCCAAAACGGCTCACGCGGGCGCACAGGGCTTCGACCCGATTACGCACAGCAGGTTCCCGGCCTATCCGTACGTATCGCCCGGCCCACGGCTCCCGGGAGCACGCAGACGGCCGTACGAACGCACCGGTCCTCCCGGCCCCAGGACCTTGATCAACTTCACGGTGCCGTGCCCGAGATCGGCGTTCAGCCTGGCCACGAGCGTCGGGGCGAGCAGCCGCAGCTGGGTCGCCCAGGCCGTGGAGTCGCACTGCACCGTGAGGACCCGTTCCTCCTCGTCGTACCGCTGCGGCTGGCAGTGCAGGGCCACGTCGTCGCCCACCAGTTCCGGCCAGCGGCCCATCACGCCGCCCACCGCCGCGGGGGCCTCCCAGCCGCGCTCGGTGATCAGCCGGCTGATCGCGGCGCCCAGGGGCAGCGGGTCCCGCCCGTCCGCCCGCGCACCACTGCGCAGGCCTCCGCGCCGGGCCTGCTTTTTTTGCTGGGCGGCCGCGCCCCTCGCGCGGGCCTGCTCCTTGGCGGCGCGCAGCGCGACCCTGGCCAGGTCGACGCCGGACACCGGCTTGTCCTGGGCGCCCGGCTCCTGCCCCGGCTGCTGAGGTGGCTGCTGGTCCGTCATGCCCGCTCCACGCCGCCGTCCTCCACCGCGTACCGGGCACCGACCAGCACGTCCGGTACGTCGTCGTCCACCGCCGCCGTCACCAGCACCTGCTCACCGGGGGCCACCAGCTCCGCCAGCCGGGTGCGGCGCCGGGCGTCGAGCTCGGCGAAGACGTCGTCGAGCACCAGCACCGGTTCGCCGCCGTCGGCGCGCAGCAGGTCGTACGAGGCCAGGCGCAGCGCCAGCGCGTACGACCAGGACTCACCGTGGCTCGCGTACCCCTTGGCGGGGAGCTGTCTCAGCTTGAGGGAGAGGTCGTCCCGGTGCGGACCGACCAGGGTCACCCCGCGCTCGATCTCCTGCTTGCGGGCCTCGCCCAGGGCCTCCAGCAGCAGTCCGTACAGCTGCTCGCGGCCCGACGCCCCGGCGATCCGTTCGCCGATCGAACTGCGGTACTCCAGGACGACGGGGCCACCGCCCGGTGCCAGCTGCTCGTACGCCTTGTCCGCCAGCGGCTGCAGGGCCTGCGTGAGGTCCAGGCGCTGGGCCAGCAGCTCGGCGCCGGCCCTGGCCAGGTGCTGGTCCCAGATGTCGAGCGTGGACAGGTCGGCCCCGCGGCCGCCGTGGCGGCGGGCCATGGCGGCCGACTTCAGCAGGGTGTTGCGCTGCTTGAGGACCCGCTCGTAGTCGCTGCGGACGCCCGCCAGCCGGGGCGCCCGGGCGGTGAGCAGCTCGTCGAGGAAGCGCCGGCGCTCCCCGGGGTCGCCCTTGACCAGGGCCAGGTCCTCGGGGGCGAAGAGCACCGTCCTGACTATCCCCAGCAGGTCGCGCGGGCGGACCTGGGAGGAGCGGTTGAGCCGGGCCCGGTTGGAGCGGCCCGGATTGATCTCCAGCTCGATCAGCTGTTGCCGCTCGCCCTGCACCACGGACGCCCGCACGATCGCCCGGTCCGCGCCCATCCGCACCAGCGGGGCGTCGCTCGCGACCCGGTGGCTGCCGAGGGTCGCCAGGTAACCGACCGCCTCGACCAGGTTGGTCTTGCCCTGGCCGTTGGGGCCGACGAAGGCGGTAACGCCCGGGTCGAGCGGGACCTCGACCCGGGCGTAGGAACGGAAGTCGGCGAGCGACAGATGCGCGACGTGCATGGCTGCGCGCCGCCTCCTTCCCGTGGGTGTGACTAGTGCTTCTCGACGGCGTGGCCGCCGAACTGGTTGCGCAGCGCGGCGATCATCTTCATCTGCGGGGAGTCGTCCTGGCGGGACGCGAAGCGGGCGAAGAGCGACGCGGTGATCGCGGGCAGCGGCACGGCGTTGTCGATGGCCGCCTCGACGGTCCAGCGGCCCTCGCCGGAGTCCTCGGCGTACCCCTTGAGCTTGTCGAGGTGCTCGTCCTCGTCGAGGGCGTTGACGGCCAGGTCCAGCAGCCAGGAGCGGATGACGGTGCCCTCCTGCCAGGAGCGGAACACCTCGCGCACGTCGGTGACCGAGTGGACCTTCTCCAGCAGCTCCCAGCCCTCGGCGTAGGCCTGCATCATGGCGTACTCGATGCCGTTGTGGACCATCTTGGCGAAGTGGCCGGCGCCGACCTTGCCGGCGTGGACGGAACCGAAGTTCCCCACCGGCTTGAGGGCGTTGAAGACCGGCTGCACCCTCTCGACGTGCTCGGGCTCGCCGCCGTACATCAGCGCGTAGCCGTTCTCCAGGCCCCAGACGCCGCCGGAGACACCGCAGTCGACGAAGCCGATGCCCTTGGCGGCCAGCTCCTCGGCGTGCTTCTCGTCGTCCGTCCAGCGGGAGTTGCCGCCGTCGACGACCACGTCACCGGGGGAGAGCAGGTCACCGAGCTCGTCGATCGTCGCCTGGGTCGCGGCGCCGGCCGGCACCATCACCCACACCACCCGCGGGGCCGCGAGCTTGTCCACAAGTTCCTGCAGGCTGTGGACATCGGCGAGATCCGGGTTGCGGTCGTAGCCGACGACAGTGTGACCGGCCTGGCGGATGCGCGTGCGCATGTTCCCGCCCATCTTGCCGAGACCGATGAGACCGAGCTCCATCGTTGATCCTTCGTTCGAAGCCTGCCTGACCTACGTCGAGCCTACGTCGGTACCTGCAGGGCGACGCGACCGGACAGGCCTCGCGTCAGCCGGACAGCCGGACCGGCATGATCAGGTACTTGTACGCGTCGTCGGCCTCGGCGTCGACCGCCGGACGGCCGCTGAGCAGCGCGGGCTTGGTCGACGTGGTGAACGACAGCTGCGCCACCGGCGAATCGATCGCGCTCAGGCCGTCCAGCAGGAAGGTCGGGTTGAAGGCGATCGAGATGTCGTCGCCCTCCAGCTTGGCGTCCACACGCTCCACAGCCTGTGCGTCGTCGCTGGAACCCGCCTCCAGGGTCAGCACGCCCTGCTCGAAGCTCAGCCGGACCGGAGTGTTGCGCTCGGCCACCAGGGCCACGCGCTTGACGGCCTCGACGAACGGAGCGGTCTCGATCACCGCGACGGAGTTGAACTCGGTCGGGAAGAGCGTCCGGTACTTCGGCAGGTCGCCCTCGAGCAGGCGGGTGGTGGTGCGGCGGCCCGCGCCCTCGAAGCCGATCAGGCCCTCGCCCGCCCCGGAGCCGGCCAGGGCGATGGCGACCGAGTCGCCGTTGGTGAGGGACTTGGCGGTGTCCAGCAGCGTCTTGGCGGGCACCAGGGCGACCGCGGAGATGTCCGGGGTCTCCGGCTTCCACAGGAACTCGCGGACCGCGAAGCGGTAGCGGTCGGTGGCGGCCAGGGTGACCGTGTCGCCCTCGATCTCGATCCGCACACCGGTGAGCACCGGCAGGGTGTCGTCACGGCCGGCGGCGATCGCGACCTGGGCGGCGGCCGCGGCGAAGACCTCGCCGGGGACGGTGCCGGAGGCGGTCGGCATCGCGGGCAGCGCCGGGTACTCCTCCACAGGCAGGGTGTGGAGTGTGAATCGCGAGCTGCCGCAGACGACGCTCACGCGCACGCCGTCGGTGGCGATCTCCACAGGCCTGTTGGGGAGCGCCCGCGAGATGTCGGCGAGCAGCCGGCCGGAGACCAGGACGGTGCCGTCCTCCTCGACGTCCGCCTCCACGGAGACGCGGGCCGAGACCTCGTAGTCGAAGCCGGACAGGCTCAGCTGGCCTTCCTCGGCCTTCAGCAGCAGGCCCGCCAGGACCGGCACCGGGGGACGGGCCGGGAGACTGCGGGCCGCCCAGGCCACTGCCTCCGCGAGTACATCGCGCTCCACCCGGATCTTCACCGGAACCGCCTCCTGCTGTTGCTGGCTGTCTGTGGCCGACTGTCTCTTGGCCCTGCTGGCCCTCTTGCCGGAGAACAGTCTGACAGCCGCCACGGACATGCGGTGCGGGTTGCGGTCAAGCCGGAGGGCGGGGAGGCGGACGGCCCGCGGCTCGGTTGTGCACAGGCCCCACTTCGAAGCAGGTTCCCCGGTAACTATCCCTGGTCGTAGTAATAGGGGGTGTGGATACCGTGGATAAGTGGTCCCGGTGCAGGTCAGGCCCTGTTTTTTATCCACCGCGCCTGTGGGTGGAGCCCGTGGACAACCCGGCCGATCTGTGGACGCCCGGAAGTTGTGCACACGCGATTCACAGGGAGGCTCCGGTTCTCCCCAGCGCTGTCCCCAGGAATACCCGGGTTCTCCCCAGCCCAACCCACCACGTTGGTGTGATGCGGTTCACTCCGATCGGTGAGCGGGTGTGTTCCGTTGCCGAACAGTGGACAGGACTGTGGAGAAGTGGCCCCTGACTGGGGACAACGAGCCTCTGCCTGTGGGCGGCCGGTGGACAACCGGGAGGGCGGCCTTGTGGGCGGCCGGAGCGTCCACAGTCTGTGGATCAGGGTTGCCCACAAATCCACACGGCCTCCAGCAGCCCGAATGAGTATCCCGCGGCCGTGCCTGTGGACACGTTCGGGACAACCCGGGCATCCCCAGGCTGTGGACGGGGGAAAACCGCCCCCGCCTGTGGAGAGACGTTCCTGTCCCCAAGACGCGGCCGGCGCAATCGAACAACGAGAAGCGCCCCGGGAGTTGGCCCGGGGCGCTGTGGAGGTCTCGGTGGACGCCGAGGGCGCTGCGCTCAGCTCTTGATGCGGTTGGTGAGCTCGGTGACCTGGTTGTAGATCGACCGCCGCTCGGCCATCAGGGAGCGGATCTTGCGGTCCGCGTGCATGACGGTCGTGTGGTCGCGGCCGCCGAACAGGGCGCCGATCTTGGGCAGCGACAGGTCCGTGAGCTCACGGCACAGGTACATGGCGATCTGCCGGGCCGTGACGAGCACCCGGCTGCGGGAGGAGCCCGAGAGGTCCTCCACGTCCAGACCGAAGTACGAGGCCGTCTCCGCCATGATCGCCTGCCCGCTGATCTCGGGGACGGAGTCCTCCCCGCCCGGGATCAGGTCCTTCAGCACGATCTCGGTGAGCTGGAGGTCCACCGGCTGCCGGTTGAGGCTGGCGAAGGCCGTCACGCGGATCAGCGCGCCCTCCAGCTCGCGGATGTTCCGCGAGATCCGGGAGGCGATGAACTCCAGCACCTCCGGCGGGGCGTTGAGCTGCTCCTGCACGGCCTTCTTGCGGAGGATCGCGATCCGGGTCTCCAGCTCGGGTGGCTGGACGTCGGTGATCAGGCCCCACTCGAAGCGGTTGCGCAGCCGGTCCTCCAGGGTCACCAGCTGCTTGGGCGGCCGGTCCGAGGAGAGCACGATCTGCTTGTTGGCGTTGTGCAGGGTGTTGAAGGTGTGGAAGAACTCCTCCTGCGTCGACTCCTTGCTCGCCAGGAACTGGATGTCGTCGACGAGCAGGATGTCCATGTCGCGGTAGCGCTTGCGGAACGCGTCCGCCTTGCCGTCGCGGATGGAGTTGATGAACTCGTTGGTGAACTCCTCGGAGCTCACGTAGCGCACCCGTGTCCCCGGGTAGAGGCTGCGGGCGTAGTGCCCGATCGCGTGCAGCAGGTGCGTCTTGCCGAGGCCGGACTCGCCGTAGATGAACAGCGGGTTGTACGCCTTGGCCGGTGCCTCCGCGACGGCGACCGCCGCGGCGTGCGCGAAGCGGTTGGAGGCGCCGATGACGAAGGTGTCGAAGAGGTACTTGGGGTTCAGCCGCGCCGTGGGCTCGGCCGGGCCCACGGAACCACCCGAACCACTCGCCCCCGTCCCGGCGCCCGTGGCGGAACCGGCACCACTGCCGCCACCGGTGCGCGGCGTCGGCATGGTGGGCATGGCCGGCCGCTGCGGCGGCACCGGCTCCGGACGCCCCTGAGGCTGGTGGGGCGGGGGGATCTCGTAGCGGGAGGCGGGCGGCCGGTACGGCTCGCGCTCCTGGTAGTCGCCGAAGTGCTGTTGCTGCCAGCGGTCCTCGGGCTCGTGGGGCGGCCAGCCGCCGGCACCGCCGGTGGGCCCGACCGCGTGGTCGGGGTAGGCCGGGCGCATCCGCGGGACCTCGCCGTAGCCGTGTGGCTGCTCGCCGTACCGGGCGGGCTCCGCCCCGTACACGGGGGGCTGCTGCTGGCCCTGGGACTGTGGTTCGGGGGCGACCGGGGCCGGCGGCGCGGGGGCCGCCTCCGGCTCGCCGCCCGAGGCCACCGCGATGGCGATGCCCACGGGGTGCCCGAACTCACGGCTGAGGACATCGGTGATCAGCGGGAGGAGCCGTCCCTCCAGCACGCTCTTGGCGAACTCGTTGGGGGCGGACAGCACCGCCGTGCCCGCGACGAGCGCCAGCGGCTGCGTCCGCTGCAGCCACTCCGCGTCCTTCGGCTTGAGGTCGTCGCTTTCGGCGAGCAATTTCTGCAGGACCCTGGGCCACACTGAGGCAAGATCGGCAGTTACGTCAGCCACAGTGCACGCTCTCTCGTCGGTCGCTGGTTGGTGCCGATGGGTCCCACGAAGGTGTGGTTCTTGGGACGGACGGGAATGTTTCGGGGTTCGGCCACGGTAGTCAGCGCGGGCTACCTGGTTCAAGTCGTTGTCCACAGGGTGTGCAAAACCACGTCCGGATGGCGGTGCCGACGGCCCGCGCCCCGGCGGGTTTGACCTGACGCCGCGGCCCCGCGTACCGTAACCAGGTCGAGTTGTCGATGGCTGCTGCCGCCTGCCTACCGATGGGCGAGGATCACCAAGGTGATCGTCAAGCGGTGCACACCTGAATGTTCCGCGAGCTTCTCGTGGGCGCACGGTGACAGCCAGGCGACGCCCCGCCACCACCCGATTCATCCTGGAGCCCCCGAGTGAGCAAGCGCACCTTCCAGCCGAACAACCGTCGTCGCGCCAAGACCCACGGCTTCCGGCTGCGTATGCGTACGCGTGCCGGCCGCGCCATCCTCGCGACCCGCCGCAGCAAGGGCCGCGCCCGTCTGTCCGCCTGATCGCACCGAAGCGCGAGGTGTGAGTCGTGCTGCCCACCGGTAATCGGCTGAGGCGGCGCCAGGACTTCGCGACGGCGGTACGTCGAGGACGCCGGGCCGGACGGCCGCTCTTGGTCGTCCACCTGCGCACCGACAGTGACACAAGGGACCCGCACGCGGCGGGGGGGAGTGCTTCCCCGGCGCGTGCGGGTTTCGTCGTGAGCAAGGCCGTCGGTGACGCCGTGACCCGGAACCTGGTCAAGCGTCGGCTTCGTCACCTCGTCCGCGAACGTCTGTCCGTGCTGCCCCCCGGTAGCCTGGTAGTCGTACGAGCGCTGCCCGGTGCGGGTGACGCAGACCATTCACAGCTGGCCCGAGACCTGGATGCCGCCCTCGGGAGGCTCCTGGGGGTGGCGCTATGAAGTACCCGTTGCTGGCCTTGATCAAGATTTACCAGTGGACCATCAGCCCGTTGCTCGGTCCGGTCTGCAAGTACTACCCCTCGTGCTCCCACTACGGGTATACGGCGATCGATCGGCACGGCGCGATCAAGGGCACTGCCCTGACCGCGTGGCGGATCCTGCGTTGCAACCCGTGGTCGCTCGGCGGTGTGGACCATGTCCCCCCGCGCAAGCGACCGCCGTGGCACGCTCGCCTGCGCGAAGCCCTCCGGGGTGACGCACCAGGCGGGTCCGTTACTCCCGAGCCCGTCGAGACGCCTCATGCCCAAGGAGCCTGACCGTGGGGATCTTGAACCCCCTCTACGCCGCCGTTTCGTGGATCATTGTCCAGTTCCACTCGCTGTACGGCCTTGTCTTTGACAAGGACGGCGGCCTGGCCTGGGGTCTGTCGATCGTCTCTCTGGTGGTCCTGATCCGGATCTGCCTGATCCCGCTCTTCGTGAAGCAGATCAAGTCGACCCGGAACATGCAGGCGCTCCAGCCCAAGATGAAGGCGATCCAGGAGCGCTACAAGAACGACAAGCAGCGCCAGTCCGAAGAGATGATGAAGCTGTACAAGGAGACGGGCACCAACCCGCTCTCCTCGTGCCTTCCGATCCTGGCGCAGTCCCCCTTCTTCTTCTCGCTGTACCACGTGCTGAGCTACATCGCGCAGGGCAAGCAGGTCGGCGTGATGAGCCAGGACTTGGTCAACAGCGCCCAGAAGGCCCACATCTTCGGCGCCCCGCTCGCCGCGAAGTTCACCGACAGCGCTGACAAGCTCGCCACGCTGGGCGCCTCGGTCACCGACGTCCGCGTGGTCACCGTCGTCATGATCATCCTGATGTCGGCCTCGCAGTTCTACACGCAGCGCCAGCTGATGACGAAGAACGTCGACATGACGGTGAAGACGCCGTTCATGCAGCAGCAGAAGATGCTGATGTACGTCTTCCCGATCATGTTCGCCGTCTTCGGCATCAACTTCCCCGTCGGTGTCCTCATCTACTGGCTGACCACCAACGTGTGGACCATGGGGCAGCAGATGTTCGTCATCCGCCGGAACCCGACCCCCGGCAGCCTCGCCTTCCAGCAGCGCCAGGAGCGCCTGAAGGCCAAGGGCAAGCTGAAGGACGAGCCCGCCGCCGGCAAGGAGCCGCAGGACGCGGCGCCGGTGAAGCGCAGCCAGCCCAAGCGCCAGACCAAGTCCCAGCGCCAGACGGGCGGTCCCGCGCAGCCGGGTGCTGCTGCCGGCGGCACCAAGCCGAAGCCCAAGCCGGGCGGCGGAACGACCGCGGGCACCAAGCCCAAGCCGAGCAGCGGCGCGGACAAGCCGAACCTGTCGAAGAAGAAGTAGTAGAGGAGTCCTGCCGTGACGGACGGCAACACCACCGACGCGCTCACCCGCCTCGAGCAGGAGGGCGAGATCGCGGCCGACTACCTCGAGGGGCTGCTGGACATCGCCGACCTCGACGGTGACATCGACATGGACGTCGAAGGGGACCGCGCTTCGGTCTCCATCGTCGGCGACCCGTCGAGCCGTGACCTCAACAAGCTCGTCGGCCGGGACGGCGAGGTGCTGGAGGCGCTCCAGGAGCTGACCCGGCTCGCGGTCCACCGGGAGACCGGCGACCGCAGTCGGCTGATGCTGGACATCGCCGGCTTCCGGGCGCAGAAGCGGGCCGAGCTGACCGAGCTGGGCGAGAAGGCGGCCGAGGAGGTCAAGGGCTCCGGCCAGCCGGTCAAGCTGAAGCCGATGACGCCCTTCGAGCGCAAGGTCGTGCACGACGCCGTGGCCGCCGCGGGGCTGCGCAGCGAGTCCGAGGGCGAGGAGCCCGAGCGCCGGGTGGTCGTCCTTCCGGCCTCCTGACCTCCCCCGGTCTCAGCGGTACTCACTCGGCCCCGTCTGTTCGCAGGCGGGGCCGAATCTTGTCAGCCTGGAGAAGGCCCGTAACAACGGAAGGACGGTTCTCGTGACGGAGGCAGCGGCGGAGCTTCCCCCGGCGCCGGAGGCGGCACGTGAGGTGTTCGGGGAGCGCTTCGCGGACGCGGTGCGGTACGCGGAACTGCTGGCCGACGCGGGGGTGCGTCGCGGGCTGATCGGTCCGCGGGAGGTGCCCCGGCTGTGGGAACGCCATCTGCTGAACTGCGCGGTGCTCGCCGAGGTGATCCCCCAGGGCGTCTCGGTGTGCGACGTGGGCTCGGGGGCGGGACTGCCGGGCATTCCGCTGGCGCTGACCCGGCCGGACCTCAGCATCACCCTGCTGGAGCCGCTGCTGCGCAGGACCACCTTCCTCGAGGAGGCCGTGCGGCTGCTGGGGCTGTCCAACGTCGTGGTGGTGCGTGGACGGGCCGAGGAGATGGTGGGCAAGGTGCCTCCGGTGGACGTGGTGACGGCGCGCGCCGTGGCCCCCCTGGACCGGCTCGCCGGCTGGGGACTTCCCCTGCTCCGTCCGCACGGGGAGATGACCGTCCTCAAGGGCGACACGGCCGAGGAGGAGCTGAAGGCGGCGCGTGCCGCGCTGAGCCGTCTCGGTGCCGTGGAGACCTCCGTGGTCCAGGTCGGCGAGGGGATCGTGGATCCGCTGTCGACCGTGGTGCGGGTGCTCGCGGGGGAGAGCCCCGGTGGTGTGCGTGCGGCGACCCGGAGGGCCAAGGCGGCCCGGGAGAGCCGACGGCGCCAGCGCTGATCGCGGCCGGGGTCATGTGCTCCATACAAACGGCCATACGTACATGATCCGGAGTGTCGTGTAGGAAACGGTCGCCGCGCTGCGCATCGTGTTTCACGTGAAACGGCGCTCTCTGCTTCCAGGAATCCTCGGCCGCGCCCGTGCCGCGGCCGAATCGCTCTCTCATCGAGCCGTCGAGATGACCCATTCAGCGACCCAACCGGTGGATTCATCCACAGGAGAACGGCCCTCACTGGTTCGTGACCCCGAAAGCATGGCAGGCTCTGTTCATTGCGAGCTTGTAGTCGAGGAGAGTGAATCCTTGCGGTCCGACGCCAACATCGCGGGACCGATGGCCGATCCGGTCCCCGGTCCCCGTACCGAGTCGTTCGGGGATGATGTTTCACGTGAAACACCGCCCCCGATGGACGACACCCCCATCGGCCGTGCAGCCCAACTGGCCGTGGAGGCACTGGGGCGGGCCGGTGAAGGACTCCCCCGCCCACCTCAGACCCGAGTGGTCGTGGTCGCCAACCAGAAGGGCGGGGTCGGCAAGACCACCACCACGGTCAACATGGCCGCCTCCCTGGCCCTGCACGGGGCCCGGGTGCTGGTCGTCGACCTCGACCCCCAGGGCAACGCATCCACCGCCCTCGGGATCGACCACCACTCCGAAGTCCCCTCCATCTACGACGTCCTGGTCGAGAGCAAGCCGCTCTCCGACGTCGTCCAGCCGGTGCCGGACGTGGAGGGCCTGTTCTGTGCCCCCGCCACCATCGACCTGGCCGGGGCCGAGATCGAGCTGGTCTCGCTGGTGGCCCGGGAGAGCCGGCTGCAGCGGGCCATCGAGTCCTACGAGCAGCCGCTGGACTACATCCTCATCGACTGCCCGCCCTCGCTCGGTCTGCTGACCGTCAACGCCATGGTGGCCGGTGCCGAGGTCCTCATCCCGATCCAGTGCGAGTACTACGCCCTGGAAGGACTGGGGCAGCTGCTCCGCAACGTGGAACTGGTGCGGGGCCACCTCAACCCGAAGCTCCACGTCTCCACCATCCTGTTGACCATGTACGACGGCCGGACCCGGCTCGCCTCGCAGGTCGCCGAAGAAGTGCGCACCCACTTCGGCAAGGAGGTGCTGAGCACGAGCATCCCGCGCTCGGTACGCATCTCGGAGGCCCCCAGCTACGGCCAGACGGTGCTGACCTACGATCCGGGTTCGAGCGGAGCGCTGTCGTACCTCGAGGCGGCACGCGAGATGGCCCTGCGCGGGCTGGGACGCACCCAAGAAGCCAATGAGCAGAACACGTCGGAGGGGATCCAGTGAGTGAGCGACGCAGAGGACTCGGCCGTGGTCTCGGCGCGCTGATTCCCGCCGCACCGAACGGTGCGGACGCGGCAGCCGCGACCGCGGTGGCGACGGCGACGAACGCCGCCCCGGTCCTGGCGCCGGAACGAGGGGTCGCCGTCGCGAAGGTGGCGGCCCTGGTGGAACAGCAGGGCCGTGAGGGCACCGCGGCGATCCCGGTTTCACGTGAAACCCCGGAAGCCATCGCGGCCCAGGAGCCGCCGATGGTGGCAGGGGCGTACTTCGCCGAGCTGCCGCTGGACGCGATCATCCCCAACCCGCGTCAGCCGCGTGAGGTCTTCGACGAGGACGCGCTGGCTGAGCTGGTCACCTCCATCAAGGAGGTCGGCCTGCTGCAGCCGGTCGTCGTCCGTCAGGTCGGACCGGAGCGCTACGAGCTCATCATGGGCGAGCGCCGCTGGCGGGCCAGCCGTGAGGCGGGCCTGGAAGCCATCCCGGCGATCGTGCGGGCCACCGAGGACGAGAAGCTCCTCCTGGACGCGCTGCTGGAGAACCTGCACCGTGCCCAGCTGAACCCGCTGGAGGAGGCGGCCGCCTACGACCAGCTCCTCAAGGACTTCGCCTGCACGCACGAGCAGCTCGCCGACCGCATCGGCCGCTCCCGCTCCCAGGTCTCCAACACCCTGCGCCTGCTGAAGCTCTCCGCGCCCGTACAGCGCCGTGTGGCGGCCGGTGTGCTCTCCGCCGGGCACGCACGGTCCCTGCTCGCCCTGGAGGACGTGGAGGACCAGGACCGGCTCGCCAGCCGGATCGTGGCCGAGGGGCTCTCGGTGCGCGCGGTCGAGGAGATCGTGCATGTGATGAACTCCGAGTCCCAGCCGACGAGGAAGGCCCCGTCCCCGCGGGCCGGCAAGCGGATGTCCCCCGCGCTGACCGATCTGGCGCTGCGGCTCTCGGACCGCTTCGAGACCCGGGTGAAGGTGGACTTGGGGCAGAAGCGCGGGAAGATCGTCGTGGAGTTCGCCTCGATAGAGGACCTGGAGCGCATCCTCGGCTCGATGGCCCCGGGTGAAGGCGAGGTCCTCGAGCGGTCGCTCACCGAGGAGACCGACGAGGAGGAGTGATCCTCTCCCCGTCATGTGACGGGCCGCAACTTCTGGGCGGGTCGCATCCCGAGAGGGATGTGGCCCGCTTTTTGCTGGGCCGTTCGCGTTGCTCCGGTGTCGGACTTGTCCGCTCACGGATACGATGCGTACGGGATGGAGCACTACCTCCGAGGAGGGGCTCATGCGATCGGTGCGGCGCGTCGGAGTCGAGCACGATTGGCAGAAGGCCGCCCTCCTCGCAGCGGGGCTTGGGCTGGGCGCCGTGGGTGGCTTCGTCGGCAGTTGGGTCCACGACAGAAACGAGGGTCAGACCTCATGGGGCGTCGGCTCGTTCCGCTCACGCTGGACAACCTCCCGGATCTCCCCAACCGCTGCCGCGCGTGCGTCTTCTGGGAACTCGATCCGGTAAGCGGTGAGGCCGCCGTCCAGGCCGGCAAGCCCGAACTGGAGAAGGAAGCCTGGATCTCCGCGGTGCTTCTGGAGTGGGGTTCCTGCGGCCGTGTCGTCTACGTGGACGAGGTGCCGGCCGGCTTCGTGCTCTACGCCCCGCCGGCCTACGTGCCGCGCTCGACGGCCTTCCCCACGAGTCCCGTCTCCCCCGACGCGGTCCAGCTGATGACCGCCCGCATCCTCCCGGGCTTCCAGGGACAGGGACTGGGCCGGGTCCTGGTGCAGTCGGTGGCCAAGGACCTCGTGCGACGGGGCTTCCGGGCGATCGAAGCCTTCGGTGACGCGCGCTGGGAGGAGCCCGCGTGCGTGCTCCCGGCCGAGCACCTGCTGGCGGTCGGGTTCAAGACGGTGCGGCCGCACCCGCGGTTCCCCCGGCTGAGGCTGGAACTGCGGACGACGATCTCCTGGAAGGAGGACGTCGAGATGGCGATCGACCGGCTGCTCGGCGCCGTGCAGAAGGAACCGGCGCTGCGGCCCCTGTGACGGACGAAGGGCCCGCCCCTCACGGGGGCGGGCCCTTTCGTGTCCGTCTGCGGTGCTCAGCCGATGAAGTCGGACAGGTCGCGCTCGATGGCGGCCTTCGGCTTGGCGCCGACGATGGTCTTCACGACCTCACCGCCCTTGTAGACGTTGAGGGTCGGGATCGACATGACGCCGTACTTGGCGGCGGTGACCGGGTTCTCGTCGATGTTCAGCTTGACGATGGTGATCTGGTCGCCGTGCTCCGCGGCGATCGCCTCCAGGGAGGGGGCGATCTGGCGGCACGGACCGCACCACTCGGCCCAGAAGTCGACGAGCACGGGCTTGTCGCTGGACAGGACCTCCTCGTCGAAGGTCGCATCGGTCACGGTCTTGGTGTTGCCGGCCACGGCTGTCTCCTCGGTGTGTAGGAAGGGTGGTTGTTCGTGCGGTGCGGTCAGACGACCGCGGCGGCGGTCTGCTCGGGCTCGCGGGTGTGCTCGCTGCCCGCGTCGCTCAGAGCGGCGAGGTAGCGCTCGGCGTCCAGGGCGGCGGAGCAACCGGTGCCCGCGGCGGTGATCGCCTGGCGGTAGGTGTGGTCCACGACGTCGCCGGCGGCGAAGACACCCGGGATCTTCGTACGGGTGCTGGGGGACTCGACCTTGAGGTAGCCTTCCTCGTCCAGGTCGAGGATGCCCTTGAACAGCTCGGTCCGCGGGTCGTGGCCGATCGCGATGAAGAGTCCGGTGACCGGCAGCTCGGAGGTCTCGCCGGACTTGGTGTTCCGCAGGACCAGGCCGGAGAGCTTGCCGTCGCCGTTGATCTCGGCGACCTCGTTGTCCCAGACGAACGAGATCTTCGGGTCGGCGAAGGCACGCTCCTGCATGGCCTTGGAGGCGCGGAGGGTGTCCCGGCGGTGGACGACCTTCACGCTCTTGGCGAAGCGCGACAGGAAGGTCGCCTCCTCCAGAGCGGTGTCGCCGCCGCCGATGACGGCGATCTCGTGGTCCTTGAAGAAGAAGCCGTCACAGGTGGCGCACCACGAGACGCCGCGACCGGAGAGCTGGTCCTCGTTGGGCAGGCCCAGCTTGCGGTGCTGGGAACCGGTGGCGATGATGACGGCCTTCGCGCGGTGGACGGTGCCCGCGGAGTCGGTGACGGTCTTGATGTCGCCCGCGAGGTCGACCTCGACGATGTCGTCCGGGATCAGCTCGGCACCGAACCGCTCGGCCTGGGCCCGCATGTTCTCCATGAGGTCGGGGCCCATGATGCCGTCGCGGAAGCCGGGGAAGTTCTCCACATCGGTCGTGGTCATCAGAGCACCGCCGGCCGTGACCGCCCCTTCGAAGACCAGGGGCTTGAGGGAGGCGCGGGCGGTGTAGAGCGCGGCTGTGTATCCCGCCGGACCGGAACCGATGATGATCACGTTTCGGACGTCGCTCACGGGTGCTTCCTCGTCTCTGCTGTGCCGACTCGCCGGGTGCCTCGGCGACGGGACCATTGTCATCCCGCCTAACGGATCCTACGGTCCGGGCATTCCCATCGACGCGGCGCTAGCGAGGGTATGTCTCCTCACGGAGGAGGGTGCCCGTGACGGGGGGCTGCGCGGTGGCGCACGAGGCGTCCACGACGTAGGCGTCGACCAGTGCGGGGTCGCCCTCGTGCGGCATCACGACGAGGTAGGAGTCCATGCCCTCGTACCTGCCCCGCTGGAAGGCGATCGGGGCTTCCCGGCGGTCGACGGCCCCCAGGACGCAGGACGGCGCGGCGCTGTCCATGCCGACCATGGGGGACTGCCCCTGGGGCTTGCTCTCCGGGCCCTTGCTCGTGCGGTCTGTCAGCAGATCGTGTACCTGCACGCCGAGCATGTCGGCGTCAGCCTTGGCACCCGCATCGGAGGCCGACGACGACTGGCTGTCGGAGCTTCCCCCGGCGTTCCAGCCGGACTGGGCGAGGACGGTCCCGAGACCGAGCACGGCGGCCACGGAAGCGGTGATGAGGATCCCCTTCCCCCAGCGGCGACGGGACCGGGTGCCCGGGCGGCCGGGCGCGCTGGGACCGGTGCCGCGGCCGGTGGGCCTTCCGTCTGCCGGGGCCGATGTTTCACGTGAAACACGGGGCGGCTCCGTGGTCTCTGTTTCACGTGAAACATCGGCCCCGCTCGCGGCGAGCAGTGCCTCGGCGGCGAGTGCGGCGTCGATCCGGCCCGCGATGTCGGCTGGCATCCGCGGCGGGCCGGGGAGGGTGCCCAGCAGCCCCCGGATCTCGTCGAGCGAGGCGTGGACGTCGGCGCAGAGCGCACAGCCGTCGATGTGCCCGCGGACGTCGGCCGAGCGCTCGGGCGGGAGGATGCCCTCGGTGAGCGCGGAGATCTCGGCGACCTCGGGGTGCTCGTCCGTACCCGTCATCGACGTCATGGGTGTCCACCTCCGCCCTTCGTGAAGCCGTGGCCCGGCCGGGCCTCCGTCTCTGGGACGGATGCGTTCTCCGTCCGGTTCCTTCCCCCTGGGTGATCGCCGCTACTCCCCGGCGCCTCCCGTAGGTGGGAGAGGAGCGGCAGCAGTCGTGCCCTGCCGCGGGCACATCTGCTCTTGACCGTCCCCGTCGGCACGTCCAGGACGGCGGCGGCCTCGGCCACGGGGTAGCCCTGCATGTCGACCAGGACCAGGGCGGCCCGCTGCTCCACGGGGAGCGTCCCGAGCGCCCGCAGCAGTTCCCGGTGGAGCTCGCCCCGCTCGGCGGGGGCCGCGGCGGACTCATGGGGTTCGAGCAGTTCCTCGAACTGCTTCTCGTCCGTGACCGGAGCGGTGCGCCGTGAGGCGGCCTTGCGCGCCCGGTCCAGGCACGCGTTCACGGTGATGCGGTGCAGCCAGGTCGTGACGGCCGACTGCCCGCGGAAGGTGTGGGCGGAGCGGAAGGCCGAGACGAGCGCGTCCTGCACGGCGTCCGCGGCTTCCTCGCGGTCCCCCAGGGTCCGCAGCGCCACCGCCCACAGCCGGTCGCGGTGCCGGCGGACGAGTTCCCCGAAGGCGTTCGGGTCCCCCGCGACATGACGGGCGAGGAGGTCGCTGTCGCTGACCTCCCCGCCCGTTCCTTGCGTGCCCACCGTCCCCCTCCCCGCGGGGCTATTGCCCCTCGAACCTCACATTGGTGATGGCCTGCTTGTAGCCGGCGCGCGAGAAGCCGTCGGCCTGTGAATGGGGAAGAGCGGTCAGCCAGACGACGACATAGCGCGCCTCCACGGGTGCCTTCAGGGTGAGTGTCGCCGCCTTGCCCTTGGTCGTGACCGTGGCGAGCTTCTTCAGCTGGTTCGGCTCGGCCGTGGTGTTCAGCGAGTCGGCCGCGTAGAGCGTGACCGTCGTGTGGTCGCCACCGTAGTAGAGGTCTATCGAAGCCTGCCCGAGTTTCCTCGCCGCTCCCAGGTCGTAGGCGATGCCCACGCCCTTCTTGACGGAGGGGGCGAATTCGGGGCCGTCGCTGAAGCTGTTCGTGCGCCAGTACGTGGACGTCTTGCTGTCGTACGTGGCTCCGACGTCGTTAGGGTGCTGGGCTCCCCCGTACGGCGCGTACTCGGCCGCGTCCTGGACCGGCAGCGGCTTCAGCGTCACTTGGTTCGCGCCGCCGTTGTCGCTGCCGCCGTCGCCGCCCGTGTTGTGGGAGGTGGAGGTCCCTCCGGACTTCGCCTGGTTCTCGCGGTCCATCAGCGTCTCCGCGAGCTGCCAGCTGCCGAGGCCGAGGGCGACGATGAGGAGGGCCGAGACGGACCACTTGAGGGCCTTGCCGGTGCGGCCGGGCAGGGCCGGGGGCGGCGCGGCGGGGAGGGACGCCGTGGCGCCGGGGGACGCGGGGCCCGCGCCGGTCTGGCGGTAGGAGCCCTGCTGGTAGGTGGTGCGCGAGTAGGGCGCCATCGCCGGCTCGGGCGGCCGGATCTTGGGGATCGCGGTGACGGCCTTGGCCAGCTCCTCGGGGGTGGTGCAGGGCTCCGGCTCACGGGAGGCCGTCGCCCCGTCGTTGACCAGGGCACGCATGGCCAGCTCCGACAGCCCACGGTGGACCCCTGCCCGCACCTGGTCGGGCGCGACCAGGCCGACGTCCTTGGGGAGGCCGGTGAGCCCGTGCTCGTCCTCAGGGTACGGCCAGCGCTGGGTGAGTGAGGCGTACAGGAGGGCTCCGATGGCCTCGGTGTCCTCCCGCTGCGGGCGCTCGGAGGAGATCCCGCGCAACGCGGCGGCGACGGCCAGACCGCGGATGCGGTACTGGCCGGAGTCGGTGCGCAGGACGGCGTCGGGGCCGAGCCGCAGATGGGCCAGCCCCTCACGGTGGGCGGCCGCCATGGCCTGGGAGATCTGGCTGACCATCTGGTAGGCCTCGTGCGGCTCCAGCGGGTCGGCGGTGATCAGGGCGGTCAGTTCGCGCGCGTCCGGGAGCCACTCGTGGATGACGTAGACGAGGTCGTTCTCCTCGACCGCGTCGAGGACCTGGACGAAACGGGGGTCACCGAGCAGGGCGGCGGAGCGGGCCGCAGCCAGCACCGAACGGGCCCGGCCGTGGTCGGCGGGCAGGGTGTGGATGCCCACGGCGCGGCGCAGCTTCTCGTCGACGGCCCGCCAGCTGCTGAAGCCGTCGGAACGGGTGAGGCACTCTTCCAGGCGGTAGCGCTTGGCGAGCTTGTGGCCGCTGTGGAGCTCCGGCGGCTCGGACTTGGTCGGTGCTGTCTCCTCGGGGATGGTCTGCTCTGGCGCGTCCTGCTCTTCGCTCCGGTCCGTCGCCTCGTCGGCCGTGGCCCCGTCCGTGTGGGCGGCGAGCTGCTCTTCGCCGCCCTCGTTGGCCACTCCGACGGCAGCCGTGCTCCGTTCCGCCACCGTCGTTCCTGCCTCCCCATCCGTTGCAAGATCTGACAACACAGCCGAGGACAATTGTGCCAACAGTCCACCGCTATGCACGACACACGACGGCCCACGAAGGTTGCGCGCTGGGCGCCGTCAGCGGCCCAGCCGGCCCCTGACCATGCCGACCATGGCCGTCAGTTCCTCGACGCGCATGCGCTTGGCGGCGATGAAGAAGATCCCGCCCAGCACAAGAGCGCCGAGCACCAGCGACAGCAACGATGCGGCAGCGCCGTGACCCAGCGATTGCGAGACACCGTAGACGACGGCGCCGGCGCCCGCAGCGGCGGGGATGCACGCACCGAAGAGCCTGGCGTACGTGCGGACCACGCGCTTGCCGTCGATGTCGCCGCCGAGGCGCCTGCGCAGTCGCTTGACCGCCACTCCGACGCCGATCGTGTAGGCGAGGCCGTACCCCGCCGCCATGCCGACCACGGCCCAGCGGGCGGGGAGCACGAAGTAGCAGACGGCGGCCGCGACGGCGTTGCAGGCGGCGACGATGACCGTGTTGTAGAAGGGGGTGCGGGTGTCCTCGTACGCGTAGAAGCCGCGCAGGACGATGTACTGCACCGAGAACGGGATCAGCCCGAGGCCGAAGGCCATCAGGATGTAGCCGATGTTCAGGGCGCCCTCTCCGGAGCTGCTGTAGAGCAGGGTGGCCATGGGGAGGCCGAGGGCGAGGAAGGCGAACGCGGCGGGCACGACGGCCACGCCCGAGGTCCGCAGGCCGTAGGAGAGGTCGTCGCGGACGGCGGCGGCGTCACCGTCGGCCGCGGCGCGGGAGATCCGCGGCAGCACGGCGGTCATCACGGAGACGGTGATGATGGCCTGCGGCATCTGCCACAGGAGCAGCGCGTAGTTGAAGCCGGTGATGCCCGCGCCCTCGTGGCCCGTCTTCTCGGCCGCCGCGCCCGCCGCCGTGGCGAACTGGGTGAGGACGATCATGCCGACCTGGTTGGCGAGGACGAAGAAGAAGGTCCACTTGGCCAGCTTCGCCGCGTGGCCGAGGCCGTGGCCGCGCCAGTCGAAACGCGGCCGGATCCGGAAGCCGGCGTCGCGCAGGTAGGGGAGCATCGCCAGCGCCTGCACCGCCAGGCCCAGCAGGGTGCCGAGGCCCAGCAGCCGGACCCCGTCGGGGGTGATGGTCCCGGAGGAGACTCGCGTGTCGGTGAAGGAGCCGAAGGCCCAGATGAAGGCGCCGAAGGTGGCGATGATGACGACGTTGTTGAGGACCGGGGTCCACATCATCGCGCCGAAGCGGCCGCGGGCGTTGAGGATCTGCCCGAGCACGACGTGCACCCCCATGAAGAACATGGTGGGGATGCAGTAGCGGGCGAAGGTGACCGCGACCTCGAACCTGACCGGGTCGGAGGCGATGTCGTGGGACATCGCCTGGATGAAGACCGGTGCGGCGATCACGCAGACGGCGGTGACGGCTGCCAGTCCGACGACGACCAGGGTGAGCAGGCGGTTGGCGTAGGCCTCGCCGCCGTCGTCGTCGTTCTTCATGGCCCGTACCAGCTGGGGGATGAAGACCGCGTTGAGGGCGCCGCCGCCGACCAGGATGTAGATCATCGTGGGCAGGGTGTTGGCGACCTGGTAGCCGTCGTTCAGCGTGCCGACGCCGATCGCGGCCGCCATGACCAGGGTGCGGAGGAATCCGGTGACCCGGGAGACGAGGGTGCCGGCCGCCATGAGCGCGCTGGACTTGAGGATGCTGCCGGCCCGTCCGCCGGACTTCCCGGCCACGGGCTCCGCTGCGGGCTCGGGCTCCGCCGGGGCCGTCTGCACCGGCTCGTCGCGGAAGAGGTGGGCGTACTCGTCCGGCCGCGCCGGCCTCCCGTCCTCGTCCGGGGCGTGGGAGACCAGCTCGTCGACGCCGACGTACCGGGTGTTGGCGTCGTCGGCGTAGGGCATGCGGTACGGCTCCTGGTGCGCGTACGGCGGCCCGTAGGCATGGGGCTGGGCCGGCGGGTGCGCGGTGCGGTCGTACAGCGCCTCGCCCACCGGGTCCTGCGCGGTCGGATCCTGCCGCTGGTACGGGTCGCGGGCGTAGGTGTCCTGCAGGTACGGGTCGGGCGCGGCAGGGTACTGCCCGGGCTGCTCGGGGAACCGCTCCCCGGCTTCCCGTTCGCGCTCACCGTCGTACGGTGCGTTCATCTCTGCCCCACCTCATCGGCCATGGCTCGCTGGCTATCGGTCCACCTTCTCACCCGTCCCGGACGGGTCCGTACTTTCCGGGGAGGTGTCCGGCGCCAGGTCACCCGGCTGCTCGTCCTCGACGCCGTCCCGGTCACCCATGGTGCCCTCTGCAGCGTCGTCCTCGTCCTCGCCCGTGTCCCCGTCCCCGGACGGGTCCGCGTCGTCCTCGGACGGATCAGTGTCGTCGTCCTCGCCCCCGGCGGCCGCGCGGCGCTTGCGCTGGTGGTACATCCGGACGCCCGCCAGCACGAGCAGCAGGAGCCCGGCGGCGATCACCAGCATGACGGTGGATGTGATGGAGGTGACATCCACCTGGAAGGTGATGGGGTAGCCGAACCTGGCGCCGTCCGCCGTGTAGAGCTGGGCGGTGACCGTGTTCAGTCCGTTGCGGGCGGCGGTTCCCTCGAACTTCAGGGAGCGGGTGTGGCCGCCCTCCACGGTCACGGGCTGCGCTTCGCCCGGGTCGAGGCTGTTGCCCTGGCTGGACGTGAGGCGCAGCTCCAGGCCCTGCACGGTCTGGCCGAGCTCGTTCTTCACGGTCACCGGGATGGTGCCGCTGCGGCCCGACAGCGTGAGCGTCCCGGTCTTGGGGAGCAGGTAGACCAGGCTCATCAGGTCGGACAGGTAGTCGAAGATGGCCGTGCGGTAGGCGGCCGACCCCCGGGGGGAGCCGCGCCACTCGGTGGACATCGAGCGCATCAGTGCGTTGCCGAAGGGGGTACGCACCCGGTCGGGCTTGCTCAGCAGGGCCATGAAGTCGTCGAGCTCGCCCTGGGTCGCCTGGATCTGGCGGAAGGCCGCGGTGCTCAGCTCCTGCTTGCGCAGGCGCTTGGGGTAGGACCCGGTACCGGGCACCGTGCGGTTGGCCTTGGGGTCGGGGGTGGCCTTCGCCGCCGCGGAGAAGTCGACGGTCTCGGCCCAGCCGCCGGCGGCGACCTCCGTGATGGCCTGGGCCATGGCCTGCGCCTGTGAGGCCTTGGCCATGCGCTGCGGGGCGACGACGATGCTGCGCTGCCGGTCGGGCGCCTGCATCGTGATCATGAGCGTCTGGGCCAGGTACTTCTGCACCGCGAGGGTCGAGGTCCCGGCCGACGTCATGTCGCCCTGGAAGGCCTTGGAGAGCCCGGAATCGGCGACCACCGCCGTGGTGCCCCCGCCGATGGGCCGCGCCGAGGTGGGGGTGTACCTGAGGCCGCCGGGCTCGCCGAGGCTGTCGCTGCGGGCGATCACCTTGTCGGCGCCGGCCGAGGTGGCCACGTCGACGATGGAGGGGTCGACGGCGCCCTCCACGGGCCAGGAGACGTCCGTGTCGGGGGTGACCACGCCGTTGAGGACGGTCTCCACCGTCGTGGTCGCGAGCTCCGTGGCGGTCTTGAGGTGGTTCAGGGTGCCCGGGACGCTCTTGCCGTGGTGCGCGATCGAGGCGAGGTCGGGGTCGGCGAAGGGCAGGGCGACGACCTCGTCCCCGGCGACGGCCTCCTTGAGGCTGTTCAGCCAGCGCTTCGCGTCGTCGGTCCCGGTGCCGGACGTGGTGTGGTCGAGATCACCTTCGGGCCCCGCGACCTGGTACCGGCGCGTCATGGCGTCGACCGTGGCGAGCAGGTCCGGGTCGATGACCCATGTGACGGGCAGGTCCCGGCCGAGCGCCACCATCTGCTGAAGACGGCCGCCGGGCGCCAGGTCCGCGGCGAGGTCGTCGTTGAGGAAGATCGGGCTCTGCTGGTCGTCGCTCTCGCTGCGCACGGCGAGGTGCGGGCGGTCGATCAGCGGCCACAGGAAGGTGTAGCGGGTCGGCTTGGCGTCCCCGTCCGGGTACCAGGGGAGGAAGGTCCGCTCGATCCCCAGGTACTCGTCGTAGCCGCGGTCCCTGGTCCGCCCGGTCAGGGAGACCCCGAGCTGGTAGACGCCGTCCCGGCCCAGGTCCAGGTCCTTGACCGGGACCTCCAGGGTGAAGCTGCGGCTGATGCCGGCCGGCAGGTCGTCGACGGGCACGGTGTGCCCGGGGATCTCCTCGCCGTCGGCCGCGGTGCGGGGCGCGCTGGTGGAGGTGCCGCTGATGGCGCTGCGGCTGCCCAGCGGGCCCTGAGGGGCGATCTCCACGCCCACGTGGGCACCGCTGACGGTGTGCTTGCTCTTGTTCGTGACGGTGCCGGTCACCGTGAGGGTGTCGCCCTTGGCGGGCACGGTGGGGGACAGCGAGTTCACCGACACGTCCACGGCCCGGCCGTCGGAGCCCTCCGCGTACGCCGCGGGGGCCGTACGGGCCTGGACCAGGCCGGTGAACAGGGTGGCGCCCACGAGCAGTGCCGTGGCCCGGCGCAGCCTCGAACGGGCCGGAGTGCCTCCGGGGTGCTGTGCCGCCTCGCCCACGCGCTGGCCGTCCCTCGTCGTCATCGGATGTGCGTCCTGGAATGGTAACGATGCTCGAAGACCCAAAGTGCTGTGAGTGGGCCACAAGATCGATACAGTCCGGGGGCGCGGAGGCGTCGGCAAGATCGCGGATGCCGGTAAACCGGTCCGCCGCGGGGCGCATGGCCACGTACCCTTTTCTGTTGTGCCGAATGCCAACAACGCCCCCCAGACCCTGAAGACCGCGCCGGTGATCGCGCCGGTGGCCGAAGAGCTCGGCCGTCGCTTCAAGGACGCCGGATTCCGGCTTGCCCTCGTCGGCGGATCGGTCCGCGACACCCTGCTCGGCAGGCTCGGCAACGACCTGGACTTCACGACCGACGCCCGGCCCGACCAGGTACTGAAGATCATCCGCGGGTGGGCGGAGGCCGTCTGGGAGGTGGGCATCGCCTTCGGCACGGTCGGCTGCCGGAAGTACGGCTACCAGATCGAAGTGACCACCTACCGCTCCGAGGCCTACGACCGCACCTCGCGCAAGCCGGAGGTCTCTTACGGGGAGACCATCGAGGAGGACCTGGTCCGCCGGGACTTCACCGTCAACGCGATGGCGGTCTCCCTGCCGGAGGCGGAGTTCGTCGACCCGTACGGCGGGCTCGGTGACCTCGCCCAGCGCGTGCTGCGCACTCCCGGCACCCCGGAGGAGTCCTTCTCCGACGATCCGCTGCGGATGATGCGCGCCGCGCGCTTCGCCGCCCAGCTGGACTTCGAGGTGGCCCCCGAGGTCGTGACGGCGATGACGGAGATGGCCGACCGCATCGAGATCGTCTCCGCCGAGCGGATCCGGGACGAGCTCAACAAGCTGGTCGTCTCCGACCACCCCCGCAAGGGCCTGCAGCTACTGGTGGAGACCGGCCTGGCCGCACGGGTCCTCCCGGAGCTGCCGGCGCTGCGCCTGGAGCGTGACGAGCACCACCGCCACAAGGACGTCTACGAGCACACGCTGACCGTCCTGGACCAGGCGATGGCACTGGAGACGGAGGGGCCGGACCTCGTGCTGCGCCTCGCGGCGCTGCTGCACGACATCGGCAAGCCGCGGACCCGGCGCTTCGAGCCCGACGGACGGGTCTCCTTCCACCACCACGAGGTGGTCGGCGCCAAGATGACCAAGGGACGGCTGACCAAGCTCAAGTACCCGAACGACACCGTCAAGGACGTCGCCCGGCTGGTCGAGCTGCACCTGCGCTTCCACGGCTACGGGACCGGGGAGTGGACCGACTCCGCCGTCCGGCGCTACGTCCGGGACGCCGGACCGCTGCTCGACCGGCTGCACAAGCTGACCCGCTCCGACTGCACGACCCGCAACAAGCGCAAGGCGGGGGCCCTGTCGCGCACCTACGACGGGCTCGAGGAGCGCATCGCGCAGTTGAAGGACCAGGAGGAGCTGGACGCGATCCGGCCGGACCTGGACGGCAACCGGATCATGGAGGTCCTGGGCATCCCTCCGGGCCCCCAGGTCGGCAAGGCGTACAACCACCTGCTGGAGCTGCGCCTGGAGAACGGTCCGCTGGGCGAGGAGGCCGCTGTGGCCGCACTGAAGGAGTGGTGGGCCGCGCAGGGCTGAGCGTCACCCCGTCCGGGCCGTGGACGTGCCGAGGGGGTCGTGTTTCACGTGAAACACGACCCCCTCGGCCTTAACGCCCGTCCGGTCACTTGCTGATGGTCTGCAGGCAGAGCACCACGTTGTTGAAGTCGGTCCCGGACTGGGTGTAGTAGACGTCCGACTCGGTGACGGACTCACACTGCTTCTGGTCGGTCGAGTCGTCGAACTTCTTGACGATCTTGAACTGTGCATCGCCGGAGGAGCAGTCGGCGTCCACCAGGTCCGGGCTCTGCTCGGTGCCCTTGTTGTGGAGGCAGCTGCCGACCTTCGACGTCTCGGCGTCGGTCTGGTCGAACTGGGAGAAGGCGAACCGCACGCCGATGATGACCACGATGGTGACGATCACGCCGATGATGCGCTTGCCGATGTTTCTGCCGCGCCGCGGCGGGGCGGCAGGCGGCGGGAAGGCGCCGGGCTGACCCTGCGGGGGCGGGAAGGCGCCGGGCTGGCCCTGGGGCGGCGGGAAGGCGCCGGGCTGGCCTTGCGGGGCCGGAATGTTGGTGTTGTCGGGCGGCGGAGTCGCCATGGTCGTTCCCCTCCCTGGGATGAACCTGTCAGTTCCTGTGAACGCGCGAACGTTACTGGAGGGGTCGGACACCCCATCCGCCGGGGCATGTGTTTCACGTGAAACCGGCGGACGCGGGGTGATCTTCGTGTTTCACGTGAAACGACGCGGAGTCCCGGCGGTGCCGACCGCCACCGCCGCGTAGACCGCGGAGAGCCCGAGGAGGAGCCCCACGGAGCGACCGTCCGGCGGGAGGACCAGCGCGCAGATGGCTGCGGCGCCGACGAAGGCGACGTTGAACAGCACGTCGTAGATCGAGAAGATGCGCCCCCGGTATGCGTCGTCGATCGAGGACTGGACCACCGTGTCGGTGGCGATCTTCGCCCCCTGGGTGGCCAGCCCCAGCACGAAGGCCGCCGCCAGCACCGGCGCCGGCTCGAAGGGGAGGCCCAGTGCGGGGAGCAGGACGGCGGCCGAACCCGCGCAGACGGTGATCCATCCGAAGGTGCCGAAGCGGCCCGTGGCCCAGGGGGTGAGCACGGCCGCCGCGAAGAAGCCCGCCCCCGAGACGGCGACCGCCAGCCCGAGCAGCGCCAGTCCGTCCGCCGTTCCACGGCCGGTCCCGTCGGATCCCGCCCAGGCGTAGCGGCAGAGCATCAGCACCGTCACCGTGAGCCCGCCGTAGCAGAAGCGCATCGCCGTCATCGCGGCCAGGGCGCGTGCGGCGCGCGGCCGCCGGCGCAGATGCCCCAAGCCGTGCACCAGGCCGCGGAAGGTGCTGAGCAGCGCCTCGCCCACCCGCGGCTGGATGCGGGACGGGTCCGGCCCCAGCAGGTCCCGCCCCAGGGTGAGTGCGGCGAGCCCGGCACAGAGGTAGAGGACGGCGCCCAGCACCACGACCAGGACGTCGGAGCGGGTGCCCTCGGCCAGCACCAGGTGCACCAGGAAGGCCGCTCCCCCGCCGGCGGTGGCCGCGAGCGTGCCGGCGGTCGGGGACAGCGCGTTCGCCATGACCAGGCGCTCGCCGTCGACGACCCGGGGCAGGGCGGCCGACAGGCCCGCGAGCACGAAGCGGTTGATGCCGGTGACCGAGAGGGCGGACAGGTAGAAGAGCCAGTCCGGGACGCGCAGCAGCATCAGCACGGCGGTGCCGACGGAGAGCGCCGCCCGCAGCAGGTTGCAGTGGAGGAGGACCTGCCGGCGCCGCCAGCGGTCCAGCAGGACGCCCGTGAACGGCCCCAGGAGCGAGTACGGCAGCAGCAGGACCGCCATCGCGGAGGCGATCGCGGCCGGCGAGGTCTGCTTCTCCGGGGAGAAGACCACGTAGGCCGCCAGCGCCACCTGGAAGACTCCGTCAGAGAGCTGGGACAGCAGCCGCACCGTCAGCAGTCGGCGGAAGTCCCGGAAGCGCAGCAGCACACGGAGATCACGGACAACGGGCATGCGCACAGCCTCACATGACGCACAGGCCCCCGGGTGCCATACCCGGGGGCCTGTGCGGTCGCGTCGTACGACGAGTGGTGACGGGGGTTAAGCCGCTGTTCAGCGCTCGACCTCGCCGCGGATGAACTTCTCCACGTTCTCGCGGGCCTCGTCGTCGAAGTACTGCACCGGCGGGGACTTCATGAAGTAGGAGGACGCCGACAGGATCGGGCCGCCGATGCCGCGGTCCTTGGCGATCTTCGCCGCGCGCAGCGCGTCGATGATGACACCCGCGGAGTTCGGGGAGTCCCAGACCTCGAGCTTGTACTCCAGGTTCAGCGGCACGTCGCCGAAGGCACGGCCCTCGAGACGGACGTACGCCCACTTGCGGTCGTCCAGCCAGGCCACGTAGTCCGAGGGGCCGATGTGGACGTTCTTCTCACCCAGGTCGCGGTCGGGGATCTGGGAGGTGACGGCCTGCGTCTTGGAGATCTTCTTGGACTCCAGGCGCTCGCGCTCGAGCATGTTCTTGAAGTCCATGTTGCCGCCGACGTTCAGCTGCATGGTGCGCTCGACGATGACACCGCGGTCCTCGAAGAGCTTGGTCAGCACGCGGTGCGTGATGGTGGCGCCGACCTGCGACTTGATGTCGTCACCGACGATCGGCACACCGGCCTCGGTGAACTTGTCCGCCCACTCCTTGGTGCCGGCGATGAAGACCGGGAGGGCGTTGACGAAGGCGACCTTGGCGTCGATGGCGCACTGCGCGTAGAACTTCGCCGCGTCCTCGGAACCCACGGGCAGGTAGCAGACCAGCACGTCGACCTGGCGGTCCTTGAGGATCTGCACGACGTCCACCGGCTCCTCGGCGGACTCCTCGATGGTCTCGCGGTAGTACTTGCCGAGACCGTCCAGGGTGTGGCCGCGCTGGACGGTCAGGCCCTTCTGCGGCACGTCGCAGATCTTGATGGTGTTGTTCTCGCTGGCACCGATGGCGTCCGCGAGGTCGAGACCGACCTTCTTCGCGTCCACGTCGAAGGCCGCCACGAACTCGACGTCACGCACGTGGTAGTCGCCGAACTGCACGTGCATGAGGCCGGGCACGCGGGTGCCCGGGTCGGCGTCCTTGTAGTACTCGACACCCTGCACCAGCGAAGCGGCGCAGTTGCCCACGCCAACGATGGCTACGCGAACCGAACCCATTCCGGTTGCTCCCTGTGTAATCGTCACGCGGGTCCCCGGCGCGTGCCGGGTCCGCCGTTTTCCTGTTGGTTGTCCTGCTCGGCATCGGCGGACGGAGCGGCCGGGGGCTGCTTGTCACGCCCTGCCCGCTCGGTCTCGATCAGCTCGTTCAGCCAGCGGACCTCTCGCTCCACCGACTCCATGCCGTGCCGCTGCAGCTCGAGCGTGTAGTCGTCGAGCCGCTCACGGGTACGCGCGAGGGACGCGCGCATCTTCTCCAGGCGCTCCTCGAGGCGGCTGCGCCGCCCCTCGAGGACACGCATCCGTACGTCCCTGGACGTCTGGCCGAAGAAGGCGAAACGAGCTGCGAAGTGCTCGTCCTCCCACGCGTCAGGGCCGGAGTGGGCGAGGAGCTCCTCGAAGTGCTCCTTGCCGGCCGCCGTCAACCGGTACACGATCTTGGCCCGTCGGCCGGCCAGCGGCGCGGCGAGCGGATCGGGGTCAGGGCCGGTCTCCTCGACCAGATAGCCCTGGGTGACCAGTGTCTTGAGGCAGGGGTAGAGGCTGCCGTAGCTGAACGCGCGGAACACACCGAGCGAGGTGTTGAGCCGCTTGCGCAGCTCGTAACCGTGCATCGGGGATTCGCGCAGCAGGCCCAGGACGGCGAACTCGAGGATGCCGGAGCGTTTGCTCATGCCCTCGTTTCCCTCCCGTCCGTGCCTTCGTCGCCTCTTATCTCGCCGTGATGTATCGACTCGATACATCGAGACGATAGAACGAGTTCCCCGGTACGGCAAGACGGCTCACGGTGACCGGCGTCACATCACGAAATCCGTCCACCGTCAACCGCCCGGAATGTGATGAACATCTGGCTAGAACCTCTTTTGACCGTGCGTACTCTGTTCGCCATGCAGAGCACCGGGAACCGTGTGACGCCAGTGAGCGTCCTTGTCCCTGGTGCAGTGCGGTCATCGCACGCCGGGGGGACCGGAAATCAACTGCCGCTTTCAGGCGATTCCGCCTGTCCTAGGAGTAGCTGTTCATGAGCGAGCACCGTCGCAAGCCGCCGCAGTCGCCCGGCGACGGCCGGGCCGCCGCCCGGCGCGGCGCGCAGCAGCCGCCCCCGCCGCCAGGCGGCCGGCGGGCCGCTGGGCCGCCCACGCCGCAGCCGTACGGCACGCACGGAACCGGTTCGGGGCAGGGCCACGGCCCGCGCCAGGGCATGGGACAACCCCCCCGTCAGGGTGCGGGTGCCGGCGCGGGGGGCCGCGCGAGTACGGGGGGCCGGTCCCGCGGGGCCGAGCCGCCGTACCAGGGGCGGGCAGCCGCGCGCCGTGCCGCCCAGGCCACGCAGAAGGGCGGCCGCCGCCGTGGCGCCACGGACGCGCAGGGCGGCCGAGGCGGGGGCCAGCCCCCGAAGAAGCGCATCATCGATTACCCCCGTTGGGGGAAGGACGGATGGCGCCGCTGGATGCCGTCCTGGAAGCTCGCCTCCGGGCTGTGCCTGTTCTTCTTCGGCAGCCTGGTCGCGGTCGCGGGCGTCGGCTACGCGATGGTGGGCATCCCCAACGAGAACGACGCCGCCAAGTCGCAGAACAACGTCTTCTACTGGGCCGACGGCAGCCGCATGGTGGCGACCGGCACGGGGGCCAACCGGCAGAACGTGACGCTCTCCGACATCCCCAAGGCCATGCAGAACGCGGTGATCTCCGCGGAGAACAAGAGCTTCTACGAAGACTCGGGCGTGGACCCCATGGGCGTCGGCCGGGCCCTGTTCAACATGGCGAAGGGTGGTGACGCGCAGGGCGGTTCGACGATCACCCAGCAGTACGTCAAGAACACCTACCTGAGCCAGGACCAGACGGTCAGCCGCAAGTTCAAGGAGCTCTTCATCTCCATAAAGGTGGGGACGAAGCTCGAGAAGCCCGACATCCTGCAGGGCTACCTGAACACCTCGTACTACGGGCGGAGCGCGTACGGCATCCAGGCGGCCGCGCAGACCTACTACGGCGTCGACGCCGACAAGCTCACCCCGAGCCAGTGCGCCTTCCTCGCCGCGCTGCTCAAGGGCCCGACGTACTACGACCCGGCCGGTGCCACGAACATCGACAGCACCGCGACGGCGAAGGCGAACCGGGCCCGCTCCGAGGAACGCTGGAAGTGGATCCTCGGCGAGATGTACAAGGACGGCAAGCTCGACAAGGACGAGTACACCGAGGCCGTCAGCAAGTACCCGATGCCGCAGGGCCTCAAGGCGACCGCCGGCATGAGTGGTCAGATCAGCTACCTGGTCGACATCGCCAAGAGCTACGTGCTGAGTCACTCGGACATCAGCCAGAGCCAGCTGGACAAGGGCGGTTACGAGATCCACACGACCTTCGACAAGACGAAGGTCGAGTCGCTCAAGAAGGCCGTCGACAAGGTCCGCAAGGACAACATCAACCCGAAGAAGCGCGACGCCGACAAGTATGTCCAGTTCGGCGCGGCGTCCGTGGTGCCGGGTGACGGCAAGATCGTCGCCATCTACGGCGGCGAGGGCTACGAGCACGGCCAGTTCAACAACAACGCCAACACCACGGGTGTCCCCGTCGGTTCCACCTGGAAGCCGTTCGTCCTGGCCGCGGCGATGCAGTACGGCACCAATCAGACCAACGGCGTCGGGCTGTCGCCGCAGAGCAAGTACAACGGCAACGACCTGCTCAAGATCAAGGACCATGAAGGCAACTGGGTCCTGAAGAAGGACGGCAGCGTCTTCAAGCAGAAGAACGAGAGCGGGTACCCCTGGGGCTACATCACGCTGCGCAAGGCGATGGAGCAGTCCATCAACACCCCCTTCGTGCAGCTCGGCGAGGACGTCGGACTGCCCAAGGTGGCCGAGATGGCGAAGAACGCGGGCGTGCTGGATTCGAGCTTCGAGTCCCTGAACGCCTCGTTCTCGATCGGTACGTCCAAGCCGTCCGCCATCCGCATGGCCGACGCCTACGCGACGTTCGCCTCGTCGGGCACGCAGGCCGAGCCCTACTCCGTCACCAAGGTGGTCGCGGGCGGCAAGGTCCTGCCGGGCTTCGGCAAGCCGAAGATCAAGCGGGACGCGATCGACAGCAACGTCGCCAACAACGTCACCGACGTGCTGCAGAACGTGGTCAAGAACGGCACCGGTCAGAAGGCCCTGGCGGTCGGCCGCACGGTGGCGGGCAAGACGGGTACCACGGACAGCGAGAAGGGAACCAGGTCCGCCTGGTTCGTCGGGTACACCAAGCAGCTGTCGACCTCGGTGGTCCTGTTCCGGGAGAACCCCAAGAAGCCCGGTCTGATCGGCATGGCGGGCACCGCGGGGAAGGACTCCGCGCACGGTGGTGAGATGCCGGCGGAGGTCTGGGCGAAGTACATGACCGAGGCGCTCTCGGGGAAGGACGAAGGCTTCCCGGACCCCGGGAAGATCGGCGAGGTCAAGGACCAGGCCGGCGCCCCGTCGCCGAGCCCCTCGGTCTCGGCCAGCCCGACCGAGTCGGCGACCACGAACCCGACCCCGACCATCTCGCAGCCGCAGACCACGCCGACCCCGACCGACTCCGGGGCCTGCAAGCCCTGGCAGTGGGGTTGCCAGGACGGCGGTGGTGGCAACGACGGTGGAGCCACGGACGGCGGCACGGGCGGGACACCGTCGTCGACCCCGTCCTCCAGTACCACCGGCAGGGGCAACGGAGGCAACGGCAACAACGGCGGGCTCCTAGGAGGCAATGGCGGTTGACCGCCCCGCGTTGCGCAGAGCAGTGACCCGCGGCCGCGGAGGGCAGCACGCCCTCCGCGGCCGCGGGCGTTCCCGCCGGGTGGAGGGCTGCGTGGGGATCCGACGCTCCGCGCGTGGCGATGTAGGGCAGGATGTGGCCCATGACGATCGTGCGCGAAGACCCCCACCACGAGGCCTCGGAGGCCGAGGCGGTCGTGCCCCCGACCCGCGAGGACCCGGTCGCCGTGGCCGGGAGCGAGGTCATCGGCGGCCCGCTCGGCCGCTTCGCGGCCGTGGGGCGGCGGGGGTGGTGGAACCCCCTGCGCGTGGTCGTGCTGGTCGCGATCGGGATGTTCGCGCTGGGCATGGTGCAGAAGCTGCCGTGCTACGACAGCGGCTGGTTCTACGGGGCGAACGCCCAGTACAGCCACGCCTGCTACTCCGACATCCCGCACCTGTACTACGGCCGGGGCTTCGCCGACGACCTCGTCCCGTACTTCGACCGCATCCCGGACACGGTCTCCGGCGGCATGGGTTACCTGGAGTACCCGGTCCTGACGGGGCTGTTCATGGAGGTCGCCTCCTGGCTCACCCCGCACGGCGGCACGATCCAGCACCGGGAGCAGATCTACTGGCTGGTCAACGCCGGGATGCTGCTGGTCTGCACCGCCGTCATCGCGGTCTGCGTCGCCCGGACCAACCGGCGCCGCCCGTGGGACGCGCTGCTGGTCGCGCTGGCGCCCGCGTTCGCGCTGACCGCGACCATCAACTGGGACCTCTTCGCGGTCGCCCTCGCGGCGGCCGGGATGATGCTGTGGTCGCGCAACCGGCCGCTGGCCGCGGGCATCCTGATCGGGCTGGCGACGGCCGCCAAGCTCTACCCGGTGCTGCTGCTGGGGCCGTTGTTCCTGTTGTGCCTGCGGGCCGGGAAGCTGAAGGCCTGGAGCGCGGCGGTGGGCGGTGCCGCGGTGGCCTGGTTCGTGGTGAACCTTCCCGTGATGCTGCTCGCCCGGGACGGCTGGGCGAAGTTCTACACCTTCAGCCAGGAACGGGGCGTCGACTACGGCTCGGTCTGGCTGATCATCTCCCAGCAGACCGGCAAGTCCATCGACGGCGCGAACTCCTACGCCATCGCGCTCATGCTGCTGTTCTGCGCCGGCATGGCGGGGCTGACCCTCTTCGCCCCGCGGCGCCCGCGCTTCGCGCAGCTGGCCTTCCTCGTCGTGGCGGCCTTCATCCTGACCAACAAGGTCTACTCGCCGCAGTACGTGCTGTGGCTGGTGCCCCTCGCGGCGCTCGCCCGGCCGCGCTGGCGGGACTTCCTGATCTGGCAGGCGGCCGAGGTCATGTACTTCCTCGGGATCTGGTCGTACCTGGCGTACACGACGGGCGGCAACAGCAAGGGCCTGCCCCAGGACGGCTACCACCTGGCCATCGCGGCGCACCTGATCGGGACGCTGTACCTGTGCGTGGTCGTCGTCCGCGACATCGTCTTCCCCGAGCGCGACGCGGTCCGCCAGGACGGCTCGGACGACCCCTCGGGGGGCGTGCTGGACGGGGCGGAGGACGCGTTCGTGCTGGGGCGGTCCCCGCACCAGCCCCGGCACGCGGCGCCGCTGCAGGGCGGGCCCGAGGACGGTCACGGCTACGGCGAGGCGCGCCCGGTGCAGTGGGGCGTGGACCCGGCGCCGCCGGCCCCGCCCCACTGAGCGGAGGGGACGCCCGGGGCGTTCAGCGGTCGACGACGCGGTCGAACGTGGTCGTCGTGTGCCGCAGGTGCGCCACCAGCTCGTCCCCGACCGCCGGGGGCGCCACGTCGCCCGGCAGGAAGAGGATCGACACCTGCATGTGCGGGGGCTCGGCGAACCAGCGCTGCTTGCCGGCCCACACGAAGGGCGACAGGTTGCGGTTGATGGTGGCCAGACCGGCCCTCGCGACGCCCTTGGCGCGCGGCATGACGCCGTGCATGGCCTTGGGGGCCTCCAGGCCCACCCCGTGCGACGTACCGCCCGCCACGACGACCAGGTGGCCGTCCTCGGAGGCCTTGTTCTGGCGGTAGCCGAAGCGCTCGCCCTTGGCGATGCGGGTGACGTCCAGGACGGCGCCCCGGTACTCGGTGGCCTCGTGGTCGCCGAGCCACAGCCGGGTGCCGATCCGGGCGCGGAAGCGGGTCTGCGGGAACTGGTTGCGCAGCTGGGTCAGCTCGCCGGCCTTCAGGTGGCTGACGAACATGGTGTGCAGCGGCAGCCGGGCCGCGCGCAGCCGTTCCATCCAGCGGAAGACCTCCTCCACCGCGTCGGAGCCGTCGGTGCGGTCCAGCGGCAGGTGGATGGCGAAGCCCTCCAGGCGGACGTCGTCTATGGCCGAGTGCAGCTTGACCAGGTCGTCCTCGCTGACGCCGTGGCGCCGCATGCTGCTCATGACCTCGATGACCACCCGCGCGCCGACCAGGCCGCGCACGCCTTCTACGGAGGACACGGAGCGGATGGCGCGGTCCGGCAGGGGCACCGGCTCCTCGCCCAGCCGGTACGGGGTCAGCACCAGCAGGTCGCCCCCGAACCAGTCCTTGATCCGGGCGGCCTCGTACGTGGTGCCCACGGCGAGGACGTCCGAGCCGAGCCGGATCGCCTCCTCGGCCAGGCGCTCGTGCCCGAAGCCGTACCCGTTGCCCTTGCAGACGGGGACCAGCCCGGGGAACTGCTCCGCCACGGACTGCTGGTGCGCACGCCAGCGCGCGGTGTCGACGTACAGGGTGAGCGCCATGGCCGGAACGAGGACCTTTCTGCGGTGTCTGCGGTCGGTCGGGCAGGTGGGTCAGCGGCGGGACATGTAGATGTCGAGCGCCTTGTGCAGGAGCTTGTTGAGCGGGAAGTCCCACTCGCCCAAGTATTCGGCAGCCTGCCCGCCGGTGCCCACCTTGAACTGGATGAGACCGAAGAGGTGGTCGCTCTCGTCGAGCGAGTCGCTGATGCCGCGCAGGTCGTACACGCTCGCGCCGAGCGCGTAGGCGTCCCGCAGCATCCGCCACTGCATGGCGTTGCTCGGCCGGACCTCGCGCTTGTGGTTGGCCGAGGCCCCGTACGAGTACCAGACGTGCCGGCCGACGACGAGCATCGTCGCGGCGGCGACCGCCTCGCCCTCGTGCTGGGCGAAGTACAGCCGCATGCGGTTGGGGTCCTCGGAGTTGAGGACCTGCCACATGCGCTGGAAGTAGGACAGAGGCCGCGGGCGGAAGTGGTCGCGCTCGGCGGTCACCTCGTACAGCTGCTGCCACACGGGGAGGTCGTCGTAGCTGCCCTGGACGACCTCGACGCCGGCCTTCTCGGCCTTCTTGATGTTGCGCCGCCACAGCTGGTTGAAGCCCTTCTGGACGTCGTCCAGGCTGCGGTTCTCCAGCGGGACCTGGAAGACGTAGCGGGGCTGCACGTCGCCGAAGCCGGCGCCGCCGTCCTCGCCCTGCTGCCAGCCCATGCGGCGCAGCCGGTCGGCCACCTCGAAGGCGCGGGGCTCGATGAAGGTGGCCTCGACGTCGCGCAGGCGCTTGACGTCCGGGTCGGCGATGCCGGACTTGATGGCGGCCGCGTCCCAGCGGCGGATGACGACCGGCGGGCCCATCTTCACGGAGAACGCGCCCTGCTGCTTCAGGTGCGCCAGCATCGGGCGCAGCCACTCCTCCAGGTTGGGCGCGTACCAGTTGATCACCGGGCCCTCGGGGAGGTAGGCGAGGTAGCGCTTCACCTTGGGCAGTTGCCGGTAGAGCACCAGGCCGGCGCCGATCAGCTCACCGGTCTTGTCGTCGAACCAGCCGAGGTTCTCCGAGCGCCACTCCGTCTTGACGTCCGCCCAGGCGGGAACCTGGCAGTGGCTTGCCGAGGGCAGGCTCTGGATGTACGCCAGGTGCTGTTCCCGACTGATGGTCCTCAGGGTCAAGCTCATGCGGGGCGCTCCCCATCGCTGCGGCTACGGCATTGCTGACTGCACTACTGCGCCGAAGCCTACTGCGAACGGCGAACGCCCCCACGAGGGCTGTGGACAACTAGGTCCGCGGCTTCGCCCGGCGAGGGCCGGGAAACGAGGGCTAGGACACCACCCCGCCGAAGAGGCCGCCGTGGGCCATGCCGATGTAGAAGCCGACCGCGGCCAGCCCCATGCCGATGATGAAGAAGAAGCGCTCGGCCGTGGTGGCGGAGCGGTACTGCCCGACGGCGCCCACGAGGATGCCGACCAGGCCGGCCCAGGAGCTGAGCAGGTGCAGCCCGCTCCAGAACGCCGCGATGGAGGAGATCAGGCCGAGCACGACGGTCGCGACGGCCAGGGTGTTCTCCACCGGGTGGGGTCGGCCGTCCGAGTTGAGGGTGCTGAGGATCCGCTGGTAGAGACGGCTGCCGGTGGTGGGTCGCACTGCCTGTGCCATAGGGCACCTCCGTGATGGAGAGGTGGCGCATCGTAGCGCCGGACACACCCGATGTGTACAGATTGCGGGCTTCCGGGGCCGGATTTCAACCGGAAGCCACGAGGCGGGTAGTGTGTACCGTCTGCACCGGTGTCTGTGCAGGTCCACACGACGGTCCCGAAGGGCCTTCGGGGAGCGATCCCCGGAACGCCGCGGGCGTTGTCGGTGGGCCGCGATACCGTTGCGACGCGATGCAAACCCTCCTGCCACGGAAACGCCGTGGCCGCTGAGTCCAAAGGAGGTGGGTTCCACATGCGTCACTACGAGGTGATGGTGATCCTCGACCCCGATCTCGAGGAGCGTGCTGTCTCCCCGCTGATCGAGAACTTCCTCGGCGTCGTCCGCAATGGCGGCGGCAAGGTCGAGAAGGTCGACACCTGGGGCCGTCGTCGTCTTTCGTACGAGATCAAGAAGAAGCCCGAGGGCATCTACTCGGTCATCGACCTCAACGCCACTCCTGAGGTCGTCAAGGAGCTCGACCGTCAGATGAACCTGAACGAGTCGGTCCTCCGGACCAAGGTCCTCCGTCCCGAGACCCACTGAGCCTGACGGCTCAGGCAGTCGGGAAACCGAGAAGCCAAGCAAAGCCGAGAGGTCACTCACCATGGCAGGCGAGACCGTCATCACGGTCGTCGGCAATCTCGTCGACGACCCCGAGCTGCGCTTCACCCCGTCCGGTGCGGCGGTCGCGAAGTTCCGTGTCGCGTCCACTCCCCGCACCTTCGACCGGCAGACCAACGAGTGGAAGGACGGCGAGAGCCTCTTCCTCACGTGCTCGGTCTGGCGGCAGGCGGCGGAGAACGTGGCCGAGTCGCTCCAGAAGGGCATGCGCGTCATCGTGCAGGGCCGTCTGAAGCAGCGCTCGTACGACGACCGCGAGGGCGTCAAGCGGACGGTCTACGAGCTGGACGTCGACGAGGTCGGCGCCAGCCTGCGCAGCGCGACCGCCAAGATCACCCGGGCCAGCGGCGGCGGCGGTGCCTCGCGCGGCGGCCAGGGCGGTTACGGCGGCGGCGGTGGCGGCCAGGGCGGCGGCTGGGGCGGTGGCCCCGGTGGCGGCCAGGGCGGTGCGCCCGACGCCGATCCGTGGGCGACCGGCGCTCCGGCCGGTGGTGGCCAGGGCGGCGGTGGCGGCGGCTGGGGCGGTGGCTCCGGCGGCGGCGGCGGTTTCTCGGACGAGCCGCCCTTCTAAGGGCGGCGGCGTACCAAAATTCTTGATCACACTGGAGAGAGACAATGGCGAAGCCGCCTGCTCGCAAGCCTAAGAAGAAGGTTTGCGTGTTCTGCAAGGACAAGATCACCTACGTCGACTACAAGGACACGAACCTGCTGCGGAAGTTCATCTCCGACCGCGGCAAGATCCGTGCCCGCCGGGTCACCGGCAACTGCACCCAGCACCAGCGCGACGTCGCCACGGCCGTGAAGAACAGCCGTGAGATGGCGCTGCTGCCCTACACCTCGACCGCTCGCTAAGGAAGGGTGACCGAGCAATGGCGAAGATCATCCTCACCAACGAGGTCAGTGGCCTCGGTGCCGCCGGCGATGTCGTCGAGGTCAAGAGCGGCTACGCCCGCAACTACCTGATCCCGCGCGGCTTCGCGATCGCGTGGACCAAGGGTGGCGAGAAGGACGTCGAGCAGATCCGCCGCGCGCGCCGGATCCGTGAGATCGCGACCGTCGAGCAGGCCAACTCCTTCAAGGCGCAGCTCGAGGGCGTCAAGGTCAAGCTGTCGACCCGCGCGGGCGACGCCGGCCGGCTGTTCGGTTCGGTGACCCCGGCCGACATCGCCGCCGCCGTCAAGGCCGCGGGCGGTCCGGACGTGGACAAGCGCCGGATCGAGATCGGTTCCCCGATCAAGACGCTGGGCTCGCACAAGGTGTCGGTGCGTCTGCATCCCGAGGTCGAGGCCGCTCTCGACGTCGAGGTCGTCGCTTCCTGACACTCGCGCACCGAGTGAACGCCGGGCCCGGAACCGCGAGGTTCCGGGCCCGGCGTCGTTCACGTACGGGAGCCGTGCGGAAGGCGTGCGGGATGACCTGCGGGTCAGGCGCGTACGGCGCCGGTGACGGCCCACTTCCCCGAGCGGGCGCGCCAGTGGAGCCCGGCCAGCCGGGTGAGCATCATCAGCCCCATCGCCCACCACAGGGCGGTGAGTCCCCCGCCCAGGGCCGGTACGGCCAGCGCCACCGGGGCGAAGACGGCGAGGGTGACGACCGTCGACCAGGCCAGGTAGGTGCCGTCGCCGGCGCCGATGAGGACCCCGTCCAGCACGAAGACCACGCCGCAGACCGGCTGGGAGAGCGCCGCCACCAGCAGGACGGTCGTCAACTGGGAGCGCACGGCCGGGTCCGGGGTGAACAGCGGGGCGATCAGCGGCCGGGAGACGGCCAGGAGCAGGCCGATCACCACGCCGGAGGCGATGCCCCACTGCACCATGCGGCGGCACGCGGCCCGGGCCCCGGCCACGTCGTCGGCGCCGAGGTAGCGGCCGATGATGGCCTGACCCGCGATGGCGATGGAGTCCAGGGCGAAGGCCGCCAGCGACCAGAGGGTGGTGGTGATCTGGTGGGCGGCGACGGAGGCGTCCCCGAGCCGGGCCGCGACCACGGTGGCGAGCAGCAGGACGGCCCGCAGGCTCAGGGTGCGGATCAGCAGGGGCGTCCCGGCCTGGGCGCAGGCGCGGATGCCGGCGAGTTCGGGCCGGAGCGAGGCGCCGTGCCGGCGGGCGCCGCGGACCACGACGGCGAGGTAGACGGCCGCCATCGCGTTCTGGGCGATGACGGTGCCCCAGGCGGAGCCGGCGATGCCGAGGCCGGCGCCGTACACCAGCACCACGTTGAGCACGGCGTTCACGGCGAAGCCGCCGACGGCGACGTAGAGCGGGGTACGGGTGTCCTGCAGCCCGCGCAGCACACCGGTGGCGGCGAGGACGACGAGCATCGCGGGGATGCCGAGGGCGCTGATCCGCAGGTAGGTGACGGCGTACGGCGCCGCGGTGCCCGAGGCGCCGAACAGGTCGGCGAGGGCGGGTGCCGCGGGGACGGCGACGGCGACCGCGGTGGCGCTGATGAGGAGGGCGAGCCAGATGCCGTCCATGCCCTGGCGGATCGCCGCGGGCAGGTCGCCCGCGCCGACCCGGCGGGCGACGGCGGCGGTGGTGGCGTAGGCGAGGAAGACGAAGACGCCGACGAGGGTGGTCAGCAGGGCGCCCGCGACACCGAGCCCGGCGAGCTGCGACGTGCCGAGGTGGCCCACGATCGCGCTGTCGGCCATGAGGAAGAGCGGTTCGGCGACCAGCGCGCCGAAGGCGGGCAGCGCGAGGCCTATGATCTCGCGGTCGTGGCGGCGTACGGCCTGCTGGGCGGAGTGTTCGGCGACCTGGGGCACCCGGCAAGGGTAATCATCCACATGTAAGGGATGCAAGGCAATGCAGCCTCTTACTTGCGGCTGCACAGGGTGATCTCCTCCGTGCCGTTTGTCGTGATCTTGGGCCGAGCGGGCAAGTTTTTCTTGTCCACAGTGGGTGGATGAAGAAAGCGCAGGTCAGCCACGTGATCATTGCGTGATTGTGTGCTTGTCCACCGCGCTGTCCCCCGCCCTGTACACAGCTGGAGCGGGCTTCTCCACAGGTAGGGGCGGTTCTTCAACAGGTCATCCCCAGCCCCTGTGGATAACCGTCTTGGCTGTGGGCCCCGCGGACCCCTACCGTGGGGCGTCGCCCGACGTGCCACAGGTGTGTCCGGGCGGCTGATTGTCAGAGCCGTGGCGTAGGAAATGGAACACGACGCAGCGGTCCGCGCCGGAGGGGAGGAGGTGACAGGGGGTGAGCCAGCCCGAACCCGCGGACGACCATTGGGGGAGCGAGCCGCCGTTCCCGCCGGACGGTCCCGGTGACCGCCTGCCCGTCTCCCGCTTCCGCCGGAGGGACGAGCGGGACCGCGACCGCGACCGTGACGACGACCGCGGAGCGGCCGGCTTCGAACGCGTACCCCCGCAGGACCTGGACGCCGAGATGTCGGTGCTCGGCGGCATGCTGCTGTCCAAGGACGCCATCGCCGACGTCGTCGAGGTGCTGAAGGGCGCCGACTTCTACCGGCCCGCCCACGAGACCATCTACGCCGCGATCCTCGACCTCTACGCCCGCGGTGAGCCCGCCGACCCCATCACCGTCGCCGCCGAGCTGACCAAGCGCGGTGAGCTCGTGCGCGTGGGCGGGGCCCCCTACCTGCACAGCCTCGTCAACGCGGTGCCCACCGCCGCCAACGCCGAGTACTACGCGGAGATCGTGCACGAGCGCGCGGTCCTGCGCCGGCTCGTCGAGGCGGGCACGCGCATCACACAGATGGGGTACGCCGCCGACGGCGACGTCGACGAGATCGTCAACTCCGCGCAGGCCGAGATCTACGCCGTCACCGAGCAGCGCACCAGCGAGGACTACCTCCCGCTCTCCGAGATCATGGAGGGCGCCCTCGACGAGATCGAGGCCATCGGCTCGCGCAGCGGCCAGATGTCCGGGGTGCCCACCGGCTTCGCCGACCTGGACTCCCTCACCAACGGCCTGCACCCGGGCCAGATGATCGTCATCGCCGCCCGTCCCGCGATGGGCAAGTCCACGCTCGCGCTGGACTTCGCCCGCGCCTGCTCGGTCACCAACGGCATGCCCAGCGTCTTCTTCTCCCTCGAAATGGGCCGCAACGAGATCGCGATGCGCCTGCTGTCCGCCGAGGCCCGGGTCGCCCTGCACCACATGCGTTCCGGCAACATGACCGACGACGACTGGACGCGGCTGGCCCGCCGCATGCCCGACGTCTCCGCGGCGCCCCTCTACATCGACGACTCGCCGAACCTGTCGATGATGGAGATCCGGGCCAAGTGCCGTCGGCTCAAGCAGCGCAACGACCTCCGGCTGGTCGTCATCGACTACCTCCAGCTGATGCAGGCGGGCGGTTCGCGCCGGCCCGAGAGCCGTCAGCAGGAGGTCTCCGACATGTCCCGCAACCTCAAGCTCCTGGCGAAGGAGCTCGAGGTGCCGGTCATCGCGCTCTCCCAGCTGAACCGTGGCCCCGAACAGCGCACGGACAAGAAGCCCATGGTCAGCGACCTGCGTGAATCGGGCTCCATCGAGCAGGACGCGGACATGGTGATCCTGCTGCACCGCGAGGACGCCTACGAGAAGGAGTCCCCGCGCGCGGGCGAGGCCGACCTGATCGTCGCCAAGCACCGCAACGGCCCCACGGCCACCATCACCGTGGCCTTCCAGGGCCACTACTCGCGCTTCGTGGACATGGCCCAGACCTGAGCCGTCCGCGGGCGGGATCCGCCGTGCGACCTCCGCGCGGCAGGACGGCGGCTCAGCTCAGTGCCACCATCAGCGGTGCGTGGCGGCGGTGTTCGTCGCCGGGCAGGTCACGGTCACCGAGCACCATGAGGGTGTTGGGGAAGACGGGGGCCACGCCGTGCTCCGCGGCCCAGCCGTCGAGACCGCCGGGGGTGCCGGTGCGCAGGTCGAGGCGGACGGGTGTGCCCGCGTCGCGGGTGATCGCGTCGATCAGCCCCTTGGCCCCGGCCGCGCTCCCGGCGACGACGGGACCCACGACCAGGGTGTCCGCGTTGAGCCAGGCCGAGGCGTAACCGGTCAGGACACCGTCCTCCTCGGCGACCAGGACGCGTTCGGCGAACCGCGGCAGGTCGCGCAGGAGGGGTGAGCGGTCCGCGCCGAACACCTCGGCGTCGAGGGCGAGCAGGGCCGGCAGGTCGGCATCGGTGAAGGGCCGCGGCTGCGCGGCGGCGGGACCGTCGGTCCCGGCGGGCACCGGCGGGGCGAAGCGGCCGCGGTGGGTGACGACGGTGCCGACCGCCCGGAAGCCGAGCTTCTCGTAGAGGGGGCGGCCGCGGTCGGTGGCGTGCAGGGTGACGGTGTCGTCGCCCGCCTCGGCCAGGACGTGGGTCATGATCCGCCGCCCGAGGCCCTGCCCCTCGTACCGGGCCGCGACCAGGACCATGCTGACCGCCGCCAGGCCGCCCGCGTAGCGCGTCAGGACGGTGGTGGCGGCCAGGCCGTCGCCGTCGGGGGCGTCGATGCCGTAACCGGTGCCGTGGGTGAGCAGGAAGCGCCACTTGTGCTCCTCGGCGCCCCAGTCGCGGCTGACGGCCAGCGCGCTGCAGGCGGGGAGGTCGGCGGGGGTGAGGCGGCGCACGGGGGCCGTGGGGGATGTCATGCGGGCAGCGTGCCGTGGCGGCGGCGGGCGGCACCCATAGTTTTCCCCTATGGGCATCGGCCGGAGCCTGGCTATCCTCCGGGAGTGACGCTGACCTTGCCCGGCCTGCGGGCGTTCGTGGCGGTGGCGCGTACGGGTTCGTTCTCGTCGGCCGCGCGGCAACTCGACGTACGGCAGCCCACGGTGAGCGAGTCGGTGCGCCGGCTGGAGGCCGCCGCGGGGCGGCCGTTGCTGGTGCGGAACCGCGAACGGGTCGAACTGACCGACCTGGGACGACGGATCCTGGCCCACGCGGTGGCGGCGGTCGACGCCGCGGACGAACTCGAGGGGCTGCTGGACGGGGCGTCCCGGCCGTTCACCGTGGGCTTCCTGGGGGAGGCGGCGGCCGGCCGCACCCGAGAGCTGCTGGACCTGGTCCAGGCCCGCGCCCCGGGCGACGTGCGGCTGCGCCGCTACGACTTCGACGATCCCTCCTGCGGGCTGCTGGACGGGCACTCCGACCTGGCCATCGTGTGGCCCCCGTTGGACGCCCCGGGACTGGGGATGGTGACCGTCTCCAGCGACCGGCGCTGCGTGGCGCTGCCCGCGACGGACCCGCTGGCCCGCAGGACCGAGGTCGCGCCCGCCGAACTGGGCGGCAGGACCTGGGTGGTGCCGCGGACCGGGGACGCGGCCTACGCCGGCTTCCGCCATCCGTCGGCCGTGGGCGTGGCCCACGTGGCCGGGACGGTGCCGTCGGGGTCACTGGAGGAGACGCTCGAACTCGTGGCGGCGGGGCGGGGTTGCGCACTGGCGAGCACGGCGACCGACGAGCACTACGCGCGGTCGAACGTGGTGATCGTGCCGCTGGCCGGGGACGTGCGCTGCACGGTCGCGCTGGCCTGGCGGGCGGCGGACCGCAGGCCCGCGGTCCGCGGGGCGGCGGAGGACGCCGCCCGGTTGTTCGGAGGGACGCCGCCGGGGACCGGCCGGGCGGCGGGTGACGAGGGAGGGACCGCGTGGGACGGCTGCACATCTTCGACATGGACGGGACGCTGATGCACGGCTCCTCGGCGAGCATGGAACTCGCCCGGGAGCTGGGGCTGGTGGCGGAGTTCCGCGAGCTGGAGCACGCGCTCGGGCGGGGTCTGCTGGACCCGCCGGGCTACGCGGAGCGGGCGTACGAGCTGTGGCGGGCGCTCACCCGGGCGCAGGTGGCGGCGGCGTTCGAGGGCGCCCCGTGGCTGGCCGGGATACGGGAGGTGTGGGCGGACATCGCCGCCCGCGGGGAGCACTGCGCGGTGGTGTCGCTCTCCCCGGACTTCTTCGTGCGCCGGCTGCTGGAGTGGGGGGTGCACGCGGTCCGGGCGTCGGCCTTCCCGGAGGTCCCGTTCGGCCCGGCGGCGGGCCTGGACGTGGCGGGGATCCTGCTGCCGGAGACGAAGGTGACGGCGGCGGACGAGCTGTGCGCCCGGTACGGGGTCAGCCGCGCGGAGTGCGTGGCGTACGGGGACTCGCTGTCGGACACGGCGCTCTTCGCGGCGGTGCCGGTGTCGGTCGCGGTCAACGGGGACCACCACGTGAGCGGGCTGGCCAGCCATGCGTACACGGGGCGCGATTTGCGTGAAGCGTATGCGCTGGTCGTGGGCTGAATACGTGACGGTGGAACTGTGGTGATCGTCACGGGAATTGAGTGACGGTTGTGAAAGCAGTGACTCGGGGTAGGGTCGTCAGGGTTCCGCGGCAGCGGGGCTTCACATTCGGCTGAGCTTAACGGGATCGGTAACCGCGTTTCCCGTACTTCCGGCTATTTGTCCGGACGGCGTGAAGTCCTGGCAGGCTTTCCGCGCAGGATGTGTGGCCGATGTACGGACACCGACCGGGAGAAGCTCGAGGCGAAGCTGACCATGGACGCTCTGACCACGAACGCGGCCGAACCGGGAAAGGGAGCCGGGGCTGGGTCCTCCGGATGGTTCACGCCGCACACACCCCCTGACGGGCCGAGACCCCACCACGAGGGCGGGGACGGCGGCGAGCCGAGCCGCCCGGTACGGCCCATAAGGCCGGTGGGCACGGGAGCCGGGCGGAGCACCGGCCCCGGCCCGGCGCTGCCGCGGCCCGGCCCCCCGCAGGACGCGCCGGGGCCGCGGCACCATCCGCAGCCGCCGGACCGGCAGCCCCCGCCCCGGGCGGAGGCCCGGCCGCGGTCGCGGCAGCCGAGCGCGGACGCACTGCTCATCCGGCGGACGATGGAGGAGGTCGCGCCCGTAGCCGACAAGACGACGTCGTATTTCTATGCACTTTTGTTCATACGGCATCCGGAGTTGCGCGAACTCTTTCCGGCCGCGATGGACGCGCAGCGCGACCGATTGTTGAAAGCGCTCCTCACCGCCGCGGAACACATAGACGACGCCGAGATACTCACCGAATACCTGTCCCACCTGGGCCGCGGCCACCGGAAATACGGCACCCGGCCCGAGCACTATCCGGCCGTGGGGGAATGCCTGATCGGGGCGCTGACCCGGTACGCCTCGGCGGTCTGGAACGACGAGGTCGAGGCGGCCTGGGTGCGCGCCTACACGGCGATCTCGCAGATCATGATCGACGCGGCGGCGGCCGACGAGAAGCACGCGCCGCCCTGGTGGCAGGCGGAGATCGTCAGCCACGAACCGCGCACCTCCGACATCGCGGTGCTCAGCGTTCGCCCCGACCAGCCCTACCCCTTCCTCGCGGGCCAGTACACGACGCTGGAGACGCCCTGGTGGCCGCGGGTCTGGCGGCACTACTCCTTCGCCAGCGCCCCCCGCCCGGACGGCCTGCTGGTCTTCCACGTGAAGGCCGTGCCGGCCGGCTGGGTCAGCGGGGCGCTGGTCCACCGGGCCCGGCCCGGCGACGTGCTGCGGCTCGGTCCTCCGGGCGGCTCCATGGTCGTGGACCACAGCACCGACAACGGACTGCTCTGCCTGGGCGGCGGCACCGGCATCGCCCCCATCAAGGCCCTGGTCGAAGACGTTGCCGAGCACGGCCGCCGCCGTGCCATGGACGTCTTCTACGGCGCCCGCAGCGACCACGACCTGTACGACCTGGACACCTTGGTGGGGCTCGCCCGGCGCCACCCCTGGCTCTCGGTGCGCCCCGTGGTCTCCCACGGCCGCGGCGAAGTGGGGCTGCACGGCCCGCTCCCCGAGATCGTGCGGCAGTACGGCCCCTGGCCCGAGTACGACGCGTACCTCAGCGGGCCGCCCGGGATGATCCGCAGCGGCGTCGACACCCTCGTGCGCAGCGGCATGCCCTCCCAGCGCATCCGGCACGACCTGATCGAGGAACTGGTCGCGGCCGGCGACTGAATCCGCTCCGCCCACGCCCCCCGGGGCCCCCACCCCCCCCACGAGGAGAAACGTTGCCGCAGGAACGTCCCGGAAGCGCGGGAGAGCACCGCGTCCAGGAGGAGATGGGCACGGCCGACCGCGCGGACCGCTTCTACACCGAACAGGTGCTGGACCACCTCAACCCGCTGATGCGGGAGTTCACCGAGCGGCAGGAGATGTTCTTCCTGTCCACGGCGGACGCCCGGGGGGAGTGTGACAGCACCTTCAGGGCCGGCCCGCCCGGCTTCCTGACCGTGCTGGACGAGCGGACCCTGGTCTACCCCGAGTACCGGGGGAACGGCGTGATGGCCTCGTTGGGCAACCTGCGCGAGAACCCGCACGTGGGCATCCTGATGCTCGACTTCACCCGGGACCGGATCGGACTGCACGTCAACGGCCGCGCGCGGGTGGTCCCGGACGGCGCGATGCGCGCCCTGCACCCTTGGCTCCCGGTGGACGCGGTGCCCGGCCGCAGGCCTCAGCTGTGGGTACGGGTGAGCGTCGTGGAGGCGTACGTCCACTGCTCGAAGCACATCCCGCGGATGGCGAAGGTGCCCCTGCAGGGCGGCCGGGCCTGGGGCACCGACGACGTGCGGCGCAAGGGCGGCGACTACTTCCGGGCGGCCGCCGACGCCGCGCACTCCCGCACCGAGCGGTCCGGCGGCGCGGGCCCGGGCTGGTTCGGCGTCTGAGGCCGCCCCGGTCGGCCCCGGGGCCGGCCGGGCCGCCCCGAGGTCAGCCGAGGTCGGCCGAGAGCAGTCCCAGCACGCCTTCGATGTTGCCGTCCAGGTAGTGCCGCAGGGTCAGCGGAACGATCTCCACGGAGGCGAGCCCGACCCGGCTGAAGGGCACGCGGACCACGTCGTACGTCCCCGAGGGCTCGTCCACCTCGGGGCCGTGCCGCCGCGAGGGGTCCATGGAGGCCAGCCGGCACACGAAGAAGTGCTGCACCTTCACGCCGTGCGAGCCGTCCTCGCCGATGTGCTCGACGGTGTCGACGAAGGCCGGGACGACATCGGTGACCTTGGCGCCGAGCTCCTCGTCCAGCTCTCTGTGGAGCGCCTCGACGATGGTGGCGTCCTCGGCCTCGACCCCGCCGCCGGGGGTGACCCAGTACGGGTGGAGCCCGGGCTTGGTGCGCTTGATGAGCACGAGGGAGTCGCCGTCGAGCAGGATGGCACGGGCGGTGCGCTTGACCACCGGCCGGGTGGCCGGGGCGGTCGGTGCACCGCCCGTGGCAGGTGCTTCGATGTCCGGGGGCATGCCTGAGATCTGCCGCGGCGCGGGAGGCGGCAAACGCCTCCGGGACGGCGAATCGGAACGCCGCGTTCTCGCGGAGGTCACCCGCCGTACGCCGGGCGCGCGGTCACCAGGCCGCGGAGGAGCGCATCAGCTGCTCGTGCACCCGCGCGATGTGCGGCAGCGCGAGCGTCCCGGCGCGCACCGAGACGAAGTACGTGCGCAGGGGTGGCACCGGCGGCTCCAGGAGCGCCTTGGCGGCGCCCGCCGTGATGGCCTCGCAGCACAGGTAGCGCGGCAGGACGGCCATGCCGACCCCGGCGACCACGCACTCCAGGACCGCCCTCAGGTCGGGCACGACCACGGCGGGGACGATGGCAGGGGTGGTGTCGAAGACCGCCGACCAGTAGTGGTCGATCAACGGCATGCCCTCGTCGTAGGAGATCACGGGGATGCCGTCGAGGACCTGTGCCCCGTGGGTGCGCACCGCGAGCGGGCCGCCGATCCGCTCCTGCCAGACGGGCGCGGCCACGAGTATCTGCTCCTCGTCCCACAGGGCGCTGGCGGTCAGCAGCCGGTCGCGCGGCCGGAGGGTGCCGATGGAGAGGTCGTGGTGGCCCGCGGCGAGGCCGGCCAGGGCCTCGTCCTCGCCGGCCAGCGCGATCCGCAGCTGCAGGCCCTCGGCGACCAGCGGGGCGAGGGCGGGGAGGGCGCGCAGGGAGGTGAAGGTGGGCGGCCCGGCGAGGTGCAGGGTGCGGTTGCCCGACTCCTCGTCGAGGTCCGCCTCGGTTATCTCCAGGAGGGCGTCGAGGTGCGGGGCCACCCGGTGGGCCAGGTCGTCCCCGACGGGGGTCGGAGCGACGCCGCGCGGCAGGCGCAGGAACAGGGGGCGGCCCACCTGCCGCTCCAGGCTGCGGATCTGGCTGGTGACGGCGGGCTGCGACAGTCCCAGCAGCTGGGCGGCCCTGGTGAAGGAGCCGGCCCGGTGCACGGTGACGAACGTGCGCAGCAGAGCCAGATCCATGGAACCGCTCCCTCCCGGCCACCGGTACGACCCCAACATATAAATATATCGATAGGTCTGTATCGCAACTGTGATTGGACACTGACGCAGAGTCAACTAGCCTTGTTCGAGCGGATCTCCGCGCGTAAAGCCAGGGTGGTCCGAGCCACGAGGGGGGAGGCTCGGGCCACCCATTCTGCGTAGGTCCCTCTACGTAGATATATCTGTTTGAGATGAACGGACGAAATCAGCGCGCGGCGGCGTCCAGGGCCTGCGTCACGTCCCGCAGGATGTCGGCCGCGTCCTCCACCCCGACCGAGAAGCGGACGAAGCCCTCGGGGACCGCGTCGCCGCCCCAGCGCGCCCTGCGTTCCGCGGTGCTGGTCACGCTCCCGAAGCTGGTGGCCTCGGTCGTCAGCAGCAGCTCGGACAGGAAGCGCTCGGCGTGCTCCTTGTCGGGCAGCGTGAAGGACACGACGCTGCCGAACCGGGTCATCTGCGCGGTCGCGACGGCGTGCGCCGGGTCGTCCACCAGACCCGGGTGACGGACGTCGGTCACCTCGGGGCGCCGGCGCAGGGCGGCGGCGAGCTCCAGGGCGTTGGCGGCCTGCTTGTCCACTCGCAGCGCGAGCGTGGACAGCGAACGGTGGGCCAGCCAGGCCTCCATGGGACCGGGGATCGCGCCGACCGTCTTGCGCCACATCCGCACCCCGGCGGCGAGCTCGGGCCGACGGGTGGTCACGTAGCCCAGCAGCAGGTCGCCGTGGCCCGAGAGCGCCTTGGTGCCGCTCGCCACCGAGAAGTCCGCGCCCAGGTCGAGCGGTCGCTGGCCGAGCGGGGTGGCGAGGGTGTTGTCGACCGCCACGAGCGCGCCCGCGGCGTGCGCGGCGTCGGCCAGCCGGCGGATGTCGCACACGTCGAGGCCCGGGTTGGACGGCGTCTCGATCCACAGCAGCCGGGCGCCCTCCAGCACCTTCAGCTGGGCGTCGCCCGCGGTGGGCGCCAGGCGCACCGAGACCCCGTAGTCCTTCAGGCGGCCCTGGAGGGTGCGGGTCGCCTGGTAGCAGTCGGAGGGCAGCACCACGGTGTCGCCGGAACGCACCTGCGAGAACAGCACGGAGGAGATGGCGCCCATGCCCGAGGCGAAGGCCAGCGTCTGCGCGGGGACGTCCGGGGACTCCAGGGCGGAGATCGCCTCCTCCAGCCGGGTCCAGGTGGGGTTCTCGTCACGGCCGTAGGTGTACGGGCCGGTGACGTCGCCCGGCAGGTGGAAGTGCGCGGCGAACACCGGGCCGGGCAGGGCCGGCTCGTGCGGCCGGGCCGGCGGGCGGCCCGCGTGCACGCTGCGGGTGCTGTCCCCGGGTCTGCTCTCGTACTCCGTCATCGCCCTCTCCTCGCTCTCCCCGTCTTCGCGAACGTACAGGCGGAAGATACCGGTGTACGGGCCAACGAACACGGCCGTCCGCTAGGCGGACGCGAGGGCCTCACGGGCGGCCCGGCCCGCGGCGGCCCCGTAGCCCGCCCCGAACAGGACGGCGTGCACCAGCAGGGGGTGCAACTGGTGCAGCGGCACCCGTTCCCGGCGGCCGGGCAGCGGCCGGACCTCCTCGTACGCGGCGAGCACCCGCTCCAGGTGCGGGCAGCCGAACAGCTCCAGCATCGCCAGGTCGGCCTCGGGGTGCCCGCCCTGCGCCGCCGGGTCGACGACGCGGGCGCGGCCGTCGGCGGCGAACAGGACGTTGCCGGACCACAGGTCGCCGTGGATCACCGCGGGCGGTTGCGGGGGGCCGCCGATCCGCGGCAGCAGCTCGCAGACCCGCTCGACCGCGCGGACGTCGGCCGGTGTCACGGCCCCGTCGTCGGCGGCCTGCCGCAGGAAGGGCAGCAGCCGCCGGCCGGCGTGGAAGGAGGGCCAGTCCCCGGGGGAGCCGGGCGACGGCAGGGGGAGCGGGAGCGAACCGATGTAGGCGGGGTGCGCCGTCCCGTACCCCGGGGCGGGCACCCGGTGGAGGGCGGCGAGTTCACGGCCCAGGCGCTCGGCGGCGGCCGGGGTGGCGGGGCCGGGCTCGACCCACTCCAGGACGAGCGTGTCGTCGTCGGCGGCGAGCACCTCCGGTACGGCGACCGTGCCGGTCCCGCCCAGCAGCCGCAGGCCCGCGGCCTCGGCGGCGAAGAAGCCCGGCGGCGCGTCCGCGAGGGACTTGGCGAAGACCGTGCCGCCCGAGCGGCGCCGCAGCCGTACCGCCCGGCAGATGGAGCCGCCGCCCACCGGGCCGAGCTCGGTCACCGGCTCGCCCAGCAGGGCGGCGACCCGGTCCGCGGGTCGGGCCGGACGGGTCACGGCGTGCGCGCGGGCTCGCCGAGGGTGTCGCGTACGGCCTCCAGCAGGCCGTCGGCGGCGGCCTCGCACATCTCCAGGCACTCCTCGAAGCCGCCGATGTCCCCGTAGTAGGGGTCGGGCACGTCCAGGCCACGGCCGTCCGCCCCGGCGTCCGCGCCGGGGTCGTAGGAGCGCAGCAGCCGCACCTTGGCGGCGTCCTCCGCGGTCGGCGCCAGCTGGCGCAGGTCCCGCAGGTGGCCGGAGTCGAGGGCGATCACCAGGTCGAGCCCGGCGAACCACTCGGGCTGGAACTGGCGCGCGATGTGCTCGTGCCCGTACCCGGCCGCGCGGAGCACGGCCACGGTGCGGTGGTCGGCGCCGTCGCCCTCGTGCCAGGAGCCGGTCCCCGCGCTGTCCGCGACGACCAGGGCGCCGAGTCCGGCCTCCTCGACACGGGCGCGGAAGACGGACTCGGCCATCGGCGAACGGCAGATGTTGCCGGTGCACACGAAGCACACCCGCAGCGGCGTGCGGGAGGACGGAGCGCTCATGGGCTCCATGATGCAGCCCCGGGGTCAGTCCTCGTCCGGCAGGACCATGTTCAGGGCCCAGGAGACGATGCTGATGATCAGACCGCCGAGGAACGCCGCCCAGAAGCCCTCGACGTGGAAGTCCAGGTCGAGCTCGCCGGAGATCCAGGAGGTGAGCAGCAGCATCAGGGCGTTGACGATCAGCGTGAACAACCCGAGGGTGAGCACGAGCAGGGGCAGCGAGAGCAGTTTCACCAGCGGCTTCACCAGCCAGTTCACCACGCCGAAGACCAGGGCGACGAGGATGAGGGTGAGGGCCTTGTGCGCGGTGTCGTCACCGGTGAGCGTGATGTTGCCCACGAGCCAGATGGCCACCAGCAGGGCCCCGGCGTTCGCGAGCGTCTTGACGACGAAGTTCATCATGGCTGAGATCGTCGCAGAAGTGATCCCACAGGCACAGGGGCGAGAGGGAGCGGGTAAGTGAAGGTGTTCCGGCTGGACGACCTGGAGGCCGAGCGGGCCGCCAACGAGGGCGCGTACCTCGGCTTCCTGCGCGAGCGGAACATGTCCGCCGGGCTCTACGCCCTGCGGGCCGGAGAGCTCGACCCGCAGAAACCGCACGCGCAGGACGAGATCTACCTGGTCGTGAGCGGCCGGGCGCTGATCACCGTGGGGGAGGAGACGACGCACGTCGCACGCGGCAGCGTGGTCTACGTCCCGGCCGGGACGCCGCACCGCTTCCACCACGTCACCGAGGACCTGAACGTCATGGTGGTCTTCTCGCCCCCCGAGGCGTGAGGGCCTTCGCCCCCGGGTTCCCGTAGGGGGAGGGTCAGGGACGGATGGGGACCGCGAGGCCTCCGCAGGGGGCCGCCGCGGCCCTAGCCTGGGAGCGGAAGGACGACAAGGAGGAGGAAACGGTGAAGCTCTTCGAGGGCCTGCCCTGGTGGGTCAAGTGGGTCGCGGTGCCGGTGATCGCGATCGTGGTCTTCGGCGGCATGATCGCCAGCGCGATCGGGTTCCTGTTCTGGCTGCTGTTCAAGGTGCTGGTCTTCGTGGCACTGGTCGGCGGTCTGGTGTACGTGGTCAAGAAGTTCACCTCGTCCTCGTCCGACTCCCGCGACAAGTGGTGACCCCGTGGGGCCCGGTCACCGGGCCCCACGGGAGGTGCGCCGCTCAGTCCTGGAGCCGCACGCGCTCCGGGCCCCGCGGCGCCGCACCGTTCGGTGAGGCGTTGCCGCCGGCGCCGGTCGCGCCGTTCATCTGGGCGAGCAGCTGACGGGCCAGGCCCAGGCCCGTACCACCCATGGTCAGCGCCTTGGCGAACATCTCCGACATCCCGTCGGCGCCGTTCAGCAGCACCATGTGGTCCACGTTGCCGAAGGCCTCGGCGCCCGCCCGGACGATCTCCGGCCAGTTCTCGGCCAGCTGCTGGGCGACGACCGCCTCCTGGTTCTCCGCCAGGGCCGCGGCCCGCGCCTTGATCGACTCGGCCTCGGCCAGGCCCTTGGCCTTCGCGGCCTCGGCCTCCGCCAGACCCCGTGCCTGGGTCGCGGCGGCCTCGGCCTCACCTGTGGCCCGGGTGGCCGCTGCGGCCGCCTCACCGCCGACCCTGGTCTGCTCCGCCTGCGCCGCCGCGGCCGTCTTGACGCGGTTCGCCTCGGCGATGGCGGCCAGTTCCGTCTCGCGGGCCTTCGCCTCGGCCGCCGAGATGCGCGCGTCGCGCTCGGCCTCGGCCAGCGTCCGCTTCTCGTACGCGGAGGCGTCCGCCGGCTTGCGGACGTCCGCCTGCAGCTGCTGTTCGCGCCGCTGCGCCTCCAGTTCGGCGACCCGGGTCTCCTGGACGACGACCTCCTGCCGGGCCGCCGCCTCCGCGAGCGGGCCCGCCTGCCGGGAGGACGCGGTGGCTTTGTCCCGCTCGGCCATGTAACCGGCCTGCAGGATCTGGCTGTCCCGGGTCGCCTCCGCCATGCGGGCCGCGGCCTGCTGCTCGGCCTCGGTGGCCAGCCGGTCCGCCTCCGCCTGCGCGATGCGCGCGTCACGCTGGACGGCCGCGGCGTGCGGAGCGGCCAGGTTGTTGATGTACCCGGTCGGGTCGACGATCTCGTGGATCTGCAGCGAGTCGATGATCAGACCGAGCTTCTCCATCTCCGAGCCCGAGGCGGCCCGGGTCTCGGCGGTGAGCCGCTCCCGGTCCCGGATCATCTGCTCCACCGTCAGCCCGCCCACGATGGAGCGCAGATGACCGGCGAAGACGTTGTGCACCCGCTCGGGCATGAACTTCTGCTGGTCCAGGAAGCGTCGTGCCGCGTTGGCGATGGAGACCATGTCGTCGCCGACCTTGAAGATGACCACGCCGTGCACCTTCAGCGGGATGCCCTGCTGGGTGACGCAGTCCACGTTCAGCTCGGCCTCGTTGAGGTCGAGCGAGAGCCTGCGCACCGCCTGCACGCCGGGCAGGACCAGGGTCCCCCGCCCCGTGACGATGCGGAACCCCATGCCCTCCCCCACACCGTCCGTACGGTGCTTGGAACCGGAGATGACCAGTGCCTCGTTGGGCTCGGCGACCCGCCACATGAGCCGGAACAGGCCGATCAGGATGATGACCGCGACGAGCGCCCCGCCCGCCGCAACGCCGATGAGCATCGGCATACGCCCCCTTACGAATGGCCCCGATCGGGGCCGCGTACGGGAGTGTGCGCCTGTGGGTGACGGTCGGGTAGGTCCTGGCGGATCCTTGTCGCTTTCTTGACGCGGAGCGGAGCGATCCGCTCAGCCGTACGCGGGCGCCACGTACACGGTGCGCGGCGGCAGGTGCTCCACCACCACCACGACCGTGCCTTTCTCGATGCGCTCCCCGGCGGTCGCCGGGTACGCCAGGAACGCCTCCGCACCGCCCCGCACGTGCACGATCACCTCGCCGACCAGCCCCGGCCCGACCGTCCCGGTCACCCGGCCCTGCAGTCCGACCACGTCCCCCGCCCCTCCCGGCTCACTTGGCGCGGCGCCGGTGCCCGCGACCGGTGCCCGTGGGAACAGTGTCGCCGCTGCCGCGGTCCGCCGACACCACCAGCGCGGCCAGTGCCGTCGTCAACGGCACCGCCACCACCAGGCCGATGCTGCCCACCAGGGTGCGCACGATCTCCTCGGCGACCAGCTCGCTGCCCGCCACCGCCAGCACCCCGCGCTCCGCGATGGAGAAGAGCAGCAGCAGCGGCAGCGCCGCACCCGCGTACGCAAGCACCAGGGTGTTGACGACCGAGGCGATGTGGTCGCGGCCGATGCGCATCGCCGCCGAGTACAACTGCCGCGGGCCGGCGGACGGGTTCGCCTCCCGCAGCTCCCACACGGCCGAGGTCTGGGTGACCGTCACGTCGTCCAGGACGCCCAGCGAACCGATGATGATGCCGGCCAGCAGCAGACCGCGGATCTCGATGTCCGGGTAGAGGGAGTGAATCAGCCCCGTCTCGTCCGAGGTGTTGCCGCTGAGCAGCGCCCAGTCGATGAAGACCGAGCCCAGGACGCCGATCAGCAGCAGCGAGCACAAGGTGCCCAGGACCGCCACCGAGGTACGGGCGTTCAGGCCGTGGCACATGTAGAGCGCGATCAGCATGATGGCGCTGCCGCCGACCACCGCCACCAGGAGCGGATTGCTGCCGTGCAGGATCGCCGGGAGGATGAACAGCGTCAGCACGGCGAAGCTGATGACCAGCGCGGCCAGCGCCAGGATCCCGCGCAGCCGCCCGACCACGACCACCACCGTGGCGAAGATCCCGGCCAGCAGCCACAGGGGGAACGCCCGGTCGAGGTCGGTCACCGAGTACTGCAGTTCGCGCGGCGCCTGGGGCGCGTACGCCAGCAGCACCTTCTGGTCCTTCGTGTAGTGCCGGGTCTGGGTCGGCTGCACGATCTCGGTGAAGGTGCGGCCCGCGTCCTTGCCCGAGGTGACCTCGATGGTCGCCCGCTGGCAGATCGCCGGGCCGGACGGCGCCGCCGAGGGCCCGGGGGAGGGAGCGGCGCCGACGCCCGGTTCGGCGTTGACCTCCGAGCACTTGACGTCCTCGACCTTCACCACCCGTCCGGACTGCGTCTGCTGGTCGAAGCCGACGCCGGTGCGGTCGTGCTCCGGCACACCGCCCGGCCACAGCACCACCAGGCCGGCCACCACGGCCGCGACGAAGGGGACGAGGACGGCGGCGATGACCTTGCGCAGGTGCCGGGAGACCGGTGGCACCGGGCCGTGACCGTGTCCGTGACCATGGCCGTGCGCGTGCGGGTGAGTGGAGTCCACCGCCCGATCATCGCAACACCCCCTGGTGTGCGTCAGCGAGGACCCGCTAGCGTTGAGGCACCTTTGCAAACGCGGGAGCTCGGAGCACCGGGCTGAGAGGGCGCTGACCGGCCGAGGGGCCACCAGCTGCGCCGACCGCTGAACCTGTTACCGGGTAATGCCGGCGTAGGGAGTGGGTCTCATGACCATGCAGGATGCACGCGCGCGCGAAATCGGCTGGCACAAGGGGTACGTGACCGGGTCCCGCCCGGACATCGCGGTCCCCGTCCGCCGGGTGCACCTCACCAACGGCCGGGACGTGACGCTGTACGACACCTCCGGCCCGTACACCGACCCGAACGTCACCACCGACGTCCGCCGCGGCCTCCCGCCGCTGCGGGAGAACTGGATCGTCGCCCGCGGCGACACCGAGGAGTACCCCGGCCGCCCCGTCCGCCCCGAGGACGACGGCCTCAAGCACACCTCACCGCGCGACGGCCTGCGCAACCTGGACGCCGTCTTCCCCGGCCGCCCCCGCCTCCCCCGGCGCGGCCGGCCGGGACAGCCGGTGACCCAGCTGGCGTACGCGCGGCGGGGTGAGGTCACCCCGGAGATGGAGTACGTCGCGCTCCGCGAGGGCGTCTCCCCCGAGGTCGTCCGCGAGGAGATCGCGGCGGGACGCGCCGTCCTGCCGGCGAACGTCAACCACCCGGAGATCGAGCCGATGGTCATCGGCAAGCGGTTCCTGGTGAAGGTCAACGCCAACATCGGCAACTCGGCCGTCACCTCCTCCATCGAGGAGGAGGTGGACAAGATGACCTGGGCCACCCGCTGGGGCGCCGACACGGTCATGGACCTCTCCACCGGCCGCAACATCCACACCACACGCGAGTGGGTGCTGCGCAACTCCCCCGTCCCCATCGGCACGGTCCCCCTCTACCAGGCCCTGGAGAAGGTCGACGGCAAAGCCGAGGAACTGACCTGGGAGATCTACAAGGACACCGTCATCGAGCAGGCCGAGCAGGGCGTCGACTACATGACCGTCCACGCCGGCGTGCTGCTGCGGTACGTCCCGCTGACCGCGCGCCGCAAGACGGGCATCGTCTCCCGCGGCGGGTCGATCATGGCGGCCTGGTGCCTGGCGCACCACCAGGAGAGCTTCCTCTACGAGAACTTCGAGGAGCTCTGCGAGATCCTCGCCGCCTACGACGTCACCTACTCCCTGGGCGACGGCCTGCGTCCCGGCTCGATCGCGGACGCCAACGACGAGGCCCAGTTCGCGGAGCTGCGCACGCTCGGCGAACTCAACACCGTCGCCAAGCGGCACGGCGTGCAGACGATGATCGAGGGGCCGGGGCACGTCCCCATGCACAAGATCAAGGAGAACATCGACCTCCAGCAGGAGATCTGCGAGGAGGCGCCGTTCTACACCCTCGGCCCGCTCACCACCGACATCGCGCCCGCCTACGACCACATCACCTCCGGCATCGGCGCCGCGATGATCGCCTGGTGGGGCACGGCCATGCTCTGCTACGTCACCCCCAAGGAGCACCTGGGCCTGCCCGACCGCGACGACGTCAAGACCGGCGTCATCACCTACAAGATCGCCGCCCACGCCGCCGACCTCGCCAAGGGCCACCCCGGCGCCCAGGAGTGGGACGACGCCCTGTCCGACGCCCGCTTCGAGTTCCGCTGGGAGGACCAGTTCAACCTGGCCCTCGACCCGGACACGGCGCGGGCCTTCCACGACGAGACGCTGCCGGCGGAGCCGGCCAAGACCGCGCACTTCTGCTCCATGTGCGGGCCGAAGTTCTGCTCGATGAAGATCTCCCAGGACATCCGCCGCCAGCACGGCGGTACGCCCGAGGAGATCGAGGCCGGCATGGCGGAGAAGTCCCGCGAGTTCGCCGCCTCGGGCAACCGCGTCTACCTCCCGGTCGCCGACTGACCCGGTATCCGCCGGCAGCCCGTCCTGACGGGCTGCCGGCGGTGCGTCTCCGCGTCGTCGTCGAAGTCGACGTCCCGTCAGTCCGGGGTGTGGTCCGGGCCGCCGAAGTCGGGGCTGGAGAAGTCGGGGCTGGTGAAGTCGGGGCTCGTGAAGCGGTCCCCGGGTTCGGGGGACGACTCGGGGCCGGGGCTGGAGAAGTCGGGGCGGGAGTAGCCGAGGCGTGGCATCCGGGCGGTGCCGCCGCCGGGGCTCACGGTGGGGGCGGTCGGGGCGGCGCCGGCGGCCTTGGCGAGGGCGTCGTCGAGGAAGGGCTGCAGCCCCCGCTCCACCAGGGCCCGGCGCCACAGCTCGCGGGCGAGCGCGACGTCACGTGACTCGTCGTCGGGAGGGTCGTGGAGGGCGGTCGAGCCGTTGCGCAGCGCGGTGAGCAGCAGTCCGACCATGCCGATGATGACGCCGCAGGCGGCGACGGCCGCGAAGAGCCAGCCGGCCTGCCGCAGCGGCTGGGCGATCGCCGGTTCGGGGTGCCCGAAGCGCAGGGCGTACCCGAGCACGAGGAAGATGACGGCGGCCGTGCCCGCCAGGATCGGCGTGAGCACGGCGACGACGGCGAACAGCCCGGCCCCCGAGCCGTCGGCGGCGACCGGGGCCGCCGCGGCCGCGTAGCCGATGCCCGGCACGGCCGCGGTGCCTGCCTCGCGGCGTTGCTCCGCGAGGGCCTCGCGGACCTTGACGAACTGCTCGTACTCGGGCGCGGCGCAGGCGGAGATGGGCCCGGCCGCGTTGAGCGCCATGGTGCGCAACTGCTCGGCGTTGATGCGGCTGCGCGGGTCGGCGAGGGCGGCCCGCGTGCCCTCCGAGTGCAGAGCCGTGTCGAGGGCGCGCTCGAACTCCGGGCGGTCCTCGGTCAGCAGGTGTGGAGCGCTGTTCATGTGCATCCCCCGATGCTCCGTCTCCGGTGCCGCCCGGAGTTCACGAAGGACTGAGGTCCGGTCCGGCTGGGCGGAAGCGGAGGAGAAGCTGCCTACGGATATCCCGATGGTAGAGCGCGGAGGTGACGCGGTGACAGAGTGTTTCCGGAAAATGGGGGTTTCGGGGACTACAACGGCAGCTGTGCGACCAGGAGTTTGCCGTCCATGGTCACTCCGCCGTCCATGGCCACCGCCAGGTCGTCCGCGTACACGTGCGGCCCCTCGATGACGGCGGACCGGTCCGGCTGCTCGGCGCCGAGCTCCCCGCCGGGCTCGCCGAGCAGGTACGGGATGGGGCTGTGGCCGTGCACGACGCGGTGGCCGCCGTAGGTGTCGAGCAGTTCGCGGGCGGCCTCCGGTCCCGACTCGCCGCGGAAGGCGAAGCGCCGGGTGAACTTGCGGAACAGCTCCCAGCACTCGTCGGCGTCGCCGCGCTGCAGGATGCCGGTGACGGCGTCGTTCATGGCGTCGATGGTGCCGCCGTACTCCAGGTACGCGGTGGTGTCGGAGTGCAGCAGCAGGTGGCCGTCGGTGAGGGCGGCCGCGTCCAGCCGGGACATCCAGGCGACGTGGTGGTCCTGCAGCCGCTCCATGTCGGTGGTCTGGCCGCCGTTGAGGCGCCAGGCGGCGAGGAAGGAGGCGGTGCCGGCGGCGGAGTTCACCGGGGTGTCGCCGAAGCGGTGGGCACCGAGCAGCAGCAGTTCGTGGTTGCCCATGAGGGCCCTGGTGTAGCCGCCGGCCGCGGCGGCCTCCGCGGACAGCTGCATGACGAGCTCGATCACGCCGATGCCGTCGGGGCCGCGGTCGGTGAAGTCGCCGAGGAACCACAGGCGGGCGTTGCCGGCCGCCCAGTGGCCCTCGGAGTCGATCAGCCCGGTCGCGTACAGGGCCTCGCGCAGCCGGTCCAGGTAGCCGTGGACGTCGCCGACGACGTAGAGCGGGCCCAGTGCCTGGGGGTCGGTCGCGGTGACCACCGGGAGGTCGTGCTGCGTGGGCGTGTACTCCGGCGGCATCATCCGCTCGTCGATCATGGTCGGTTCGTGCCCGGCCGGGTAGCCGGGTGGGGCCCCGACGGCATCGGCGGGGTGCGCCGACGGCGTCATGGGCGCACCGTGCGCCACCACCTCCGCGGGGTCCTGAGACCAGCCGTACGAGGTACCGGGCATGGGTCCCTGACCTGCCCCCTGAGTCATCGACCCCTCCACCGTCGCGCCACCATCCGCCCATCATAGGAATGACGATGTCGTGGCGTGACACACCTGCTGATAGCGATTTCATCCGGTGCGGACAAATCCGCACGGGGTGGACCGTTCTCGCCCCGGAGGCACCGGTTCCTATCCTCCCGCGGGCCCGCGGGGCGGGCTGACGGTGGTGCGCGGCGAGCGCCGCTGGGAGGAGGTGCGGACGATCAGGTCGGTCGGCATGACCTGCTGCACCGGGCGGCCCGCGTCAACCCCCTCGATGGCGTCGATGAGCAACTGGACGACCGCGGTGCCGATCCGGCCCGGTTTGAGGGAGAGCGTGGTGATCGGGGGCTCGGTCGTCGCGTAGACCATGCTCTCGCTGCAGCAGACCAGCAGGAGGTCGTCGGGCACGCGCAGCCCGTAGCGGCGGGCGGCGGCGAGCAGGTCGGTGCCGTTGGGGTCGAAGAGGCCGTAGACCGCGTCGGGGCGGTCGGGGCGGGCGAGCAGGCGGTCGGCGGCGACGGCGCCGGCGCACGGGTCGTGGGCGGGGTAGGCCTCGACGACGGGTTCCTGGCCGATCCGCTCGCACCAGTTGAGGTAGGCGGTGGTGGACAGGCGGGTGTAGGTGTCGGTGCTGGTCCCGGTGAGCAGGCCGATCCTGCGGGCCCCGGCCTCGGCGAGGTGCTCCAGGATGCCGAGCACGGCGGCCTCGTGGTCGTTGTCGACCCAGGCCTGGACGGGCAGGCTGCCGGCCGGGCGGCCGTCGCTGACCACGGGGATGCCCTGCCGCACCAGCTCGGTGACCATCGGGTCGTGGTCGGAGGGGTCGATCACCACCGTGCCGTCCAGCGCGACGTTGCTCCACACGTCGTGCCGGGAGGAGGCGGGCAGGATGACCAGGGCGTAGCCGCGGGCGAGCGCGGCGGAGGTGGCGGCCCGGGCCATCTCGGCGAAGTAGGCGAACTCCGTGAAGGTGAAGGGTTCTTCGCCGTACGTCGTCACGGTCAGGCCGATCAGCCCCGACCTCCCGGTGCGCAGCGTGCGGGCGGCGGCGGAGGGGCGGTACCCCAGCCGGTCGGCGACCTCACGGACGTGACGGCGGGTGGCGTCGGGCAGTCGGCCCTTGCCGTTGAGCGCGTCGGAGACAGTGGTGATCGAGACGCCGGCCGCGGCGGCCACGTCCCTGATGCCGGCCCGCTCCAGCCGGCGTCCGGCGGGCCGGCTCGCCTGGTGGTTCCCTGCTGCTGTCATGGCGTGGTGATAGTAGGGGTCGGGTGGTCCTTTCGCGGGGTGCCGGAGAAGGCGTTGACAGAGACGTTTCCCCGCACACGCTGCCGGGCGTGGCCGGGAAAGCGCAGGTGGCGGCGGGTGGCTACCACGGGTCACGGGCCCGTCACGGGGTCCCGTCCGCCCCGCCGCCCGCGGTGTGGACGTGCATCAACTCACCCCTTCGAGGGATGCGCGCCACCGCGCGCGCCACCGGCGCGCAGTGCGTCGCACCGCCTGCTGCGTCCGCCGCGAGCCCCTGCCGCGCGCCCGTGGGTCGCAGGGCCTCCCCCGGCCGGGCGGCCGCTCGTATGGTGTGGGGCATGAGCCCCAAACTGCGCCGCGAACTGGACGGCATCCCCACGTACAAGCCGGGCAGACCCCCGGCCGTGGAAGAGGGAGTGACCGCTTACAAGCTGTCCTCCAACGAGAACCCCTACGCGCCGCTGCCCGGTGTCCTGGAGGCGGCCACCGCCGCCGCGGAGAACTTCAACCGCTACCCGGACATGGCGTGCACGGCCCTTCACGGCGAGCTGGCGCACCGCTTCGGCGTGCCGGTGGAGCACATCGCCACCGGCACCGGCTCGGTCGGGGTCGCGCAGCAGCTGCTGCAGTCGACCGCCGGACCGGGTGACGAGGTCATCTACGCCTGGCGGTCCTTCGAGGCCTATCCGATCATCACGCAGATCAGCGGAGCGGCCTCGGTGCCGGTGCCGCTGGACGCGGACGAGACCCACGACCTGGACGCGATGGCCGGGGCGATCACCGACCGGACGCGGCTGGTCTTCGTCTGCAACCCCAACAACCCCACCGGCACGGTGGTCCGCCGGGCCGCGCTGGAGCGCTTCCTGGACCGCGTCCCCTCGGACGTGCTGGTCGTGCTGGACGAGGCGTACAAGGAGTTCATCCGCGATCCCGAGGTCCCGGACGGCGTCGAGGTCTACCGCGACCGTCCCAACGTGGCGGTGCTGCGCACCTTCTCCAAGGCGTACGGGCTCGCCGGGCTGCGCGTGGGGTTCGCGATCGCGCACGAGCCGGTCGCGGCGGCGCTGCGCAAGACGGCCGTCCCCTTCGGGGTGAGCCAGCTCGCCCAGGACGCGGCGGTGGCCTCGCTGCGCGCGGAGGCGGCGCTGCTGGAGCGGGTCGACGCACTGGTGACCGAGCGGGCCCGGGTCTTCGACGGGCTGACGGCGCAGGGCTGGACGGTGCCGGAGACCCACGCCAACTTCGTGTGGCTGCGGCTGGGGGAGCGCACGGCCGACTTCGCCGCGGCCTGTGAGCGGGCCGGCGTCACCGTCCGTCCGTTCGCGGGGGAGGGCGTGCGGATCACGGTCGGCGAGGACGCCGCCAACGACGTCCTGCTCCGTACGGCCGAGGCCTTCCGCAAGGAGTTGTAGCCGGCCCCGCGCGCCGTCCCGGGTTCCACGGGGCGTCGTGGCGCCCTTTTCGCCCCCTCCCACCCCCCGGTGTGAGGGGGCGAAAACGTGTGCGGCATACTGAGCTTGTGAATGCGTTCACTTTCACAAGCTCGGCAAGATAGGAGGCGTGGCGTGGACCTGGCACTGGACTCCGTGGCCGTCGCGCGATGGCAATTCGGCATCACGACCGTCTACCACTACCTCTTCGTCCCACTCACGATCTCCCTCGCCGCGCTGACCGCGGGCCTCCAGACGGCCTGGGTGCGCACGGGCAAGGAGAAGTACCTGCGGGCGACCAAGTTCTGGGGCAAGCTCTTCCTGATCAACATCGCCATGGGCGTGGCCACCGGCCTGGTCCAGGAGTTCCAGTTCGGCATGAACTGGTCGGACTACTCGCGCTTCGTCGGCGACGTGTTCGGCGCCCCGCTCGCCTTCGAGTCGCTCATCGCCTTCTTCTTCGAGTCCACCTTCATCGGCCTGTGGATCTTCGGCTGGGACAAGCTGCCGCAGAAGATCCACCTGGCCTGCATCTGGCTGGTCTCGCTGGGCACGATCCTGTCCGCGTACTTCATCCTCGCCGCCAACTCCTGGATGCAGCACCCGGTCGGCTATCGCTACAACAAGGTCACCGGCCGCGCCGAGCTGACGGACTTCTGGGCCGTGCTCACCCAGAACACCACCCTCGTCGTGGTTTTCCACACGCTGACCGCGGCCTTCCTGACCGGCGCCGCCTTCATGATCGGCATCTCGGCCTACCACCTGGCCCGCCGCAGGCACGTCGCGGTCATGAGGACCTCGCTGCGCCTCGCCCTGGTCACCGCCGTGGTCGCCGGCCTGCTCACCGCGATCAGCGGCGACCGGCTGGGCAAGGTCATGTACGAGCAGCAGCCGATGAAGATGGCCGCCGCCGAGGCCCTGTGGGACGGCGAGTCCCCGGCCCCGTTCTCGATCTTCGCGTACGGCGACGTCGAGAAGGGCCACAACACCGTGGCCGTCGAGGTCCCCGGACTGCTGTCCTTCCTCGCCCACGACGACTTCAGCTCGTACGTCCCCGGCATCAACGACGTCAACAAGGCCGAGCAGGAGAAGTACGGCCCCGGCGACTACCGGCCCAACGTCCCGGTCGCCTACTGGGGCTTCCGCTGGATGATCGGCTTCGGCATGACCTCCTTCGCGGTCGGCCTGGCGGGACTCTGGCTCACCCGCCGCAGGTTCTGGCTCGCCGAGGACCGGCGCACCGCCGACGACGAGCCACCGCACCTGATGCTCACCAGGGACACCGCCCTCTCCCCGGCCCTGTCCCGCTGGTACTGGCGGATCGGGCTGCTCACCATGGGCTTCCCGCTGATCGCCAACTCCTGGGGCTGGATCTTCACCGAGAACGGCCGCCAGCCGTGGGTCGTGTACGGGCTGCTGCGCACCGAGGACGCGGTCTCCCCCGGCGTCTCCACCGCCGAGATGCTGACCTCGCTGGTCGTCCTCACCGCGCTCTACGCCGTCCTCGCCGTCGTCGAGGTCAAGCTCCTGGTCAAGTACGCCAAGGCCGGGCCGCCCGAGCTCACCGAGGCCGACCTCCATCCCCCCACGAAGATCGGCGGCGACGCCGACGCCGACCGCCCGATGGCCTTCTCGTACTAGGGAGAGACGGCATGCACCTCCACGACGTCTGGTTCGTCATCATCGCCGTCCTGTGGACCGGCTACTTCTTCCTCGAGGGCTTCGACTTCGGCATCGGCGTCCTCACCCGGCTGCTCGCCCGCGACCGACCCGAACGGCGGGTGCTGATCAACACCATCGGCCCGGTCTGGGACGGCAACGAGGTCTGGCTGATCACCGCCGGCGGCGCCACCTTCGCCGCCTTCCCCGAGTGGTACGCCACCCTCTTCTCGGGCTTCTACCTGCCGCTGCTGGTGATCCTGCTCTGCCTGATCGTCCGGGTTGTGGCCTTCGAGTACCGGGCCAAGCGCAGCACCGAGCGCTGGCAGACCGGCTGGGAACAGGCCATCTTCTGGACCTCCCTGCTCCCCGCCTTCCTGTGGGGCGTGGCGTTCGCCAACATCGTGCACGGGGTGGACATCGACGCCTCCGGCGAGTACACCGGCGGGGTCCTGGACCTGCTCGGCCCCCACGCCCTGCTCGGCGGACTCGTCACGCTCAGCCTCTTCACCTTCCACGGCGCGGTCTTCGCGGCGCTGAAGACCCTCGGTGACATCCGCGACCGTGCCCGCCGCTTCGCCACCCGGGCCGGAGCGGTCACCGCCGTGCTCGCGGTCGCCTTCCTGGCCTGGACGCAGGGCAGCGGCGGGAACACGGCGAGCCTGGCGGCCGCGGCCGTCGCCGTGCTCGCGCTGCTCGCCGCGCTGGGCGCCAACCTGAGGGGCCGCGAGGGCTGGGCGTTCGCCTTCTCCGGGGTCACCGTCACCGCCGTGGTGGCGATGTTCTTCCTGGTGCTCTTCCCGGACGTCATGCCCTCCACGCTGGACCCGGCGTGGAGCCTGACGGTGGAGAACGCCTCCTCGACCCCGTACACGCTGAAGATCATGACCTGGTGCGCCGCGATCGCGGCCCCGCTGGTCGTGCTCTACCAGGCCTGGACGTACTGGGTGTTCCGCAGGCGGATCGGCACCCAGCACATCGCCGAAGCGCACTGAGGAGCTGTTTCACGTGAAACCCGTCGACCCCCGGCTCCTGAGGTACGCCCGCGCGACCCGTGTGTTCCTCGCCGTCTCCGTCCTTCTCGGTCTCGCCGGTGCGGGCCTGGTCATCGCGCAGGCGATGCTCCTCGCGGAGATCGTCGTCGGGGGTTTCCAGGACGGTCTCGACGCCGGAGCGCTGCGCACCCCCCTGCTGCTGCTCGCCGGCGTCGCGGCCGGCCGGGCGGCCGTCTCCTGGCTCACCGAGCTGTGCGCCCACCGCGCCTCCGCCGCGGTCAAGTCCCGGCTGCGCACACGGCTGCTGGAGCACGTCACCGCACTGGGCCCGGCGGGGCTCACCGAGCGCCGGACCGGTGAGCTCACCACGCTCGCCACCCGGGGCGTCGACGCCCTCGACGGCTACTTCGCCCGCTACCTGCCCCAACTGGGCCTGGCGGTCGTGGTGCCCGCCGCCGTCCTCGCCCGCATCGTCACCGAGGACTGGATCTCGGCGCTCACCATCGCCCTGACCCTCCCCCTCATCCCGGTCTTCATGGTCCTCATCGGCTGGGCCACCCAGGCCCGCATGGACCGTCAGTGGCAACTGCTCGCCCGGTTGTCCGGCCACTTCCTCGACGTCGTCGCGGGCCTGCCCACCCTCAAGGTCTTCGGCCGGGCCAAGGCCCAGGCGGAGTCCATCCGCGCCATCACCGCCGACCACCGGCGCGCCACGATGCGGACGCTGCGCATCACCTTCCTCTCCTCCTTCGCCCTGGAACTGCTCTCCACCATCTCCGTCGCCCTGGTCGCCGTCGGTGTCGGCATGCGGCTGGTCCACGGTGAACTCGACCTCCGCACCGGGCTGGTCATCCTCGTCCTGGCGCCGGAGGCGTACCTGCCGCTGCGCCAGGTGGGAGCCCACTACCACGCGGCCGCCGAGGGGCTCTCCGCCGCCGACGAGGTCTTCGCCGTGCTGGAGACCGCGCCGCCCCGGCGCGGTACGGCCCCGGCCCCCGACCTGCGGACCGCGGTCGTCGAACTGGACGGGGTCGCCGTGCAGGGCCGCCTCGGCGCCGTCTCCCTGCGGGTCTCCCCCGGCGAGACGATCGCCCTCACCGGCCCCAGCGGGATCGGCAAGAGCACCCTGCTCTCCGTGCTGCTCGGCTTCACCGAGCCGACCTCGGGACGGGTCCTGGCCGGCGGCACCGAACTCGCCGCCCACGACCCGGCCGGCTGGCACCGGCAGATCGCCTGGGTCCCCCAGCGGCCGTACCTCTGCGCCGGGACCGTCGCCGACAACGTACGGCTGGCCCGGCCGGACGCGAGCCCGGCTGGGGTCCGCGCCGCGCTCCGGGACGCCGGCGCCCCGGACCTCGACCCCGCGACGGTGGTCGGGGAGGGCGGCGCCGGGCTCTCCGCCGGACAGCGGCAACGCGTCGCCCTGGCCCGGGCGTTCCTCGCCGACCGGCCGCTGCTGCTGCTCGACGAACCCACGGCGGCGCTGGACGGGGAGACCGAGGCGGCCGTGGTCGACGCCGTACGGCGGCTCGCGGCCGGCCGCACGGTGCTGCTCGTGGTGCACCGCCCGGCGCTGCTGGCCGTGGCGGACCGCACGGTGCGGCTCGACGGCCGCCCGGAGCGTGCCGTGCCGTCCACCGCGGCGCAGCCCGCCAGGGCCGAACGGCAGGCCGCGGCCACGGTCAGTGCCCCCGAACCCCTCGGCGCGGCCCTCGCCGTCGCGCCGGCCGCGCCCTCCGCCGCCAGGACCTCCGCGCCGCTGACCCGGGTACGCCGGGTCACGTCGCCGCTGCGGCCGCGGTTCGCCCTCGCGTTGCTGCTCGGCGCCCTCGCGCTGCTGAGCGCCGTCGGCCTGATGGCGACCTCGGCCTGGCTGATATCCCGGGCCTCGCAGCAGCCGCCGGTCCTCTACCTGATGGTCGCGGTCACCGCGACCCGGGCCTTCGGGATCGGCCGGGCGGTGTTCCGCTACGCCGAGCGCCTGGTCTCGCACGACGCCGTCTTCCGCGCCCTGGCCGACCTCAGGGTCACCGTGTACCGCCGGCTGGAGCGGCTCGCGCCCGCCGCGCTGCGCGACACCCGGCGGGGCGACCTGCTCTCCCGCCTCGTCGCCGACGTGGACGGCCTGCAGGACTACTTCCTGCGCTGGCTGCTCCCCGCGGGCGCCGCCGCGCTCACCGGTACCGCGGCGGCCGCGTTCACGGCGTGGCTGCTGCCCGGTGCCGGAGCCGCCCTGGCGGTGGGACTGCTCACCGCCGGCGTGGCCGTGCCGGCCGTCTCCGCGGCGCTGGCCCGGCGCGCCGAACGCGCGCTCGCCCCCGCCCGCGGTGAACTCGCGGCCCAGGTCGTCGAGGTGCTCGCCGGCACCGCCGAACTGACCGTCGCCGGGGCACTGCCCGGGCGCCGCGCCAAGGCGGCCGAGACGGACCGCGTGCTCACCCGGATCGCGGCGCGTTCCGCGGCCGGTGCGGCGCTCGGGGCCGGGCTCGGCGCCCTGGTCAGCGGAGTCACCGTCACGCTCTGCGCCTGGGCGGGCGTGCGGGCGGTGGCCGCCGGCGGACTGTCCGGGGTCGCGCTCGCGGTCGTCGTGCTCACCCCGCTCGCGGCCTTCGAGGCGGTGGCGGCCATGCCGCTCGCGGCGCAGTACCGGCAGCGCAGCCGGCAGGCGGCGCAGCGCGTGTACGACGTGCTCGACACCCCCGAGCCCGTACGGGAGCCGGAACGCCCCGCCCCCGTGCCCGCCGGACCGCACCCCCTGGTGCTGCGCGGTCTCACCGCCCGTCATCCGGGGCAGCCCCGGCCCGCGCTGGACGGCGTCGGCCTCGAACTGACTCCCGGTCGCCGGATCGCGGTCGTCGGCCCCTCCGGATCGGGCAAGACGACCCTCGCCCACGTGCTGCTGCGCTTCCTGGACGTCGAGGCGGGCACCTACACCCTCGCGGGCACCGACGCCACGGCCCTCGACGGCGACGCCGTGCGCCGCATGGTCGGCCTGTGCGCCCAGGACGCGCACGCCTTCGACAGCTCGGTCCGGGAGAACCTGCGCCTGGCCCGCCCCGGCGCGGACGACGCGGAGCTGCGCGGCGCGCTCGCCGCGGCCCGGCTCGACCTGGACCTCGACCTCCCGGTCGGCGAGCACGGCACCCGCCTGTCCGGCGGCCAGCGCCAGCGGCTGGCGCTGGCCCGGGCGCTGCTCGCCGACTTCCCCGTCCTGGTGCTCGATGAGCCCGCGGAACACCTCGACCTGGCCACCGCCGACGCCCTGACCGCCGATCTGCTGGCCGCGACCACGGGCCGGACGACCGTGCTGATCACCCACCGCCTCACCGGTCTGGAAGGGGTCGACGAGATCCTCGTCCTCGACCGCGGCCGGGTCGTGCAGCGCGGTACGCACCAGGAGCTGGCCGCCGCCGACGGCCCGTTCCGCCGGGGCCTGGACCGCGAGCGTGCGGCCGACGCACTGGGCGCGCCCGAGCCGGAGTCGATCACGGCGTAGGACGCGGCACCGGCCTAGGCTCGCCGTATGGCAGAACCACTGGCCAAGCTGCTGGACGCCGTCGGCTCGGTCACGACCGCGCTGCTGGCGGACGAACAACCGGGCGAGAACGCGCTCGACGTCGTCGCCGAGCAGGCCCGCGCGCTCGTGGCGGCCGACGCGGGCCTGGTTCTGCTGCCGACGGTCGAGGGCGGTCTGGAGGTGGTCGCGGTCTCGGCCCAGCAACCCGCGGGCCTGGTCGGCACGGTGCTCGAGGCGGACAGCCCGCCTGTGGCGCCGCTGATGGCGGGCGAGCCGGTGTTCGTGGAGGACGCCTCGACCGACGACCGGATGACCATGGCGATCGCCCCGCGCTTCGGGGCCTGCATGATCCTGCCGCTGCAGAGCAGCGGCCATGTGATGGGCGCGCTCGCGCTGCCGAGGGCCCACGGCGTGCCGGGCTTCACCGAGGACGAGCGCTTCGTCGCCGTCCAGTTCGCGGCGCAGGCGGCGCTGGCCCTGCTGCTCGCCGACGCCCAGCGCGACCGCAACCGGCTGGCCGTCTACGAGGAGCGCGACCGGATCGCCCGTGACCTGCACGACCTGGTCATCCAGCGGCTCTTCGCGACGGGCCTGATGCTGCAGGGGGCCCGGCGCAAGGCGCTGCCGCCCGAAGCGGAGGCGGGCATCGCGCACGCGGTCGAGGAACTGGACGCCACCATCCAGGAGGTGCGGACGGCGATCTTCGCGCTGCAGCAGGAGCCGGGCGACGACGCACCGGCGGGACTGCGCGCCCAGGTGCTGCGGGAGACCGGCTCCGCCGCGCGGGGCCTGGGCTTCCCGCCCTCCGTCCGCTTCGTCGGGCCCGTCGACCACCGGGTCGGCGCGCTCAGCGCCCGCAACCTCGTGGCGGCGCTGCGCGAGGCGCTGTCCAACGTCCAGCGGCACGCGGGCGCCACCTGGGTCGAGGTGGTGCTCGACGCCACCGCCGTGCTCGCCGACGGTCGCGAGGGGGTGCGGCTCATCGTCTCCGACGACGGCGTCGGCATCCCGGAGACCGGGCGGCGCAGCGGGCTGCGCAACCTCGCCCGCCGCGCGGAGTCGCTGGGCGGCGAGTCGATCTTCGGGCCGGGGCCGGACGGCAAGGGCACCACGCTCGCCTGGGAGGCGCCCCTGTGAGACCGGAGGGGGTCAGCGGGCGGCGAGGATCCGCTCGATGACCAGGGCGACGCCGTCCTCCTCGTTCGCCACGGTGCGGTGCGTCGTGGCGGCCAGCACCTCGGGGTGGGCGTTGGCGACGGCGTACGAGGTGCCTGCCCACGACAGCATGGCGAGGTCGTTGGGCATGTCCCCGAAGGCCACGACCTCCTCGGCGGAGATGCCGAGGTCCGCGCAGCAGCGTGCGAGCGTCGTCGCCTTGCTGACCCCGGCACCGCTGATCTCCAGCAGCGCCGACGCGCTGGACCGGGTGATCTCGGCGTGCTCCCCGGCCACCGTGCGTGCGGTGCGCAGGAAGGCGTCCGGGTCGATGGACGGGTGCTTGGCGAGCAGCTTCAGCACGGGCTGGCCGTGCCGCCCGCCGTCCAGCAGCTCCTCCACCGGGGCGACGACGGCGTCGGGCGCGGGGGCGTACGGCGGGTACTCCGGCTCGTACGCGAAGCCGCCGGTCAGCTCGACGGCGAAGGTCGTGCCGGGGACGGCGGTGCGCAGGGAGGCGATGACCGCGAGCGCGTCCCGCGGGTCGAGGGGGTAGGCCGCCAGCAACCTCTTGTCGCGGTGCAGGTCGTAGACGGCGGCGCCGTTGGCGCAGATCGCCATGCCGTGGCCGGCGGTGTGCGCGGCGACCACGTCCATCCACCGCGCGGGCCGGCCGGTGACGAAGAAGACCTCGATGCCCGCGGCCTCCGCGTCCGCCAGGGCGGCGATCGTCCGGGCCGAAACGGTCTTGTCGTCGCGCAGGAGCGTGCCGTCCAGGTCGGTGGCGATCAGCCGCGGCGCGGGAGCCGCGAGGGTGGCGTCCGGGGTCCTGGGATGCTGGGTGGCTGAGGTCACCGACCCATGGTCCCCCATGCGGTTGCATATGACAGCAGGCGGGCGCTGAGTGCGATCACCGCCACACTCTCCGTCGCCGTTGTCAGTGCCGGGTGCCACCATCTCGCCATGGCCCTTGTGCGTTGTGAAGAGCAGCCCGACCGGGAACCGGTGCTCCTGGCCGACGCTTTGCCGACCGTCGTGGACGGCATCCGCCTGGCCGCGCGCACCGCGATACCCGTCGCCGATCCGGCGGCCGGCACCGCCACGACCTGCGGCCGGTGCGCCTGCGCCGCCTACCGCCACCGCACCGCCGGCGGCCACTGGATCCTGGTCGAGCCCGGCGAGTGGCCGTCGGCCACCGTCCCGGCCGGTCGCCGCTGGCGCGTCGCGGGTGACGGCACGGCGGTCAACCTGCGTGCCGCCGACCCCTTCGCCACCTGTCGGATCAGTCATTTCGACGTCTGTCCCGCGGGTCCGCCGCCCACGGCGTCACCCGTGCTGCTCGGCCAGTGGCGGCGCAACGCCCGCCGCCGGCTCAACTGAGCTGGGCCGGCGCCTCGGTCGCGATGCGCTCGAAGACCTTCTCGTCCGCCGCGTAGACGGAGTCCGGCACCGGCCAGTGGAGCACGATCTCGGTGATGCCGACCTCCGCGTAACGGCCGGCGAAGTCGACGAAGGCGTCGAGCGACTCCAGCGGGCGCTCGGCCGTCGACCCGGTCAGCAGGATGCGGTCGAGCTCGCCCGGATCCCGCTCGATCTCGGCGCAGGCGATCTCCAGCTGGTCGTACTGGTGCGAGACGACCTCGGGGCACTTGTCCACCGGCACCTCCGCCGGGCCCTTCGGGTCGCCGTAGGTCACCCAGGCCTGGCCGTAGCGCGCCGCCAGCCGCAGCCCGCGCGGGCCCGTCGCGGCCACCGCGAAGGGCACCCGCGGCCGCTGCACGCAGCCGGGGATGTTCCGCACCTCGTCCGCCGAGTAGAACTCGCCCTCGTGACTCACCACCGGCTCCGTCAGCAGCCGGTCCAGTACGGTGACGAACTCGCCGAAGCGGTCGGCCCGTTCCCGCGGCGTCCACGGCACCTGCCCCAGCGCGGTCGCGTCGTAGCCCACCCCGCCGGCGCCGATGCCGAGCGTCAGCCGCCCGTCGCTCACGTCGTCGAGGGAGATCAACTCCTTGGCGAGCGTGACCGGGTGCCGGAAGTTCGGCGAGGTCACGAGCGTGCCCAGCCGGATCCGCTCCGTGGCCGCGGCCGCCGCCGTCAGCGTCGGCACCGCCCCGAACCACGGGCCGTCCCGGAAGCTCCGCCACGACAGGTGGTCGTAGGTGTAGGCGGCGTGGAAGCCGAGTTCCTCGGCCCGACGCCAGACCGTCCGGCCCTCGTTCCAGCGGTGGATCGGCAGGATCACAGTGCTCAGGCGCATGTCCTCCACCCTACGGGCCCTGGCGCCGCCCGGCCCGGAGCGGTCGGACGATCGGGGCTCCGGCCGCCGTCCGGTGGAAATCGCGGCCAACCGGGCCCCGCGCGGCCCCCGCCTGCGCATCCTGTGGACGGGGCGACGCACGCCACGCGCAACAGGACGCCGCCTTACCCCCGGACATCGGGACCCGCAACTCGGGGTGCGCTGCGCGGGAAGTTCCTCGCCGGAGCGGCCGGCCGGGGCACGGCTGGGCCACCCGGGTGGTGTTGATCGGAATATCGGCGCCCTCGGGGTGCGGCACCGAGGATTTCGTGCTCACTTCCGCATCATCGGATTAGTCGCTCCCGACTCACCGAAGGAAGTGAGAGGTCATGGCTGCCAACACCCACGTCAGGACGTTCTGGGACGTCTTCGTGACGCTCCTGCTCAAGATGGTCGCGTACTTCGGGTTCGCCGTCCCGGCGTCGCGCAGCACGGCTCCTGCCGCGCCGCGACCCGAGACCGTCCCCGGGACCCGGTTCCTGCCGACCGCCGAGGCGGTCCGCCACTGGGCACCGGCGCCGCGTACGGAGCCGGCACCACAACCGGTGGCGGTGGGCGCCGCCGCGTCCGGTCCGGGGCCGCGCGTCGAACCGGGCGGACGCACACCGGACGTCCCGTCGTGCCGCACGTCGTACCGCAGCGAACCCGTCGTGCCCGAGCCGTCCGTCCCCTTCGTCCCGGCGCCCTGCCTCACCGCCGCGGCCGACGCACGCTCCTTGCCGCCGACGATGAAGCAGCGCATCCGGGCCGAGGCCCACGGCGCCTCGCCCGTGGCCCGCGTGCGCACCCGTCCGATCGGCGACGCCGGCCTCGACCCCGCGCTGACCGACGCGACCGCGGCCCCGGCCCGCACCCCCCGCCGCCGCGAGTGGGCGCTCTGCGCATGACCGCCGCGGACGCGCGTGACCAGCCGGTACGGCGTGCCGCACGGCTCCCGTTGACGTCACGTCAGGCCGTACCCACCGCGGAGGACCGCGTCGAGCGGACCGCCCGAGGGCAAGCGCACCAGCACCACCACGGCGCCGGACACGGCGCCCGCTCCAGCGGAACCGTCCGGACTCCCCGGACGACGGGCGCACACACGGGCCCGCGCCGGAGCACGGCAGTGAGCACCACGCCGGGCACCACGCCGGGCACCACCCCGAGCACCACCACGAGCACCATGACGAGGACGACGATGCCGGAGACGACCCGCACCCCCGGGGCTGTGACGGTCACCGCCGGCTCGACCCGGCCCCACACGCGGCGGGACACCCCGGCCCGCGACGGAGCCACGGACCGTCAGGTCGCCGACCCGCCCGCGCACGACGGCGGCCCGCACCGCCGCATCCGCGCGTACGGCGGAGCAGGCACGTACCGCACACGCACGCCCCGCACTCCCACGCCCCGCACTCCCACACCCCGCACACCCCCGCACCCCTCACGCGAGCGCGACCCGCGCACTCCCACGCGCCCGCACCCCACGACCCGACGCACCGCCACGCGGCACCACCGCGGGGTCCGGCCCGTCGGGGGCGACCGGTGGAGCCGACCGTGCTCCCGGACGACGCCCCGCCGCGGCTGAACCGCGCGACCCGCAGGAGGAACCCCGGCAAGACGGACGCACCGCAGCGCCTCCCCTACGGGGGAGTCAACCCCAAGGACTACGCACAACCGCCCCCCAGACTGACGACGGGGTGTGGCCCGCGCCACTAGGTTCGTGGCGTGACTGTGATCGCTACCGAAAGCCTGACGAAGCGGTACCCGAGGGTGACCGCTCTGGACCGGCTCACCGTCGACATCGCACCCGGCGTGACCGGGTTGGTCGGTGCCAACGGAGCCGGCAAGTCGACCCTGATCAAAATCCTCCTGGGGTTGGCGCCGGCCACGGAAGGCCGGGCCGCCGTCCTGGGCATGGACGTGGCGACAGAGGGCGCGGCGATCCGCGCCCATGTGGGCTACATGCCGGAGCACGACTGCCTGCCCCCGGACGTGTCGGCGACGGAGTTCGTCGTCCACATGGCCCGTATCTCGGGGCTGCCGCCGGCCGCCGCGCGTGAGCGCACCGCGGACACGCTCCGCCACGTCGGCCTGTACGAGGAGCGGTACCGCCCCATGGGCGGGTACTCCACGGGCATGAAGCAGCGGGTGAAGCTGGCCCAGGCGCTGGTCCACGACCCCCGGCTGGTGCTGCTCGACGAGCCGACGAACGGGCTGGACCCCGTCGGCCGCGACGACATGCTCGAACTGATCCGGCGCGTCCACACCGAGTTCGGCATCTCCGTGCTGGTCACCTCCCACCTGCTCGGTGAACTGGAGCGCACCAGCGACCACATCGTCGTCATCGACGGCGGCTCCCTGCTGCGCTCCTCCTCGACCAGCGACTTCACCCAGGCGACCGCCTCGCTCACCGTCGAGGTCACCGAGCACGAGGACGAGCTGGTGGCGAAGCTCACCGCCGCCGGGCTCAACGCGCACGCGGACGGCCGGCTGGTCATGGTCGACATCGACGGGGACGAGACGTATGACGCGGTCCGCGACGCGGTCGCGGAGCTCGGCACGGGCCTGGTGCGCATGGAGCAGCACCGGCACCGCATCGCCGAGATCTTCCGGGGAGGGGACGAGCATGACGCAGCTTGAGGGCAGGACGCCCGCCGCCGACGTCATCCACGACATCGGCTACCGGCACTACGACGGCCCGCGCCTGGGCCGCGGCTACGCGCGCACGTCGCTGTACGTCCAGAGCCTGCGCAGCGCGTACGGGCTCGGCCGCTCGGCGAAGTCCAAGGTGCTGCCGGTGATCCTGCTGGCCGTGATGTGCGTTCCGGCCGGGATCATGGTCGCGGTGGCGATCGGCACGAAGGCGACCAAGCTGCCGATCGAGTACACCCAGTACGCGATCATCATGCAGGCGGTCATCGGCCTCTACCTGGCGGCGCAGGCCCCGCAGGCCGTCTCGCTCGACCTGCGGTTCAAGACGACCCCGCTGTACTTCTCGCGTCCGATCGAGGCGGTCGACTACGTCGCGTCGAAGTTCGCCGCGCTGACCACGGCGCTGTTCATCCTCACCGCGACGCCGCTGCTGATCATGTACATCGGGGCGCTGCTGGCCAAGTTCGACGTGAGCGACCAGAGCGCGGGCTTCGCCAAGGCGATGCTCGCCGCCCTGCTGCTGTCGTTGCTGTTCGCGGGCATCGGCCTGGTCATCGCGGCGCTGACGCCGCGCCGGGGCTTCGGCGTCGCCGCTGTCATCGCGGTGTTCACGCTCTCGTACGGCGCGGTGACCAGCGTCCAGGGCGTCGCCTCGATCAACGGCAACGCCGACGTGATCGGCTGGCTCGGCCTGTTCTCGCCGATCACGCTGATCGACGGCGCGCAGACCTGGTGGCTGGGGGCGACCTCCAGCTTCCCCGAGGGCGCGGGCCCGAAGGACGCGGTCGTCGGCACGGTCTACCTCCTCGTCCTCCTCGCCGTGATCGCCGGCTCCTTCGGCCTGCTGATGCGCCGCTACCGAAAGGCCGTACTGTCGTGACCACCCTGTCCATCGACCACGTGTCCCGCTGGTTCGGCAACGTCGTCGCCGTCAACGACGTGACGATGACGATCGGCCCCGGCGTCACCGGGCTGCTTGGCCCCAACGGCGCGGGCAAGTCGACCCTGATCAACATGATGGGCGGCTTCCTGGCCCCCTCGGCCGGCACCGTCACCCTCGACGGCGCCACGGTCTGGCGCAACGAGCAGGTGTACCGGCACATCGGCATCGTCCCCGAACGGGAGGCGATGTACGACTTCCTGACGGCCCGGGAGTTCGTGGTCGCCAACGCCGAACTGCACGGGCTGGCGGACCCGGGGGCGGCGGCGCAGCGCGCCCTGGCCACGGTCGAGATGGAGTTCGCCCAGGACCGCGCGGTCTCCACGTACAGCAAGGGCATGCGGCAGCGCGCCAAGATGGCCTCCGCGCTCGTGCACGACCCGTCGGTGCTGCTGCTGGACGAGCCCTTCAACGGCATGGACCCCCGGCAGCGGCTGCACCTGATGGACCTGCTCCGGCGGATGGGCGCCGAGGGCCGCACGGTGCTGTTCTCCTCGCACATCCTGGAGGAGGTCGAGCAGCTGGCGAGCCACATCGAGGTGGTCGTCGCCGGCCGGCACGCCGCCTCGGGCGACTTCCGCAAGATCCGCCGGCTCATGACGGACCGGCCGCACCGCTACCTGGTGCGCTCCAGCGACGACCGGGCGCTCGCCGCCGCGCTGATCGCGGACGGGTCCACGGCCGCCATCGAGCTGGACTGGAAGGAGCGGGCGCTGCGCATCCAGGCGATCGACTTCGCCGGCTTCACCGAACTGCTGCCGCGCGTCGCGCGGGAGCGGGGCATCCGGCTCTACACGGTCTCGCCGTCCGACGAGTCCCTGGAGAGCGTCTTCTCCTACCTGGTCACGGCGTAGGCACACGGCTGTAAGGAGCTCCGATGTTCAATCCCACCGTGGCCAGGCTGACCTACCGGGGGCTGCTGGGCCGCCGCCGGGCCCTGGTCCTGTTCGCCCTGCCGGCGCTGCTGATCCTGATCTCCGTGGCGGTACGGGCGCTGGTCGGCGCCGACGACTCCATCGCGAGTTCGGTGCTGGGCGGTTTCGCGCTGGCGACGATGGTGCCGCTGGTCGGCGTGATCGCCGGCACCGGCGCCATCGGGCCGGAGATCGACGACGGCTCGATCATCTACCTGCTGGCCAAGCCGGTACGGCGGCCGACGATCATCGTCACCAAGCTGCTGGTCGCCATCGCGGTGTCGGTGGTCTTCTCGGCGGTGCCGACGCTGATCGCCGGGTTCATCCTCAACGGCAACAGCCAGGGCATCGCGGTCGCGTTCACCGCGGCGGCGGCGGTCGCCTCTGTCACGTACGCGGCGATCTTCCTGCTGCTGGGCGTGGTGACCCGGCAGGCCGTGGTCTTCGGCCTGGTCTACGCGCTGATCTGGGAGTCGCTGATCGGCAGCCTGGTGCCGGGGGCGCGCACGCTGAGCGTGCAGCAGTGGGCCCTGGCGCTGGCCCAGAAGATCGCGGGCGAGGGCACGGTGACCTCCGACGTGGGGCTGCCGCTCGCGGTGGTGCTGCTGGTCGGCGTCACCCTCGCCGCGACGGCCTTCGCGGGGCAGCGGATGCGGTCGCTGACGCTGGCCGGCGAGGAGTGATCGTTCTGGCCTAGGGCCCGTCCCACCGTAAGCCGCCCGGGTGGTCTTCTTCCGCCCGGGCGGCCCTGCTCCCCCGACGTCCGCACATCGGATTGTCAGATGTGCGGCGTGACGTCCGAGACTCCGCTGCTCTTCGCCGTGGGTGTGTTCCTGGCCGCCCTCGGCCTGCTCATCGCGCTGTTCAGCCCGGAGCTGGCCCATCACGTCGACGCGCTCGCCGCGCGTGCCGCCGCCGGGCTCCGCCGCCGGTGGTCCCGTGCCCGGGGCCGCCGGCGCTTCGTCCTCGTCCCCCGGAAGTGGGCTGGATCACAGGACTCCTTGAGAATTCAAGGGAATGTCGCTAACGTGAAGGAGGTTGAATCGTAAACCAACGCGTCCCCAAGGAGTTAGTCATGGGCCTGTTCAATCGCAAGAGCGATGCCACCGAGACCGCTGCCGTCACCACCGCGCCGTCCGCCGACCTGGCGCACCTGACCGGCGAGTACACGATCGACCCGACCCACAGCGAGGTCGGCTTCGCCGTGCGCCACGCGATGGTCACCACCGTGCGCGGCCAGTTCGCGGAGTACGAGGGCAAGCTGCAGCTGGACGGCAGCAAGCCGGCCAACTCCTCCGCCGAGGTCACCATCAAGGTCGTCAGCATCGACACCAACCAGGCCCAGCGCGACGAGCACCTGCGCACCGGCGACTTCTTCGACGCCGCCACCTACCCGGAGATCAGCTTCCGCAGCAGCTCCGCCGAGCAGGTCGACGACGAGACCTACCGCATGCACGGTGACCTCACGATCAAGGACACCACCAAGCCGGTCTCCATCGACTTCACCTACAACGGCTCCGCCACCGACCCCTACGGCAACCTCCGTGTCGGTTTCGAGGGCTCGACGACCGTCAACCGCGGCGACTGGGGCCTCACCTACAACGCGGCCCTCGAGGGCGGCGGCGTCCTGATCAGCGACAAGGTCAAGCTGACCTTCGACATCTCCGCGATCAAGGCGGCCTGAACCCGCTGAAGCAGCCGTTCCCCTGCCGCACGATGGAGGGGATGGCAACGGACGAGACGGCCGGCACCGCCGGCACCGGGCGCCGCCGCACCGCACTGAGCGGCGCGGCGGCCAGGGTCGTCGTCCCCGAGGTGCGGGCCTGGGTGCGCTCCGCCCCCGGGACGCACATCTGGCTGCTGGCCCTCGCCGTGACCAGCGGCATCATGGCGGCCGCCCCGCCGGACCTGAGGTCCTTCCTGCTGCACCACAACAGCACCAACCTGGCGGAGCTCGGCTCCCAGCCGGTGCGCGCGCTGGTCGGCAGCGCGCTGTGGACCGAGTCCCCGGCGGCCTTCGGGCTGTACGCGCTCTGCTTCGAGGCCGTCCACGCCCCCGCCGAGCGCTGGCTGGGCACCCGGCGCTGGCTCGGCGTCGTGGCCCTGGCCCACGTCGGGGCGAGCGTCCTCAGCCAGCAGGCCGTGCTGCTCGGCATCCGCGCGGACCGGCTGCCGGCCTCGCTCGCGCACACCGTCGACATCGGCGTCAGCTACGGGCTGGCCGGGGCCATCGGCGTGCTCACCCACCGGGTACGACCGCCCTGGCGGCTGCCCTACCTGCTCGCCGCCGCGGGCTTCTTCGCGTACCCCCTGGTCACACCGGGCCGCACCTACACCGACCTCGGGCACGTCATCGCCCTGCTGATCGGCCTCACGTGCCGCGGGCTCACGCCCCGGGGAAGAGCCGCTCCAGGACCAGGGCGATCCCGTCCTCGCCGTTGGAGGCCGTGACCTCGTCGGCGGCCGCCTTCAGCAGCGGGTGGGCGTTGCCCATCGCGACGCCGTGGGCCGCCCACTCGAACATCGGCAGGTCGTTGGGCATGTCACCGAAGGCGACGGTCTCGGCGGCCGTCACACCCAGCCGGCGGGCGGCCAGCGACAGCCCCCGGGCCTTGGACAGCCCCAGCGGCAGCAGCTCCACGATGCCCGTACCGGACATCACGGCGCTGACCAGGCCGCCGGCGGCCGTGGTCGCCGCGTGCGCGAGCTCGTCGTCGCCCAGTCGCGGATGCTGGACGTAGAGCTTGCTGACGGGTGACGCCCACAGCCCCTCCACGTCGTCCACCTCGCCGCCCACCGGCAGCTCCGAGTCGAACAGCCGGTAGCCGGGGCCGAGCACGATGTCGCCGTCGATGCCGTCGAGCGCCGCCGCCACGGCCAGCGGGCCGGTCTCCGCCTCGATCTTGGCCAGCGCCGTCCGGGCGGTCTGCCGGTCCAGCGTGACCGAGGTCAGCAGCCGTCGCTCGCCCGCGTGGTAGACCTGCGCGCCCTGCATGCAGACGGCCAGGCCTTGGTAGCCCAGGTCCTCCAGGACGTGGACCGTACGGGCCACCGGGCGGCCGGTGACGACGATGTGATCGGCACCCGCCGCGGTGGCCGCGGCGAGCGCCTCGCGCGACCGTCCGGAGACGGTGTGGTCGGGGCCGAGCAGCGTGCCGTCGAGGTCCGTCGCGATCAGACGGTAGGGGAGCGGGGCGGTCACTTGGCTACCGGCTCCAGCACCTCACGGCCGCCCAGGTACGGGCGCAGCACCTCGGGGACGCGGACCGAGCCGTCGGCCTGCTGGTGGTTCTCCAGGATGGCGACGATGGTGCGCGGGATGGCGCACAGGGTGCCGTTGAGCGTGGCCAGTGGGCGGGTGCCGTTCTCGTCCCGCAGCCGTACGGAGAGCCGGCGGGCCTGGAACTCGGTGGTGTTCGAGGTCGAGGTCAGCTCGCGGTACTTGCCCTGGGTGGGGATCCACGCCTCGCAGTCGAACTTGCGCGCCGCCGAGGAGCCCAGGTCGCCCGAGGCCAGCTCGATCACCCGGAAGGGCAGCTCGAGCGAGGTCAGCCACTGCTTCTCCCACTCCAGCAGCCGGGCGTGCTCGGCCTCGGCGTCCTCCGGGCGGGTGAAGACGAACATCTCCACCTTGTCGAACTGGTGGACGCGGATGATGCCGCGGGTGTCCTTGCCGTACGAGCCCGCCTCGCGCCGGTAGCAGGGCGAGAAGCCCGCGTAGCGCAGCGGCAGCTTCGACGCCTCGATGATCTCGTCCATGTGGTACGCGGCGAGCGGGACCTCGGAGGTGCCGACCAGGTACAGGCCGTCCTTCTCCAGGTAGTACACGTCGTCCTCGACCTGGCCGAGGTAGCCGGTGCCCGCCATGGCCTCCGGCTTGACCAGCGTCGGGGTCAGCACCGGGACGAAGCCGGCCGCGGTGGCCTGCGCGATGGCCGCGTTGACCAGGGCCAGCTCCAGCAGGGCGCCGGGGCCGGTCAGGTAGTAGAAGCGCGAGCCGGAGACCTTGGCGCCGCGGTCGACGTCGATGGCGCCGAGCAGCTCGCCGAGGTCGATGTGGTCCTTGGGCTCGAAGCCCTCGGCCGCGAAGTCGCGCGGGCTGCCGATGACCTCCTTGACGACGAAGTCCTCCTCGCCGCCGACGGGGGCGTCCGGGTGGACGATGTTGCCGAGCTGCAGCAGCAGGCGGTGCGCCTCCTCGGCGGCCTCGTGCTGCTCGGCGTCGGCGGCCTTCACGGCGGCCTTGAGCCGCTCGGCCCGCTTCAGCAGCTCGGCCCGCTCCTCGCCCTGGGCCTTGCCGACCAGCTTGCCCAGCGACCTCTGCTCCGCGCGCAGCTCGTCGAAGCGGGTACTGGACGACCTGCGCCGCTCGTCTGCGGAGAGCAGGGCGTCGACGAGCGCGACGTCCTCTCCACGGGCGCGCTGGGAGGCGCGCACACGGTCGGGGTCCTCACGAAGCAGGCGAAGGTCAATCACGGGAACAGGCTACCGGTGCGCCGGGTGCCGACGCGACAAGTTAAGTGCTTTATGGGGCGTTATGTCCGCTTCGAAAGCAGGCTGCAGGAAATGCCGTACGGCCGATAATGGCGGGTCGGTTACCGTCAACCGAATTCTTCGCGTCCCTCCGGCGAGGGCATGTGCCCTGTGGACAAAGGCAGTTGGGGCAGGTCCGGAGCGGAGAGTTATCCACAGGGGGAGAGGTGCCCCCCTCACTTGTCCACAGCGGGTGTGGATGGGCTGTGGAAGATGGACCTGATCATTCCGCCGGGTGGGTGCGGGGGCATGGATTCCCGGTTCAAACCCTCCTAACACTCACTTTCGAGTGAGAACTCTTCCCTCTATCGAGTTGTTCGAAGGTATTGGGGTGACGAATGATGACCTGGGGGTCTGTGGGACCAGTTGGCGCGAGTGTGCCGATTTGTCGATCTGGCGGTTCCTTGGGCGACTTGTTCTGTCGACTTATCCCCAGCCCGCACCAAGGGCCTGTGGATAACGCGGTGGACAACCGAAGGGGCCACCGGTTGTTCACCGAAGGCCCCCGGGAAGCGGTGCGCGAGCGCCTCAGACCCGCCCGTCCAGGGCGCGCCCCAGCCAGTCCGCCGCGGCCGTGAACTCCTCGTCCGTGGTCCCCTTGCGCTGCTGCGGCGGCACCTCGTCCGCGCGCGGGTACGAGCCGAGGAAACGCACCTGCGGACAGATCCGCTTCAGGCCCATCAGCGCCTCGCCGACCCGGCGCTCGGTGATGTGCCCCTCGCAGTCCACCGAGAAGCAGTACCGGCCGATCCCCTCGCCGGTCGGCCGCGACTCGATGCGGATCAGGTTCACCCCGCGCACCGCGTACTCCTGCAGCAGCTCCAGCAGCGCGCCGGGGTGGTCGTCGCCCAGCCAGAACACCGCCGAGGTCTTGTCGGCGCCGGTCGGCGCGACCGGCCGGGCGGGACGGCCGACCAGAACGAAACGGGTCTCGGCGTTCGCCGCGTCGTGGATCTGCGTGGCCAGCGGCTCCAGCCCGTACGTCGGCGCCGCGAACTCGCCCGCGAACGCCGCGTCGTACCGGCCCTCCGCCACCAGCCGGGCGCCGTCCGCGTTCGACGCCGCCGACTCCCACGCGGCGTCCGGCAGGTGCGCCGTCAGCCACTTGCGGACCTGCACCTGCGCCGCCGGGTGACCGGTGACCGTCTTGACGTCCCCGAGACCCGTGCCCGGGCGCACCAGCAGCGCGAACGCGATGTGCAGCAGCACCTCGCGGTAGATCATCAGCGGGGTGCCCGCCGCCAGTTCGTCCAGGGTCGCGGTGATGCCGCCCTCCATCGAGTTCTCGATGGGCACCAGGGCGGCCGCGGCCTCCCCGCTGCGCACCGCGTCGAGCGCGGCCTGCACCGAGACCATCGGTACCAGCTCGCGTGTGGCGGCCTCCGGAAGCGTCCGGAGCGCGGCCTCGGTGAAGGTGCCCTCAGGGCCGAGATAGGTGTAACGGCTCGCCGGCGACATGTCTGTCAGCCTAGGCCCTGCCGCCGAAGTCCCGCCTGTTCCGCCTGTCCCGTCTGTCCCGCGTCCCGCCTCAGGACTCCAGCAGCCGCTGGCCGACGTACTCGCCCGGTGCCGCGCCGCCCGGGACCGCGAAGAGCCCGCTGGCCTCGTGCCGCAGGAAGCGCGACAGGCCGTCGCCCCGGTCGAGTTTGCGCTGCACCGGCACGAACCCCTTGAGCGGGTCGGCCTGCCAGGCCACGAAGAGCAGCCCGGCGTCCGGTGCGCCGTCGTCACGGTAGCCGTCGTGGTACGAGTACCCGCGCCGCAGCATCGCCGCGCCGCCGTTGGAGGCCGGGGCGGCGACGCGCACGTGCGCGTCGGCGGCGATCGCGAAGGTACGGCCGTCCGGGCCGACCTTGTCGAGGTCGGGCCTGCTCGCCTCGGTGCCGCCGGACAGCGGGGCGCCGTCGGCCTTGCGCCGCCCGATCACCTTCTCCTGGCGCTCCCGGGGGAGGTTGTCCCAGGTGTCCAGCAGCATGCGGATGCGCCGGACGACCGCGTAGGAGCCGCCCGCCATCCACTGCGGGGAGCCGGAGGCGGGGACGAAGACGCGGGCGTCGAAGTCGGGGTCGGAGGGCCGGGGGTTGTTGGAGCCGTCGACCTGGCCCATCAGGTTGCGGGCGGTGCGCGGCTCGGCGGTCGTGCCCGGGGTGCGGTTGAAGCCGTTCATCTGCCAGCGCAGCGTCGCCGTGCCCGCGGCCTCCTTCTGCAGCACGCGCAGGGCGTGGAAGGCGACCAGGGCGTCGTCGGAGCCGATCTGGATCCACAGGTCGCCGTCGCTGCGCCCGCGGTCGAGCGCGTCGGAGGCGAAGTCCGGCAGCGGGGCGAGCGCCTGCGGCATCCGCCCCGTCAGCTCCGTCCCGGCGAAGAAACCGCGGCCGAAGCCGAAGGTGACGGTGAGCGAGGACGGCCCGGCGTCCAGGGCGATCTGGTTGTCGCCCGACGGGGCCCGGCCCTCGGTCATCGCCTCGGCCGCTGCGGACCAGCGGCGCAGCAGCGCCGCGGCGCCCTTGCGCCCGGCGCCCGCGGCCAGGTCGAAGGCGACCAGGTGGCCGCGGGCCTGCAGCGGGGTGGTGATGCCGGCCTGGTGGGGGCCGTGGAAGGGGACGGCCGTGGCGCCGACGGAGGTCAGCGCGGTGGCCTCGTCCCGCGTCGCGTGCGCGGTGACGGCACCCGAGGTGCCGCCCACGAGCAGTCCCGCGGCGCCCGCCGCTCCGGCGGTGCCGAGCAGACGGCGCCGCGAGAGGTCCTGAGGACGGTCGTTCATGAGCCGATCTTCACTACCTTCGTGCGGGTGACCTGGTCGATGTCCGAGGTCCGGACGGTCACGGCGACCGTCCACTCCCCGGGGACCGGGATCTGGACGTTCTCGGCACTCCAGTGACCGGTGTCGATCTTGCCCAGCGTCACCGGGATGGGGCCGATCTTCTTGGACTTCAGGGTGAAGGAGACCTGCACCTCGGGGACGTCGAAGGCTCGTCCGTCGGGGGCGGTGACGAGCAGGTGGAGCTCGTTCTCGGCGACGCCGCCCGGGTCCAGGGTCACCTCCGCCTCGCCCTTGCCGTTCGTGCCTCCCGTGTCGAACGGGATCCTCACGTCCAGCGGTTCGGGCACCTCGGACACCGGCGCGGAGGCCTGCTGCTGCGCGGCGCCCTCCTCGGCGGCCCTGCCCGGCTGGGTGCCGGTCAGCAGCGTCGTGACGGCCAGCACCACGACCGCGACGGCCACCTCCGCCAGCACCGACTTGCGCAGGCCCGTGCGCTCGGTGTCGGCGTCGCGGTCCTTGCGGGCCCGCTCCTTGGCCAGCGCCGCCTGCTGGCGGGCCAGCTGTTCGGCGCGCTCGGAGGCACCCCCGCCCCCGCCGCCCTTCCGTCCCACGGCGACCGGCTGGGCGACGGCGGTCCTGCCGCGGACGGCCGTGTCGCCGAGCCGCGCGGTCCAGCGGCGGGACAGCCAGGCCAGCTCCACCAGGAGGATGACCAGGCCGATCTTGACCAGCAGCAGCTGGCCGTAGCCGGTGGACACCAGCGCGTCCCAGGAGCCGAGCTGGCGCCAGGACTGGTAGACGCCCGTGACGACCAGGGTCACCACCGCCCCGAAGGCGATCTTCGAGAAGCGCTGCACCACCGCCCGTTCCACGCGCTGCCCGCCCCACAGCGCGACCAGCAGCGCGGTGAGACCGCCGAGCCAGACGGCCATGGCCAGCAGGTGCACGATGTCGACGGGCATCGCCACCGAGGCCTGGATGCCGACCGAGGCGTGCTCGGCCATGGCCCACGTCGCGGCCAGGCCGACCGACACGACCGTGCCGCCGATGGCCAGGCCCCAGGCGAGGTCCTGGCGTTCGACCGGGTCCTCCCGCTTGGCCCAGCTGCCGAAGAGCACCGCGATGAAGACCGCGCCCGCGGCGAGCAGCAGCAGCCGGGACACCAGTGCCGCGCCGGGCCGGGTGTCCAGGACGTCCCGTACGCCGCCGAGGTCGAAGGCGTCGCCCAGCCCGCCCCCGTTGGCGTAGGGGGCGCGCAGCATCAGCAGCAGTATCGTCGCGGCGACCATCGCGGCCCAGCCGGCGGCCACCAGCCGCCGCATCGACCGCGTCCGCGCGCCGTCCGGCCAGCACACGCCGATGAAGAACGCGGCGCCGACCAGCAGCGCGAAGCCGAGGTAGGCGGCGTAGCGGGCGATGTCGTACAGGGTGCCGACGGCGCCCCCGCCCACCTCCTGGTCGGGCAGCTGGACGGAGGTCTTGGAGGGCGCGCCGATGGAGAAGGTGAAGGCGCCCGCGACCGGGTGGCTGTCGGCCGAGACCACCTTCCACGCGACGGTGTACGTGCCGTCGCCGAGCCCGGGGCGCAGGGCGACGGCCGCGGTCGTGCTCCCCCTGCCGCCGTCGTTCGCGTCGCCGGTCTCGGCGCGCTTGCCGTCCGGGCCGAGGACCCGGATGGAGTCCCTCGACAGCAGCACGCCCTCGGAGAAGGACAGCCGCACCTGCGCCGGCGCGGTCTTGACGACCGAGCCCTGGGCCGGGTCGGAACCGACCAGCGCGGCGTGCGCGGACGCCGGCGCCGCGGTGCCGAGTAGCAGGCCGAGCACGGCGAGCGGTACGGCCAGCAGCCGCAGCGCGGACTTCGTCATCACCCTCATGCGCTCTCCTCAGTCCCCCGGGTGGTAGCCCGCGGGCTTGACCGGGACCCGTACGTCGATGGTGTCGGCGTCGTCGAAGTGCAGTTGCAGCGAGACCTGCTCGCCGGCCGCGGGCTTGTGCTCCAGGTCCGTCAGCATCAGGTGGTTGCCGCCGAGCGCGAGGGTGAGCCGCCCGCCCGCCGGGACCGTGAAGGAGGTCACCCGGCGCATCCGGTCGTCCTCGGTGCTGTGCAGGGTGATGTCCCCGGACAGGTCGCTGGTGACGGAGGTCAGCCGGGCGTCCCGGTCGCCGGTGTTGCTGACGGTGAAGTAGCCGGCCGCCATGTCCCCCAGCGCGGGCTGCGGGATGTAGGCGCCGCTCACCGTCAGTTCGGGGCCGTCCGGTGACCCGGAGCAGGCCGTGGCGCCGAGCAGCACCAGGGCCGCCGCCACGGGGATCCGCCGCAGGGAGCGGGTCGGGGTCACGGCGTCCGCCCCGCGATGATCTTCGGCAGGTCGGCGGCGAACTCCTCGGACGTCGTGCCCGACATGTACAGGGCGTGGGCCTTGTCGTCCTTCGGCGAGTACGCGATGACCTGGGCGCCGTGCGTCACGGTGATGCTGCCGTCCTTCTCCTTCACCGGCTTCTCCACGTCCACGCCGAGCGAGCGCGCGCCCGCCTGGATCGTGGCGAAGTCACCGGTGAGGCCGACGAAGGACTTGTCCTGCGCGCCCAGCCACTCGCCGAGCCGCTGCGGGGTGTCGCGTTCGGGGTCGGTGGTCACGAAGACCACGACGAGCTCGTCCTGCTCGGCCGCGGGCAGCTTCGACTTGGCGATGGCGATGTCGCTCATCGTCGTCGGGCAGACGTCCGGGCAGTGGGTGTAGCCGAAGAAGAGCAGGGTCGGCCGGCCCTTGGTCCGCTCGACGAAGTCGTACGTCGCGCCGTGCGTGTCCGTGAGGATCATGTCCGGCTTCTCGAACGGCGTGTCCAGGACGGTCGCGGCCTTCGGTGTCCCCTCGACGGAGACGACCGGTTCGGCGCCGGAGGCGTCCGTCCCGCCGTCCGGGCCGCCACAGGCGGCGAGGGTCAGGGCGAGTGCGGCGACGGCGGCGGCCGAGGCCGCCGCCCTGAGGGTGGTACGCATCAGGGGTTCCCCAGGAATTCGTTGCGGCGCCGGGGCGGCCGCGGTGCGTGCGCGGCGGCCGCCCCGGCGATGGTGCGTCAGGCGGACGGGGTGCCCGTGCCGCGACGGCGGCCGGCCACGACGCCGAAGGCGACGCCGAGCACGCCCACGACGATGCCGACGATGCCCAGCACCCGGGCCGTGGTGTCATCGGCGTCGGCGGAGGCGGCCTTCTCGGTGGCGCCGTCACCGGACGCCGAGGCGGCCTCGGCCTTGGCGTCGTCCTTCTTGTCGTCCGAGGTGGCGGCGTCGTGGCCGTGGCCGTCGTCCGCGGCGTCGGCCAGGGTCAGCACGGGCGCCGGGTGCTCCGGCTCCTCCTGGCCCTCCTGCTGCTCCTCGATCCAGCGCACGACCTCCTTGTCGTCGTACGTCTGGAGCGCCTTGAAGACCAGCTGGTCGGTGTCCTCGGGCAGCGGGCCCAGGGAGACGGGGAACTGCTGGAACTCGCCGGGCTTGATCTTCCCGCCGCTCCAGGTGATCTTCGTGACGGCCTCGGTGAGGTCGCCGTGCCCGGTCTTCAGCGGGGTCTTGAGCTTGGTCCTGGTGATCTGCACCGTCCAGCCGGGCACCGGCTGGGTGGAGACGGAGGCGATCGGGTGGTCGCCCGGCAGGTTGACCTCGACCTTGATCGTCGAGGCCTTGTCGTCCTCGTTGGGGACCTTGAACGCGACCGTGCTGTAGCCGCCCTTGGCGGCGTTGCCGGGCTGGACGCTCACGTGCGCGAAGGCGGGGACGGCGGTGGCGAGCACGGCCGCCCCGGTGACGGCGGCGAGGGCGGTGGCGCGGCGCATGACGGTGTTCATGATGCGGAGACTCCACGGTGACGGAGGGAAGGTGACGGATGGCACGCGTGCGGCGCGCGCGACTCCGCCCTCGTACGTCGGTGGAGCGGGTCGCGTTCAGGCCGCGGGGGCGTACGCCGGCGGACCGCGCCGGGCCAGGCTGTGCCGCAGCAGCACCGTGCGCGGCACGCGGGTGGAGCCGCCGGCGCGGCTCGGGGCGAGGACGGCGCGGGGCGCGGCCGGGCTGCCCGTCAGCAGGAGGCGTACGAGCGCGACGGCGTGGCGCAGGGCGCCGCCCGACAGTTCGGCCAGCCCGCGGGCCGACAGGGCGACCAGCCGCCACAGCGCGGCCTCGCCGCGGCGCAGCAGCCAGCCGGCGGTCACCGCGGCGACCACGTGCCCGAGCAGCATGGGGAGGCTGTAGGAGAGCATCGTGCTCTCGGTGGCCGCGGAGGGCATGCCGGGCATCGCGGGCATGCCCACCATGTGGCCCGTCCCGGCCGCGGAGTGCGCGTGGGCGCGGAGCGCCGCCGCCCGTTCGTCGCAGAGCAGCCGCCCGGCGATCTCGGCTATCCCGCCGGCACCGCAGACCCCGCCCACGTTGAACAGCACGTGCAGCACGAGTTGTCCGCCCGTGAGCCCGGTCGCGATGGCGGGCATCGAGCGCTCCCGCCCGGCGAGCGGGGCGACGACCGCGAAGACGACCAGCCAGCCCACCGCCAGCGTCCAGCCGGGCACCCCGTGCCCCGACGCCAGCATGTGCGCGCCCGCGGACAACACGACGCAGACCGCGGTGAACACCGCGGCCCGCAGCAGTCGCAGATCGGCGCCGGCGCGCACGGGGGTAGACATGACGGGCGTCATCCTCTCACCGCGGGCCCGCCTTGCGAACGGCGGGTCCCGGAACACGCCGGTCTGTGCTATGGCGTCCGGCACCGTTCCTACACCCGCCTGAGGAGCGACGGCATCCGCCGTATGGCTGGCATCACGTCAACGCCACGCTTACCGACCGTGTTTCGGGGCAATACGTATCGGTATGTCGAGCCGCAGCCAGGAGGCTGAGCATGAGCATCTGGTGGTCCCTCCATTTGCGGCGCGAGGCTGCGAGCGTTCCGCTCGCCCGCCGGCTCCTGCTGGGGACGATGGAGACCGCCGGGGTGGACCCCGACATCTCCTACGACCTGTCGGTCGCCCTCACCGAGGCCTGTGCCAACGCCGTTGAGCACGCCGCCCACGGCGAGTACCGGGTGACGGCCCGCATCGAGGGCGACCGCTGCCGCATCGAGGTGGCGGACTCCGGCCCGGGCTTCGCCCCGGACCTGCGCCGTACGCACCACTCCGTACGTCCGCTGGCGAAGAAGGACCAGCACGCCGAGCACGGGCGCGGGCTGTTCCTGATCGAGGCGCTGGTGGACCACGTCCACTTCCACAACCGTCCCGGGCACGGGGCGGTGGTCAGTTTCGACAAGATCCTCAAGTGGCGGGACGACTCGCTGCTCAAGGTCTCCTGACGCACGGAGGCCGGGGCCCCACGGAGGTCCGTGGGGCCCCGGCCGTCGGTCCGGGCGGCGGGGGTCAGCCCTTGAGGGCGGCCATCCAGCGCTCGACCTCGTCGGAGCGGCGCGGCAGGCCGTCGCTGAGGTTCCGGTTGCCGTCCTCGGTGACGAGGATGTCGTCCTCGATGCGGACGCCGATGCCCCGGTACTCCTCCGGCACGGTCAGGTCGTCGGCCTGGAAGTACAGGCCGGGCTCGACCGTGAGGACCACGCCCGGCTCCAGCGTGCCGTTGACGTAGGTCTCCGTGCGGGCGGCGGCGCAGTCGTGGACGTCCAGGCCCAGCATGTGGCCGGTGCCGTGGAGGGTCCAGCGGCGCTGCAGGCCGAGTTCGAGGACGCGGTCGACCGGGCCCTCGACCAGGCCCCACTCGACGAGCTTCTCGGTGAGCACGCGCTGGGCGGCGTCGTGGAAGTCGCGGTAGGCGGCGCCCGGGCGGACGGCGGCGATGCCGGCCTCCTGCGCCTCGTACACGGCGTCGTAGATCTTCCGCTGGATGTCGCTGTACGTGCCGTTGACGGGCAGCGTGCGCGTGACGTCGGCGGTGTAGAGGCTGTGGGTCTCCACGCCGGCGTCGAGCAGCAGCAGGTCGCCGGAGCGGACCGGGCCGTCGTTGCGGACCCAGTGCAGGGTGGTGGCGTGCGGGCCGGACGCGCAGATGGAGCCGTAGCCGACGTCGTTGCCCTCGACGCGGGCGCGCAGGAAGAACGTTCCCTCGACGTAGCGCTCGGAGGTCGCCTCGGCCTTGTCCAGGACCCGGACGACGTCCTCGAAACCGCGCGCGGTGGAGTCGCAGGCCTTCTGCAGCTCGCCGATCTCCCACTCGTCCTTGACCAGCCGCAGCTCGGACAGGAACTCCTTCAGCTCGGCGTCGCGCTCGGCGGTGACCTTGTCGGTCAGCGCGGCCTCGATGCCGGCGTCGTAGCCGCGGACGACCCGGACCGGGCCGGTGGCCCCGCGCAGCACGTCGGCGACCTTGCGGACGTCGGCGCACGGCAGGCCCAGCAGGACCTCGCCCTCGGCCAGGCTGTGGCGGCGGCCGGTCCACAGCTCGCCCTGGCCGTCCAGCCAGAACTCGCCGTTCTCCCGGGAGGAGCGGGGGAGCAGGTAGGCGGTCGCGTCGTGAGATCCGTCACCGTTGGGCTCCAGGACCAGCACGGCGTCCTGGGTCTGGTCGCCGGTGAGGTGCACGTACTCGCTGGCGGCACGGAAGGGGTAGTCCGTGTCGTTGGCGCGGGTGCGCAGGTTGCCGGCCGGGACCACCAGCCGCTCGCCGGGGAAGCGCGCGGACAGCGCCGCGCGCCGCTTGGCGGCGTACGGTGCCTGCTCGATCGGCTGCAGGTCGCGCAGTTCGGTGTCGGCCCAGCCGGACTTCATCACCTCGGTGAGCTCGTCGGAGACGGCCGGGTACAGGCCGTTCTTCCGCTGCTTGATGGGCTCGTCGCCTTCCGGGGTCTCCGGAGCGCGGTCCTCGGCCACGTCATGCCTCCTCGCAGTAGACCACCCCATCGTAAGTGGGTGCGCGGGGAGGACCGGCGGCGGTCCGGCCGGTGGTCAGTCGAAGCGGGCGGCGAGCAGGACGACGTCCTCGGTCGGGTGGGGGTCCTCACGGTCGCCCGGGAGCATGGTGTGCAGGACGTGCTCCACCAGCTGCGCAGGGTCGTCCCGGGCGGTCCGCGGGGCGGACGCCGCGGCCGCGTGCAGGCGGGCGAAGGCACGGTCGACGGGATCGCCGGTGCGGTGCAGCAGGCCGTCGGTGTAGAGCAGCAGGGTCTCCCCGGCCAGCGCCCGGAACTCGACGCTGGGCGCCTCCCAGCAGCTGAGCATGCCCAGTGGCGCGGACAGCGAGGTCTCCACGTACTCGACCCGGTGCCCGCCGACGATCAGCGGGGGACAGTGCCCGGCCCCGGCGACCACCACCTTCCGGGAGGCCGGCTCGGCGTAGGCGAACAGGGCCGTCGCCGACCGGGCGGGCTCGGTCAGCCGCAGCAGCAGCTCGAGGTCGGACAGGACCGCGACCGGGTCCTCGCCCTCCATTACCGCGTACGCCCGCAGGGAGGCCCGCAGCCGCCCCATCGCGGCGACCGCGCTCATGCCGCCGCCGCTCACGCCGCCGACCGACAGCCCCAGCGCGCCCTCGGGCAGCGGGAGGGCGTCGTACCAGTCGCCGCCGCCCCCCGCGGCCGGGCGGTGCCGCACCGCCAGACGGACCCCGGGGACCCGGGGCAGCCGGGTCGGCAGCAGCTCCTGGCGGAGCGTGGCGACGGTGGCGCGGCTGCGGTCGAGTTCGAGCAGCCGGGCGAGGTGCTCGGTGGCGTGGCGGCAGTACAGGCCGATGAGGTGGCGCTGGCGTTCGCCGGGTTCGGCCGGCTCGTCGTAGAACCACAGGGCCGAGCCCAGCCGGCCTGCGGAGTCCGCGGACAGCCGGAGGGCGTAACTGGCGCCGAAGCCGAGCCGCAGGGCGACCTCGCGGTGACGCGGGCCGAGTCCGGGCTCGCGGCACAGGTCGGTGTGGATCTCCTCGGCCGGCGCCGCCTCGGGTGCGGCGGGCAGCGGGACGGTCTCCAGCGCGCCGAGCTCGGCCGGGCCGAGACCGAGGCCCACGACGGTGGCCGGACCGAGCCGGTCGACGGGGGAGACGGCGGCCAGACCGCGTCGCGCACCGACCAAGGTGCCGCCGGCGCGCAGCAGTTCGTGCAGCGCTTCCTGCAGGGTCGCGGTCCTGGCCAGCCGCTCGGTGAGCTCGTGCAGGGTGGTCAGGTCGGAGATCCAGGAGGCCATCCGGTCCTGGGCCGCGGTGAGTTGGTCGACCGGGTCCGGCGCTCCGGAGTGTGCGTCCGGGGCCGCCGGATGGGATTGTTGTTCGACCGCGGGGGAGGAAGTGTGCGCCGGTGTCGGAATGGGTGGGTCGATTCCGGCCACTTTCGGTAGGCGCGCGGCGCTCATGGCCGCCGGCTTTCACGCTCTTCGTCGTGACGCGGCGTCGGCTCCACAGAGCAGCGCATTTCTGTCAATAGCATCGCAAACCCCCAAGCTCGTGCTGCGCCGCTATCAATGGATTACCTTGTACCGCCTACTCGTGGGTGTGTCCAGGATTGCCCAGGTGGAAGGGCTGGTGTCGGCGCGTCCGAGGAGATGCAGGACTATGGCCGAAAAAGGGCACCGCGTGCCACAATTAGTTGTCGACTGAAGGGGTTCGACAGCGCGTCATATCCATCGCAGCGGGTACGTAAGGGATGGGAGTTGGCGGCCGCAGGAACCCGGCGCCCTGCCAGGGCGTCATAGACGGAGACGGCCGACCCTCCCCCCATGGCGGGGTGTTGCACAGCCAGCGGGACCGCACACAGCAGCAATCGCAAGCACACGCAGCAGTTCCCAGCACTCCGCAGGACGAACAAGCGCCAGTGTGCGCCACCCCCCGCCACGTTCCACGCTCGGCTCGAGACGTGATGCGCTGCCTCGTAAGCGGTGTGTTCCAGATTACGTTGTGTCATGGGCAGATCCCTGAGCGCCAACGGAAAGGAACGAGCGCAGATGCGCGAGATCCTCGGAAAGCGACGCAAGAGCAGTCCGGAGCTGCTGCGTGCGGCGCTCACCTGCGCCGAGCGGTGGCAATGGCCCGTGGTGCCCGGAGCCGGTACGGACGCGCGGGGCGGATGCGCCTGTCTGCGGCCCGACTGTCCGGTGCCGGGCGCCCATCCGCACGATCCGGGCCTCCTCGCGGCGACCCGCGATCCACGGATGGTCCGCTGGTGGTGGACGCGGCGGCCGGACCAGCCGCTCGTGCTCGCCACGGGCGACCGGGTCTCGGCGGTGAGCCTGCCGGCGGTCGCGGGAGCGCGGGCGCTGGGCGTCTTCGACAAGCTGGGGGTGCGCACCGGCCCGGTCGTGGCCACCCCCACGCGCTTCGCGGTCCTGGTGGAGCCGTACTCCCTGGCGGAACTGGGCGAGTTGCTCGACCGCCACGAATGGGTGCCGACCTCGCTGCGGTACCACGGCGAGGGCGGCTACCTCGTCCTGCCGCCCTCGCCGGTCGGATCCGACGGTTCCGACGGCACCGCCGCGCGCTGGGTCCGGCGGCCGGTGGTGGACCCGGGAGACCGGGCGCCGTGGCTGCCCAGCGTGCGGGTGATCGTCGACACCCTGGTGCAGGCGGGCCGCACGGCGCCGGACGGCAGCCGGCTCTCGTACTGAACGAGTCCCGGTGACGGGTCCCGCGGGAGGTGCGTGACGGTCGCCGTCCCCGTCGGTCGTCACTCGTTCGGGTAGGAGCGGGGGCCGTTGCCCTGCGAACGGGCAACGGCCCCCGCTCCATGTCCGTTTCTCCCGCTATGTTCTATGCATGATGCGTGCGCCGAACCTGCGGATGGCCGCCCTCGCCACGGTCGTGGCCGTCGCCGCGATGCTGCCCCTGACCGGCGCCACCGCCGGGCCCGTCCTCCCCGCGGTGCCCGTGGACGTCACGACGGCGCTCACGGACGACAAGCCCTTGTCAAGCGGTCCCGATGTCTTCGACTCCCTGCCGAAGCTGGCCGGATCCGAACGCCAGACCGCATCCTGCGGTCCCCAACTCGCCTCCGCGGCAGGCCTGCGGGCGCAGACCTGCACCATCGACGAGGACGGCGACACCTGGGCGCGCACGTACTACAGCAACGCCACGGGGCGGCCCCTGGACGGGGTGCTGAGCCTCATGCGGCCCGACGGCCGGACCGTACAGGCGCGGTGCGTCATCACCGCGGACGCGGGGAGCGGGAGCTGCGAGACGCCGCACGAGCCGACGGTGGCGGGGGCGGCGGAGCCGTACACGGCGGTGGCGGAGATCGCCGAGCGGGGCGGGGAACGCCCCTTGCTGCGCAGCGGATCCGCGTACTGACCCGAACATGGAAACGTCCGGTCGCTGGCGACGGGGGATGCACCAGCGACCGGACTGTTTAAACGGTAACAAGACTTCGCCCGTACGCAAATCCGGGGTACGGGTTCCGGCCCGGGTTCCGGGCCCGGCCGGCAGCGGCTGTGACCAGGATCACCCGGACGCGATCATGGCCTGAACTGCGGCTACCGGCACGGGAGACCGGTCAGCTCAGGGTGATCTGCCGGTTGGTGAAGCCGCTGCGCGCCCGCCGCTCCTCCGCCGTCAGCGGGGTCGTCCGCTCCAGCACCTCGGCCAGCCGCTCGCCGAAGGCCGCCGCCGGCTTCTCGACCTCGTCCGCCGAGACGCCCGTCGGCAGGTCCCACACCGGGACGACCAGCCCGTGCGCCCGGAACGAGCCCACCAGCCGCGTGCCCTCGCCCAGCGACGAGGCGCCCGCGGCGTGCAGCCGGGCCAGCGCGTCCAGCAACTGCTCCTCCGGGTGCGGCATGACCCAGCGCAGGTGGTTCTTCTCCGGGGTCTCGCACCAGTACGCCGCGTCGACACCGGTCAGCCGCACGGTCGGGATCACGGCCGCGTTCGCCCGCTCCAGCGAGGCGGCGACCTCGCCGGTGGCGGACTCCGCGTCCTCCAGCCAGAACTCGAAACCGGTGTGCACCACGGGCTCGAACGCGGCGTCCAGGTCCAGCAGGTCCTGCAGCCGGGGACCCTCGGGCGCCGGGCGCTCCCCGCCCACCGGGTTGCCCGGCTCCGCCTGCAGCGCGCGCAGCAGGGTGTCGGCCAGGTCCCGGCTGATGTCCCCGGACGCGGTGTCGTTCTGCAGGCCCAGCAGCACCGTGCCGGTGTCACGGCGCAGCCCCGGCCACGCCATCGGCAGCACGGTCGCCAGCGTGACGGACGGCACACCCTCCGGCAGCGGGTCCTTGAGCGTCAACTCGGCCGTGGCGGCGGGCACCAGCTCGCGCAGCGCCACCCAGTCGCACTCGGCCGGCAGGCCCTCGAACGGCCGTCGCACCAGCTCCGTCACCGCGTGCGCCGCCTCACGGCCGTGGCACGCCTTGTAACGCCGTCCCGAGCCGCACGGGCAGGGTTCCCGGGCCCCGACGACGGGGATCTCCCCGTCCGTGATCTGCGGGCGGGCAGGGGCCTTCGTCTTCGTCGGGCGCTTCTTCGCCATGGCTCGATCTCTCCCGGTAACGGCGGTGTTCCGGCCGTGAGCCTAGCGCCACGCCGTCCGCCCTCATCGGAGGTCGCGCCCGTGGAGGCCGGGCAACTCCCCTGCGGGGGTTACGGGAGGTCGTCGAAGGGGTCCGCGAAGTCGATCGGGATGTCGAGCTGGGGCACGAGGTCGTCGCGCCGCGCGTGCCGGCTGCGCACCGCGAGCATCGCCCACACCGTGACCTCGCCGGGGGCGTCGCGCACGCCCCAGCGCAGCGACAGGTTCCGCACGATGCCGAGCCCGCGGCCGCCGCGGGCGGTGAGCGAGGGACTGGCCGGAAGCGGGCGGGTGGGCCCGCCGCCGTCGGTGACCTCCACGGTCAGCAACCCGTCCTCGTCGATCCCCCAGGCGGCCCTGATGCCGCTGCCGCCCGAGGACGGCGCGTCCTCGCCCAGCGGCCGGGCGTGCCGGCAGGAGTTGCTGAGCAGTTCCGACAGGATGAGCACGGCGTCGTCGACGACCGGCTCCGCGACCCCGTACGCACACAGTTCCTTGCGCAGCCTGCGCCGCGCCTCGGCCACGCCCGCCGGACCATGAGGCAGGGCCATGGTCGAGGACGTCGGCACCTCCTGGGCCACCACCAACGCCACCCCCGAGACCTCCTTCACCCCACGCCACGGGATGGATGCCCTCTCGTTCTGGGCCGGAAACCGGCCAACTGCGATCTCTTGGGGCACACACAACGATCGAACAGGTTCCGAACGCGCCGGTGCACACCACCCGGGGAGGGATGGAGTCCGTATTCCCTTCAGCAGCGCCCGAGTTGGGCCAGAACCTGGCGCGGGCGGTTGGTGATGACTGCGTCGACGCCCAGTCGCACGCAGAGTTCGACGTCCTCGGGTTCGTTCACCGTCCACACGTGGACCCGGTGCCCCGCCTCGTGCAGCCGTTCCACGTACCCCGGGTTGGCGCGCAGGATGCGGATGCCCGGCCCGGCGATCCCCACCCCGGCCGGCAGCCGGCCGTCGCGGTGCCGGGGCAGTACGTACTGCATCAGGAAGACGGTCGGCAGGTCGCGCGAGGCCATCCGGATCCGGCGCAGGGAACGGGAGGAGAAGCTCATGACACGGACCCGGGACGGCTCGCCCGGCTCGGGCCACAGCATCCCGAACCGGTCCAGCAGCTCCACCAGCCGTTCCTCGACCTGCCCCGCCCAGCGCGTGGGGTGCTTGGTCTCGATCGCCAGCTCCACCCGGCGGCCGGTGTCCGCGACCAGTTCCAGCAACTGCTCCAGGGTCAGGACGCGGCTGAGCTCGTCCGGGTCGCCGTCGGTGCGGTCGGGGGCCTCGGCGTCGGCATCGAGGAGGGAACGCAGCTCCGCGGACGGGCGCCACCGCCGCGTCCCGCCGGCCCTGCCGGCCCCGCCGGCACCCGGCTGCGCCTTCCAGCTGCCGAAGTCCAGGGTCCTCAGGTCCGCGAGCTCCAGCGCGGAGACCGCGCCCCGCCCGTTGGAGGTGCGGTTCACCCGGCGGTCGTGCACACAGACCAGCGTGCCGTCGGCGGTGAGGCGTACGTCGCACTCCAGGGCGTCCGCGCCGTCCTCGATCGCCTTCCGGTAGGCGGCGAGCGTGTGCTCCGGGGCGTCCTCGGACGCTCCCCGGTGAGCCACGACCTGGATCGCGCGGAGATCAGTCACCGGGCTATCGTGCCATCCGCCGGGCCGGGAACGGCCGCTGCTTACGGCGGCCTGACACCCGGTGGGAAAAGCTGTGTCCATCACGACGGTCGTCGTACGTACCGTAGCCGTAACCGTACGCACGGCATACAACGCATATCCGAGGAGAACAGCCGTGAGCACCGAGAACGAGGCCGGCCCGGTCCCGGCGGCGCTGCCGACGCAGCCGCCCGCTGACGCTGGGTCCGCCGCTCCCGCTGCACCTCCCGTGCCCCCCGCCGCCCCGCCCGCCGCTCCCCCGGCCCAGGCGCAGGCGCAGGCGTCGGCGCCGGGCCCGGCCGCCCCCGCGGCTCCGGAGGCTCCCGCGGCCCCCGCGGCCCCCGCGGCGCCGGCGTCCGCGGAACCCGTCGCGGTGGCGCCTCCGGCAGCTCCCCCCGCCGGGCCTCCCGCCGGGCCCCAGGCCGCTCCCCCGGCGGCCCCCGCGGCACCGCCCGCCGAGGTGCACACCGCGCCCCTGCCGCCGGTCGCCCCGCCGCCCACCCAGCCGTACGGCGGTCCCGTCGGGCCCTCCGGCCCCATGGGCCCGTCCGGTCCCGTGGGCCCGGTGTGGGGCACGCCGGTGCCGGCCGCCCCCGCGCCCAAGAAGCGCGGCAACGGCGGCCTGGTCGCCGCCGTCCTGGTCGCCGCGCTCGTCGCGGGCGGCATCGGCGGCGGGGTCGGCTTCTGGGCCGCGGACCGCAACGACAGCTCCTCCTCGACCACCGTCTCCTCGGTCGGCAACCCCAAGGACCTCAGCCGTGCCGCCGACTCGGTCGCGGGCATCGCCAAGCAGGCCCTCCCCAGCGTCGTCACGATCGAGGCCACCGGCCGCCAGGAGAGCGGCACCGGCACCGGCTTCGTCTACGACAAGGAGGGCCACATCCTCACCAACAACCACGTCGTGGCCCCCGCCGCCGACGGCGGCAAGCTCACCGCCACGTTCTCCGACGGCAAGAAGTACGAGGCCGAGGTCGTCGGCCGCGCCCAGGGCTACGACGTCGCCGTCGTCAAGCTCAAGGGGGTCACCCCCGACAAGCTCACCCCGCTCGCCGTCGGCGACTCCGACAAGGTGGCCGTCGGCGACTCCACCATCGCCATCGGCGCCCCCTTCGGGCTCTCCGGCACCGTCACCACCGGCATCGTCAGCGCCCTGCACCGCCCCATCGCCTCCAGCGACGGGGAGGGGTCCAACGCCTCCTACATGAGCGCCATACAGACCGATGCCTCGATCAACCCCGGTAACTCCGGCGGCCCCCTCCTGAACTCCGAGGGCGCTGTCATCGGCATCAACTCCGCGATCCAGTCCACCGGCAGCGACGGCACCTCCCAGTCCGGCAGCGTGGGCCTGGGCTTCGCCATCCCGATCGACCAGGCCCGCCGCGTCGCCCAGGACCTGATCAAGGACGGCGAGCCCGTCTACGCCGTCATCGGCGTCCACGTCGACTCCAGCTACAGCGGCGAGGGCGCCAAGATCGCCACCGGCGCCGACGCCGTCACCTCCGGCGGCCCCGCCGACCAGGCGGGCCTGCGCTCCGGCGACGTCATCACCAAGTTCGACGACACCGTGGTCGACTCCAGCCCCACCCTCATCGGCGAGATCTGGCAGCACGAGCCCGGCGAGAAGGTCAACCTCACGTACACCCGTGACGGCCAGACCCGCACCGCCACCCTCACTCTCGGCGAACGCAAGGGCGACAGCAGCAGCTGAGCCGACCCGTTAGGCTGTCCCCGCGCCGCCCGGCCCACCAGCCGGACCTCGCGGCGCGGGGAGAGTTGCCCGAGCGGCCTAAGGGAACGGTCTTGAAAACCGTCGTGGCAGCGATGTCACCGTGGGTTCAAATCCCACACTCTCCGCACAGGCCGGCGAAGGCGCTGGACAGAAGGGGTGCCCCAAGACACGGGGGCGCCCCTTCTTCGTGCATGACGGCACCGTGCTTCCCCGTGGTTTCCCGTGCGATCGGGCACGGAAGGGGCACGCACGGGTCGCTCGCCTAACCTGAGGCCGGTGCTGGCCCAGAACAATCATGGAGGCGGGGGAAGGCCATGGGGACCTACCGGCAGACCGTTGTGGACCTGGATGCCTCAGCGGAAGAGGCGGTGGCGTGGGGCGAGCGTGGTAGGCAGTGGCTTGAGGCGGAAGGGTTCATCCGCCCGGTGCCGTGGCAAGACGGTCTGGTGCAGTTGGCCGGGCCACGCTGGCGGGAGGCCGTCGACCTGGTCCCACCGGACTGGCGGGCCCGGATCAAGGAGTTGGAGGAGGAGCCTTGCGGGGAGTTGCGGGTCGTGGCGGGTCGTACCGTTTTCCTCGCCGGTATGGGCAGATTCCCTGACCCGATCTGTCCTCGCTGCCAGAGCGCGACCTCCACCTGGTCCGGTGAGGTCATCGACACCTGGTACACCACGGGCGCGGCTGACCTCGGCTGCCCGGCTTGCACTCGCCGCGCCCCGCTTCCCGACTGGGACTGGACACGCGACTACTTCGCCTTCGCCCACCTCGGCTTCGAGTTCGACGACTGGCCGCCCCTTGATCCTCACTTCACTGCCGCCTTCGGCAAGGTGCTGGGGCACCGCATCCGGGTGCTCGCGGGAAAGTGGTGAGATCAGAGCAGAGGTCGGCGTATCGGCTTTGGGCGGGAGTTTCAATGACTGAGTCAAGCCGCTGCGGGCTCTGGCGGGGCTGGGGTGAAGAGCCTGTTGTCGCGTAGGAGTGCCCAGAGGACGTCGACTCGTCGTCGGGCGAGGGCGATGATGGCTTGGACGTGCGTGAGTCCTTGGCCGCGCTTCTTGAGGTAGAAGTCCCGGTTGGGTCCCTCGCGCATGGTGCTGGTCTGGGCAGACAGGTAGAACACCCTGCGCAGGCGGCGGCTGTAGCGCTTGGGGCGGTGGAGGTTTCCGGTGCGGCGTCCGGAGTCTCGTGGAACGGGCACGAGGCCGGCGGCGGAAGCGAGGTTCCCGGCATCGGCGAAGGAGGCAAGATCTCCCGCGGCAACGACGAACGCGGCCCCGAGGCCTCGTCCATGACTGGTGGCGACGCCCACGCCATCTTGCCGTCGGGGTACCGGTCGAGGAGCGCCTCAACGTAATCCACCATGGGCGAGTGGTGCGAGTTGTGACCACGGCGCGAGCCCCGCGTGCCTGAACGGCACCGCCGCAACAGTCCCCGGACGAGTGCGACGGCGTGCCGGCCGGATCGCCGGAGGTCGAACCTCGGTCCTGAGCACCGGCTTTATTGGTCGCCTACACGCTGGGGGAAGGTCTTGAGAACCGTCCTGGCGGCGATGTCACCGTGGCTCACGCCCCACGCCCTCCGCACCAGGCCGGCGAATGCGCTGGACGGAAGGGGTGCCTCAAGACACGGGGGCGCCCCTTCTTCATGCGGCGGGGATGGGTGAACGCCTCGACGCCGCGTACGCCGGCCCTGTCGGGGTCGGCCGTCCGGCGAACCGCCGGTGTCGGTGACGGGGCGGTGGGGGCGGGGGTGAGAGAATACGCTTAACGGTCAAACCGGGCATGGGATCTGCTCGCGTGCCGCGGGCGGTCACCGCGCCGGTCCCGGCCGCCGTCCCGAACGGCAAGGGCTGATCACCATGACGGGTGTCGCGCTCCTGGGTGTGCTGCTGGCCTCGGCCGGTGGCCTGGCCTATGCCCGTCGACGGTTCCCGGTGGCGTTCTGGCTGCTGTTCGGGCTGCCGCTGGCCTGGGGGCGGTTCCTGTCGACCTACGGTTCCACGATGGCGGCGTGCGGGCTGGCCGTACCGCCGTCGTGGGCGCGGGCGTTGGCGGGGCGGGTGGCGGGGCGCAGGGAGGTGCGGCCGGTGCCGCCGAGGATCCGCCGGGTGGGGGGCTCGCTGACCGGCATGCGGGTGCGGCTGCGGCTGCCGGGCGGGCTGGAGCCGGCCGATGTGGCCGCGGCGTCCAACCGGTTGCGCCACGCGTGGGGCGTGCACGCGGTGCACGTGGTCGAGCTCGGCCCCGGGGTGGTCGAGTTGCGGATGACCGGCTACGACGTGCTCCGCGACGTACGGATGCCGCGCCGCCTGCCGTCCGGCCCGATGGTGGTGCCGGTGGCGCTGCGGGACGACGGGACCGCCTTCGTGCGGAACTACCGGGAGATCCCGCACGCGCTCACCCTCGGGGCGAACCAGTCGGGCAAGTCGGTGTACCAGCGCAACCTGATCATGAACCTGGCCCGGTTGCCCGTGGCCCTGGTCGGGATCGACTGCAAGGGCGGGGTGGAGCAGATCCCGTACGCGTCCCGGCTGTCGGCCCTGGCCACCGACCGGGAGCAGGCGGCGGAGCTGCTGGACGCGCTGGTGGGGGAGATGGAGCACCGGTTCGCGGTGCTCAAGGAGTGCCAGCGCACGGCGCTGGACGCCCCGGAGGAGGAGGTGGCCTCCGACATCTGGGGGCTGCCCGCGTACGTGCGGCCGGTGCCCGTCGTGGTGCTGGTCGACGAGGTCGCCGAACTGTTCCTCAGCACGACGAAGAAGGACGAGGAACGCCGGGACCGCATGGTGGCGAACCTGATCCGACTGGCGCAGCGGGCCCGCGCGGTCGGCATCTACCTGGAGATCTGCGGGCAGCGCTTCGGGGTGGAGCTCGGCAAGGGCGCCGCGACGCTCCGGTCCCAGCTCTCCGGTCGCGTCGTGCACCGCGTCAACAAGCAGACCGCCGAGGTGGGCCTGGGCGACATCTCGTCCGAGGCGATGGCCGCCGCGACCGCCATCGCCCCGGACCGGGTGGGGGTCGCGGTGGCGGGCGACGCCTCAGGGGGCTGGTCCCACATTCGCACCCCGCTGGTGTCGATTGCCGAGACCGCGGCCGTGTGCCGTGCCCACGCCCATCTGGTGCCCGACCTGCCGGCCCTGGACCGGTACCGCCCCTCCGCCGCGGGCGAGGAGGACGGACCGGCGGATCCCGGGCCCTTCCCCCGGCCCCGCTCGGGCCCCGAGTGAGGACCGGTAGCCTCGCGGGGTCGTTCGCCGGTGCGGAGGAGGGGATCGTGATGGCAGCAGCGGGGTTTCCGCTGATCGAGCCGTACGCGTCGGGGCTGCTCGACGTCGGGGACGGGCAGCGCGTCTACTGGGAGACCAGCGGGAACCCGGACGGCAAGCCGGTCCTGTGCGTGCACGGGGGACCGGGCTCCGGGGGGAAGCGGGGCAGCAGGAAGACCTTCGACCCCGAGGTGTACCGGATCGTGCTGTTCGACCAGCGGGGGTGCGGGCAGAGCCTGCCGCACGCCTCGGACCCGGCGGTGTCGCTCGAGCACAACACGACCGAGCACCTGATCGCCGACATGGAGCGGCTGCGCGAGCACCTGGGCGTCGAGCGGTGGATGCTGTACGGCGGTTCGTGGGGCTCGACGCTGATCCTGGCGTACGCGCAGCGGTACCCGGAGCGGGTGTCGGAGATCGTGATCGTCGGGGTCACCACGACCCGGCGGGAGGAGATCGACTGGCTCTACCGCGGCGTGGCCCGGCTGGTGCCGGGGCCGTGGGAGACGTTCCGGGACGGGGTGCCGCCCGGTGAGCGGGACGGGAACCTGCCGGCCGCGTACGACCGGCTGCTGAACGGCCCGGACGCCGCGGCGCGGGAGAAGGCCGTACGCGCCTGGGTCACCTGGGAGGACGCGGTCATCGCCCATGAGACCAACGGCAAGCCGGGGGCCTACGGTGACCGGCCGGACGACGACCTGGTCGCCTTCGTGCGGATCTGCGCGCACTACTTCGCCAACGGCGCCTGGCTGGAGGAGGGGCAGTTGCTGCGGGACGCGCACCGGCTCACCGGGATCCCGGGGGTACTGATCCACGGGCGTCTCGACCTGGGCAGTCCGCTGACGACCGCGTGGGAGCTGGCGAAGGCGTGGCCCGACGCGGAGCTCCAGGTGATCGACGACTCCGGTCACACGGGCAGCCCCACCATGGGGGAGGCGGTCGTGGCGGCGGCGCGGCGCTTCGGCACGCGCTGAGCGGACGGGCACTCGCCGCGGGGCCGCTCACTTGCCGCGGGGACGGGGCGGGACGATGTCGAGCACGGCCATCATGCCCATGTCCTCGTGGTTGAGGATGTGGCAGTGCAGCACCGTCCGGCCGGTGAAGTCCGTGAAGGGGATGCGGATCACGACCCTGCCGCGGGCGGGCACGTTGACCGTGTCGAACCAGCGGTGGTCCGGGTCGTTGGCCTTCCCGTTGGTGCTCATCAGCTGGAACTGGTTGGTGTGGACGTGGAAGGAGTGCTCCTCGTCGCTGTCGTTGCGGACGGTCCACTCCTCGACGGTGCCGAGGACGGAGGTGAAGTCCACCCGGCCCGGCGCGTAGGTCCGGCCGTTGACGTAGAACACGTCGCCCGCCGCGTTCTCGGTGAACACCACCGTCTTGCGGTCCGCGACCGTGGCGTGCGCCAGGTCCTCGTTGGGCGCGAAGTCCGTCGGGATCCGCGCCGGGGTCACGGGGGCGCCGCCGGTCACGACGGTGGCCAGGTCGGTGCGGGGGAACCGGTTGCCGGCCTTGCCGGTGTCGTAGGCGAGGGTCTCCAGCGTCGTGGTGCCGGGCCGGCTGCCGCCCTGCACCAGGACGTCGAACCGGGCGCCGGCGGCGATGACCAGCGTGTCCGCGGCGTAGACCCGGCGGACCGGGTAGCCGTCCTGCGCGATCACGTGGAAGCGGCTGCCCTTCAGGTGCAGGCGGTAGTAGATGTTGGCGCCGATGTTGGCCAGCCGCCACAACTGGGTCTCGCCGGGTCGGAGGCCGATCACCGGGTTCTGCTGCCCGTTGACGGTGCGGTTGGTGCGCGTCCCGATCTTCAGTTTGTGGGTCCTGATCGCGTCGCCGTGGATCTGGAAGTCCTTGAGCGCGACGACGTGCTCGGTGATCCCGCGCAGGGACGGGGGCAGGTACCGCCGCAGGCCGTCCACGACGATGACGCCCGACTCCCCGCCCGCGACCTGGGCGGCGGACATCATGTCGGCGTGCGAGTGGTACCAGTAGGTGCCGGGCGTGATGGTGCGCGGCAGCCGGTAGGTGTAGTGGTGGCTCCGGCCGTACGTGATGGCGATGAAGATGTCGTCCGCGGGGCTGCGCGGTGAGACGTGGAGCCCGTGCACGTGGACGTTGGTGTCCTCGCGCACCCGGTTGGTCATGGTGAGGTCGATGCGGTCGCCGGGCCGTACGCGCAGCGTCGGCGGCATGTACCTCCCGTTGTAGGTGAGGGCGTACAGCCGGTGGTCGCCGACCCGGACCTTGCGGCGCTCGACGACGATGACCGCCTTGAGGACCCCGTCGCGGCTGACCAGTTCCGGGGGGTCCTGCAGCCGTGGGCCGGGTCCCGCCGGGGGCGCCTGCCGGTCCTGCGGGGCGGGCCGGTCCGGGGCGTGGGGATGCCCGGACGGGGCGTGCCCCGCGCAGCCGGCGAGCCAGGCGGCGGCGAGGAGCAGTGCGGCGACCAGCCGGGTCAGCGGGGTTCGGGCGCGGGACCGGGTCACATCTCTCCCCTGGGGAAGCGGTGCGGCCGGGCGGGGACGTCCGGGCGCGGGGCGCGACGGGCAGCGGGGGTCCGTCAGCCGGAGCGTAGGAAGCGGACGGCCGCCTCCCGGCGAGCCACGCACCGGGGAGGTGCGGCATCCGCCCGAACGGCGCCGTGGTGGCCACCCGGGCGGTGGCGCCGGCGGGGGAGGACCGGTCCGCCGAGGTTGGCCGAAAGTCGTGCCGTAACGATTCTGCGCCCGCCGGGCCCGGGTTGTGGTGGCCGGGACGCGGGCGGGCGGGTCAGCGACGACGGTTGTGGAGGTTTGTCGACAGATCGTCACGCTTGCGAGCGAAAGGGATCAAGGTCCGGCTTGTCCGTCGTGGTGCTGGGCAACTCTGCTTGCGGCGACGTCGCAGAGCCGGCGGAGCGGTCGGCCGGCCGCACCGCGCACCTCGTATCCACTCCTCGGAGGGAAACACATGGCAAGCATCCGTACCGCCCGAGTCGTGTCCACCCTGGCCGCGCTGCCGCTCGCGGCGGCGCTGTTCGCCGGCACGGCGGTGGCCGACAACGGCGCCGTGGCGGGTGGCACGTCCAACGCGACCGTGGTGAGCAACAGCGGCGGCAACGTGGGCCGCGACAACTTCGGGACGGTGACGACGACGCAGCAGGCGGCTACCGGGGCGGGGGCCTCGAACCAGAACAGCACGGCCAGTGTGGTGGGTTCGGCCTTCACCACCATCAACCAGCCGACGTTCAGCATCCACTTCGGCCCCATGTGGTGAGCGGGCCGGTCCGCCGCCGGGGCGGGCCGGGGGGCTGAAGGGTCGACTGCGCGACGGCAACCTCACTGCCGTCGCGCAGTCGCGTCCGGCGTCGTCCACAGCCTGTGGACAACACCTTCCGTCCGGGCGTCTTGACAGCGGTGCCGCTTCCTCGTCAATCTGACGATCAGTCAGAAACTGGGGGCGGTGGCGGCGACGATGACGACCGACGACCTGTACGAGCGGCTGGTGACGTACGAGGGGCGCCCCGCCGCCGTCGCGGGCGAGGGCAAGGACCCCGTGAACCGGCCCATGATCAGGCACTGGTGCGAGGCGCTGGGCCATCCCGTCCCGCAGGACGGTACGGCACCCGCCCCCATGCTCCAGGTGTGGACCATGCGCGGGCTCCCCGGGCCGGGAGACGTCGCCGGGGCCGGCCGCGCCGGCGCCTACGACGAACTGCTCGCGCTGCTCGACGAGGCCGGCTGCACCGCGGTCGTCGCCACCGACTGCGAGCAGGAGTACCTGCGGCCGCTGCGCCCCGGCGAGCGGATCACCTTCGACGCGGTGATCGAGTCCGTGTCGCCGCGCAAGACCACCCGCCTCGGCAGCGGCCACTTCGTCACCACGCGCATGGACGTCAGGGCGGACGGCGAACTCGCCGGCCGTCACCGCTTCCGCATCCTCAAGTACGCCCCCGCGCGGGCGCCGGGCGAGCGGCCGCGACGGCCCCGCCCGGTCGTCAACCGGGACAACGCCGGGTACTGGGAGGGCGTCGGGCGGCACGAGTTGCTCATCCAACGCTGCTCCTCCTGCGGAACCCTGAGGCTGCCGTGGCTCCCCGGCTGCAACAGCTGCGGCTCCGACGCCTGGGACACGCTACCGGCCTGCGGGCGCGGCACCGTCTTCAGCCGCGTCGTCGTGCACCACCCGCCGTTCCCCGCCTTCGACCCGCCCTACGCGGTCGCCCTGGTCGAACTGGCCGAAGGGGTCCGCCTGCTGGGCGGCGTGGTCGGCGTGCCGTACGGGAAGGTGCGCATCGGCATGCCGGTGACGCTCGAGTTCCGGCAGGCCGGCGGGGAGCCGGCCGTGCCCGTCTTCCGCGCGGAGGTGTGAGATGACCGGACCGGGGGCGCGGGCGGGCGACGTCCTGCCGGAGCTTCGGATCCCCGTCACGCGGACGCTGGTCGTCGCCGGGGCGATCGCCACCCGCGACTTCCAGGACGTGCACCACGACCCCGACGCGGCGCGGGCCAAGGGCTCGCCGGACGTCTTCCTGAACATCCTCACCACGGGCGGGCTCGTCGGCCGGTACCTCGCCGGGCACTTCGGCCCTTCGGCGGTGCTCCGCTCACTGCGCGTACGGCTGGGCGCACCGGCGCACCCCGGCGACGAGCTGGTGCTCACCGGGAGCGTCACAGCGGTGCGCGGCACGGAGGCGACCGTCGAGGTCATCGGCGCGGTCGGGCGGGGGCGGCACGTCACGGGCACCGCGGTGCTGGAGGTGGGGGGCGGATGAGCGTACGCCGGCGCGACGGCCTGGGCGGACGGGCCGCGATCGCGGGGATCGGCGCGACGGAGTTCTCCAAGGACTCCGGGCGCAGCGAACTGAAGCTCGCCGTGGAGGCCGTGCGCGCGGCGGTCGAGGACGCCGGGCTGACGCCGGACGACGTCGACGGCATGGTCACCTTCACGATGGACACCAGTCCGGAGATCACCGTCGCCCAGGCGGCCGGCATCGGTGAACTCGGCTTCTTCTCCCGGATCCACTACGGGGGCGGGGCGGCCTGCGCCACCGTGCAGCAGGCCGCGATGGCCGTCGCGACCGGCGTCGCGGACGTCGTCGTCTGCTACCGGGCCTTCAACGAGCGCTCGGGCCGCCGCTTCGGCTCCGGCGTCCAGCAGCGCGAACCCTCGGCGGAGGGCGCGGCCCTCGGCGTCAACCTGCCGTCCGGGCTGCTCACCCCCGCGTCCTGGGTCGCCATGTCGGCACAGCGCTATCTCCACACGTACGGGCTCGAACCAGAGGTTTTCGGTCATGTCGCCGTCGCCGGGCGCCGGCACGCCGCGACCAACCCGGCCGCGTACTTCTACCGCCGGCCCATCACCCTGGCCGACCACGCCGCGTCGCGGTGGATCGTCGAGCCGCTGCGCCTGCTCGACTGCTGCCAGGAGACCGACGGCGGTCAGGCCCTGGTGGTCACCTCCGCCGAGCGCGCCCGGGACCTGCGGCACCCGCCCGCGGTGATCAGGGCGGCCGCCCAGGGCGCGGGGCGCGGCCAGGAGCAGATGACCGGCTACTACCGGCCGGACCAGGACCTGTGCGGGCTCCCCGAGTCGGCGGTCGTGGCCCGCCAGTTGTGGCGGACCTCCGGCCTACGGCCGCAGGACGTCGACACCGCCGTGCTCTACGACCACTTCACCCCCTTCGTCCTGATGCAGCTGGAGGAGTACGGATTCTGCGGGCGCGGAGAGGCGGCCGCCTTCGCCGCCGACGGCGGTCTGGAACGGGGCGGGAGGCTGCCCGTCAACACCCACGGCGGGCAGCTCGGCGAGGCGTACCTGCACGGCATGAACGGCATCGCCGAGGCGGTGCGGCAGGTGCGCGGCACTAGCGTCAACCAGGTCCCCGGCGCGGCCCACGTCCTCGTCACGGCCGGTACGGGGGTGCCGACCTCGGGACTGCTGCTGGGCGCGGCGGACTGAGCCGGCCCCGGCACCGGCGGCCCATCCGGGGCCGGGCGTTGCTGCGTACGGCTGACAGCGGGGCGTGGCTGCCCCGTTCGCGGGCAGCCGCCTGCGTTCACTCGACCCATGCGCGAACACAAGCCGATCATCCGACACGGGGCGATCGTGGCGATGGTGCTGGCCTGCCTCCTGGCCGGTCCCACCGCGGCCGAGGCCGTCGTGCCGCGTCCCGCCGCGCCGGTCGCCAAGCCGGCCTCGGTGACGGCTGCCACGCCGGGCGCGGTCCGGACGTACCGGCCCGCCCGGCCCGCCCGGCCCGCCCGGCCCGCCCGGCCCGCCCGGCCCGCCCGGCCCGCCCGGGCGCCCGGTGACGGCGGTGACGACGACCCGTTCGGCTTCGCCGACACGGGTCTCCTCGACGGCCTGGACCTCCCCTACGGCCTCGGCGGTGAGGAACGCGCCCCGTCCGGGGCCGGCCCGACCCGCGTCTACCGCGGCTACGGCTTCGACACCTGCCGCACGCCGCCGCTGTCCACGATGCGGGCCTGGCTGCGCTCCAAGTACCGCGCCGTCGGCGTCTACTACGGCGGCCGCGCCCGTGCCTGCAGCACCCAGCGGCACCTCAACCGCACCTGGGTGCGCTCGGTGCACCGCATGGGCTGGCGCATCCTGCCGATCTACGTCGGCTCGCAGTCGCCCTGCGTACGCGGCAGACATCTGCGCAACCACCGGATGAGCACCGACGACCCCTGGGGCCAGGGCGCGAGCGAGGGCTGGGACGCCGTGCGCAGGGCCGCCGCCCTCGGCTTCGAGGAGGGCAGCGCGCTCTACCTCGACATGGAGGCGTACAACGTCAAGCGGTCCCGCTGCGCCGACCAGACCCTCGACTTCATCCGGGCATGGGACCGCGAGGTCGACGACGCCGGCTACCTGCCGGGCCTCTACAGCAGTTCGGAGTCCGGCATCCGGCACGTCGAGCGGGCCCGCCGGGAGGGCTACGACGACCTGCCGCGCGCCGTCTGGTTCGCCCGCTGGCAGGGCAAGCCCGCGGTGCGCGGCGAACCCGTCCTCGGCCGGGACGCCTGGCATCCGCACGGGCGCATCCACCAGTACTCGGGCAGCGTGCGCGAGAAGCACGGCGGCCGGCGGCTGGCGATCGACCGCAACCGGCTGGACGGGCCGGTGGCCGTCGTCGGATGACGCGGCGGGCGGCCGCGAGGACGCCGCCCCTGCGGGGCGACCCGTAGGGGCGGCGGGTGCCGCCTCAGCCCTCCGGAGGTGGGGCGGGCCCCCGCCCTACGACTTCAGGGTGACCCCGCTTCGGCACCTGCGGCGGATCCCCCGCACCCGGACCGGCTCCTAGCGTGGAGCCATGACGACGCCCGTGTGCACCAGCGCCTCGCAGGCCCAGTTCACCCGCTACGTCCGGGCCAAGGGCCCGGCGCTGCTGCGGACCGCGCGCTCGCTCACCGCCAACCCCTGCGACGCCGAGGACCTGCTGCAGACCGCCCTGACCAAGACCTACCTGGCGTGGGACCGGATAGACGACCACCGGGCGCTGGACGGCTACGTGCGCCGCACGCTGGTCAACACCCGTACCTCGCAGTGGCGCAGGCGCCGCGTGGAGGAGTACGCCACCGACGAGCTCCCCGAGCCGCACGGCCACGCCGTGACCGGCCCCGACGAGGCCGAGCAGCAGGCCCAGCGCGACGCGTTGCTGCGCGCGATCGCCCGGCTGCCGGCCCGCCAGCGGGCGATGGTCGTCCTGAGGTACTACGAGGACATGAGCGAGGTGCAGACCGCCGAGGCGCTCGGGGTGTCGGTCGGCACGGTCAAGAGTGCGGTGTCGCGCGCCCTGGGCAAACTCCGCGCGGACCCCGAATTGCGCCTGGGGTAGTGACATACCGCTCGGTATGCCAGCAGAATCTCAGCACCCACCTACCCACGCGTAGCCGCTTCAACGAGGAGGCGCCCGGTGCTGAGCACAATGCAGGATGTTCCCCTGCTGGTGTCACGGATCCTGACCCACGGCTCGACCGTGCACGGCCGGTCGCAGGTCACGACCTGGACCGGCGAAGGCGAGCCGCAGCGCCGCTCGTTCGCCGAGATCGGGGCCCGCGCCGCCCGCCTCGCGCACGCGCTGCGCGACGAGCTCGGCGTCCAGCGCGACGACCGCGTAGCGACCCTGATGTGGAACAACGCGGAGCACGTCGAGGCGTACTTCGCGATCCCCTCCATGGGCGCGATCCTCCACACGCTCAACCTCCGGCTCCCCGCCGAGCAACTGGTCTTCATCGCCAACCACGCCGCCGACCGCGTGGTCCTGGTCAACGGCACCTTGATACCGCTGCTGGCACCGCTGCTGCCGGCCATGGAGTCGGTCGAGCACGTGGTCGTCGTCGGCCCCGGCGACACCTCGCCGCTGGAGGGCTGCCGTCCCGCCCTGCACACGTACGAGTCCCTCATCGAGGGCCGCCCGGACCGCTACGACTGGCCCGAGCTGGACGAGCGTTCCGCGGCCGCCATGTGCTACACCTCCGGCACCACCGGCGACCCCAAGGGCGTGCTGTTCTCGCACCGTTCGATCTACCTGCACTCCCTGCAGGTCAACATGGCCGAGTCGATGGGCCTGACCGACGCCGACACCACCCTGGTCGTCGTGCCCCAGTTCCACGTCAACGCCTGGGGCCTGCCGCACGCCACCTTCATGACCGGCATCAACATGCTGATGCCGGACCGCTTCCTGCAGCCCGGCCCGCTCGCCGAGATGATCGAGGGCGAGCGTCCCACGCACGCCGCCGCCGTCCCCACCATCTGGCAGGGCCTGCTCGCCGAACTCGCCGCCAAGCCCCGTGACATCACCAGCATGCGGCACGTCACCATCGGCGGCTCCGCCTGCCCGCCCTCCCTGATGGAGGCGTACGACAAGCTCGGCGTCCGCCTCCTCCACGCGTGGGGGATGACCGAGACCTCCCCGCTGGGCACCATGGCCCACCCGCCGGCCGGCCTCACCGAGGAGGAGGAGTGGCCGTACCGGATCACCCAGGGCCGCTTCCCCGCCTCCGTGGAGGCCCGGCTGGTCGGCCCGTCCGGCGAGGTGCTGCCCTGGGACGGTGAGTCCGCGGGCGAACTGGAGGTCCGCGGGCCGTGGATCGCCGCGGCCTACTACGGCGGCGCCGACGCCGAAGCGCTCCTCCCTGAGGACAAGTTCAGCCCCGACGGCTGGCTGCGCACCGGCGATGTCGGCACCATCACCCACGACGGCTACCTGACGCTGACCGACCGCGCCAAGGACGTCATCAAGTCGGGCGGCGAGTGGATCTCCTCGGTCGAGCTGGAGAACGCCATCATGGCCCACCCGGCCGTCGCCGAGGCCGCGGTGGTGGCCGTACCCGACGAGCGCTGGGGCGAGCGGCCGCTCGCCACGGTCGTCCTCAAGGACGGCACCACGGTCGGCTACGAGGAACTGCGCGCCTTCCTCGGCGAGAGCGTCGCCCGCTGGCAGCTGCCCGAGCGCTGGGCCGTCATCCCGGCGGTGCCGAAGACCTCGGTCGGCAAGTTCGACAAGAAGGTGATCCGCCGCCAGTACGCGGCGGGAGAACTGGACGTCACCAAGCTCGTCTGACGACGCGCCACGCGTGCGCCGGGCCCCGGGGGGCGCACCCCCGGGCCCGGCCTGCGTCGTGCGGTGGGCCCTCAGGAGCCGATCTTTCCCAGCATGTCGACGATGCGCCCCTGGACGTCCGTGCTGGTCGACCGCTCCGCGAGGAAGAGGACCGTCTCGCCGGACGCCAGCCGCGGCAGCTCCGCCGGGTCGATGTCGACCGCGGTGTAGACGACCATCGGCGTGCGTTCCAGCCTGCCGTTCGCCCGCAGCCAGTCGATGATGCCCTGGCGCCTGCGGCGGATGAGCATCAGGTCCATCACCACGAGGTTGGGGTGCATCTGCGCGGCGAGCGTCATCGCGTCCGCCTCCGACTGGGCGTGCGCGACGTGCATCCCGCGCCGTTCCAGCGTGGCGGTGAACGCCTGGGCGATCGGCGTGTGGGCCTCGATCAGCAGCACCCGCGGCGGATGCTGCTCGCTGTCGCGCGGGGCCAGCGCCTTGAGCAGCACGGCGGGATCGGCTCCGTACGCGGCCTCGCGGGTGGCCTGGCCGAGGCCGGCCGTGACGAGGACGGGCACCTCGGCCTGCGCCGCAGCCTGGCGCAGCGACTGCAGCGCCGTACGGGTGATCGGCCCGGTCAGCGGGTCCACGAAGAGCGCGGCGGGCGGATCGGAGACCTGGGCGTCGACCTCCTCGCGCGAGCGGACGATGACCGGGCGGTAGCCGCGGTCCGTGAGCGCCTGGCGGGTGGAGACGTCCGGCTCCGGCCAGACCAGCAGCCGGCGCGGCTCGTCCAGCACGGCCCCGGGCTCGGGGCCGGTCTCCTCCGTGACGTCGACGGCGCCGTTGGGGCCGTCGAGCGGCTCGGGACCCTCGGTGGCCTCCGTGGGAGCGCCTATGGCGTACGCCCGGCCGGGGGTCTCCGTGCCGTTCACGGCCGCGGGTGCCACGGCCTTGGGTGCATCGGGTTCCGCGGGGGTGGCGAGCTTGCGCCGGCGCCCGGAGCCGCTCGACGGCTGGGCGACCTGCTCGTTGATCTGCTGGGCGAAGGCGACGCCCTGGCCGAGGGTGCGCACGCTGATGGCCCGGCCCTGCGTACCGCCGTCGCTCGGCATGGACGACGGCTGGGGCTGCGCCGGTGCGGGTGCCGCTGCCTGCGGCGGGACCATGGGCTGCGGCTGCGGCGGCACCACGGGCTGTGGCTCCGGAGAGCGCTGCGTCTGCTCGGGGATCATCGGCGGCTCGACGGCCGGCGGTTCTGGCAGCGGCGTCGGGGTGGGCGGGGGAAGCCGCCGCGGGTCGACGATCGCCGACGGGCGCGGGGTGCTCTCCACAATGCCGCGCGGGCGCCGGGCCGAGCCCTGGGCCTCCGGCCACTCGGTCGCCGGGGTGGCGGGGACCGAAGGGGCGGCCGGCAGCGCCGGGAGCTCCGGCGTCGCCCGGGCCTCCGCGGTGGGGGCCCGTCGCGCACGGCGGCCGTTGCCCGGCGCGTCCTGCTCTGGCGCGGGGGCCGCCGGCAGCGCGGGCACCAGGCCCGGCTGCGGTTCCTGCGGGGCGCCACGGCGGGCCCGCCGGCCGGTGGGCTGCTCCTGCGCCGGGGCGGGTGCCGGGGGGAGGGCGGCTTGCGGCTGGGGCTGCGGTTGCGGCGGGACCTGCTGCTCCTCGGGACGCCGCAGGGCACGGCGCCGCCCCGTGGGGGTCGGCGCGTCGGTGGTCGGCGCTGCGGGCAGCGCGAGCGCGGCACCGGGGGTCGCCACCGGCGCTGCGGGCCTGGGCGGCTGCGGCGCCGAGGACGGCGCCTGCGCCAGCGCGGCCGGGGCGGTACCGCGCACCGGCTCGGCCGGCACCGGCATGACGGTCGTCTCCGACTCCCGCCGGGGCTCCTTGACCGCCGTCTTCGCGCCGCCCTTGCCGACCGGCACCTCCATTACGTACGCGCTGCCCTGCCCGGGCACCTCGTGCGTCTGGAGCACGCCGCCGTGCTTCTCGACGATGCCCCGCGCGATGGGCAGGTGCACCGGGTTGTCGCCGGCGTGCGGGCCGCGCACCTCGATGCGGACGGAGTCGCCGCGCTGCGCCGCCGCCACCACGATCGTGGAGTCGACGCCGCCGACCACGACCGGCATGTTGCCGGCCGCGTCGACGCCCGCCACGTCCGCGATCAGGTGGGACAGCGCCTGGGACATCCGCTCGGCGTCCACGGTCGCCTCGATCGGCGGCGCGTGCACCGCGTACTGCGCCCGCCCGGGACCGATCAGCTCGACCGCCGCCTCGACGCCGGACGCCACGACCTTGTCCATCGAGGTCGTCTCGCGCTGCAGCTTCTCCTCGCCCCGGTCGAGCCGCTGGAAGGAGAGCACGCTGTCGATGAGCGTGGTGATCCGCGCGTAGCCCGCGGTGAGGTGGTGCAGGATCTGGTTGGCCTCCGGCCACAGCTGCCCGGCCGGGTCGTTGGCGAGCCCGGCCAGCTCGGCCCGCAGTTCGTCCAGCGGTCCGCGCAGGGCGTCGCCGAGCAGCGACTGCAGTTGCGCGTTGCGGGCGGCGAGCGCGTCGAAGCGCGTGCGGTCGGTGAAGGTCATCACCGCGCCGACCAGCTGGTCGCCCTCCCGCACCGGCGCCGTGATCAGGTCGACCGGAACCGAGCGCCCGTCCTTGCGCCACAGCACCTGGCCGCGGACCCGGTGCTTCAGCCCGGAGCGCAGCGTCTCGGAGAGCGGCGTCTCCTCGGCCGGCAGCGGGCTGCCGTCCGGACGGGAGTGGTGCACCAGCGGGTGCAGCTCCTGCCCGCCGAGGTCGGTGGCCCGGAAGCCCAGGATCTGCGCGGCCGAGGGGTTGACCAGGACGATCTTGCCGTCGGTGTCGACGCCGACCACGCCCTCGCTGGCGGCGCGCAGGATCATCTCGGTCTGGCGCTGCTGGCGGGCGAGTTCGGCCTCGGTGTCCAGCGTCCCGGTCAGGTCGCGGACGACCAGCATCAGCAGCTCGTCGCCGGTGTAGCTGTACGTCTCGGCGAAAGGTGTGCGGGCGTCGTCGAGGTTCGCGCTCGTGACCTCCACCGGAATTTCACTGCCGTCGGTCCGCCGGGCGACCATCCGGGTCGGCTTGGTGCGGCCCTCGTCGTCGTCGGGGCGGCGCATCGAACCGGGGATGCGACGCGCGTCGAACGCCGGCAGGAGGTCGAGCAGCCCGCGGCCCACGAGGGCGGTGCCCGGCGACTCGAAGGTCTCCAGGGCGATGGAATTGGCGTTGACGACGGTCCCGTTGGCGTTCACCAGCAGCAGCGCGTCGGGGAGCGCGTCGAGTATTGCCGCGAGGCGAGCAGCGCCTCGGGATGGCCTGCTGCTCACGAGACGCGTCCTCCCTGAAAACCGCACTTGCTGCCGCGCCACCACCCGCGAAGGGGGCATCCACCGGTGGTGGCCATCTTGCCGCCGACCGGGGGGCATGTCACTAGAGCGAGTGTACGGGCAGAGGTTGGCGGCGAGGCTCCGGATGCCCATGTCCCGTACGCGTGAGTAGTGTTCGTGGTCGAGCCGTGCCGATGTGGTGTCGGTCACCTCCGCAGGTCACGCCCCAGGGCCACCGGACTCGTCGTGGACGGCGGGTGCGGGCAGCACCGGGGCCATCCGCCGCCAGCGGGCCGTCTCGCAGCCGTTGCTGCGGTCGTAGCGGGCGTCCACGGGCCGGCCGCGCCAGCTGCCCCGCACCGTCGCCCGCTGCGGGCCGCCGTAGATCATCGTGCACATCGTGCCCTCGGGCTCGGGCCCCACCGGCCCGCCCAGCCGCTCCAGGAGCGCGCACGCCTCCCTCGCGTCCGGGTGCGTCCCGCCCGCGGGGTCGCAGTGCAGGTCGTACTCGGACAGGTGCCCGCCCCCGTCGTCCACGGTCACCCGCAGCACGTCGGACGACTCCCCCGCCCCCGGAGGGCAGGCCAGGGCCGGTGCGGCCACCGTCAGCGGCAGGCCGAGCGCGAGCGCGGCGGTCATGGGTCCACGAGGCAATCGCATGCTCCGTCCCTACCTCCCCGGCACCGTCCGCGCCCGTCAATCCACCCGATCGTGGGCGCGCCGCCCCGGCGCCCACCGCAACGCCTTTGCCCTGGCCGTGCACGGCCGAGTAATCTGGTCAGCGATTGGTCCCAGCCCGGTGGGCTGTGCCATCATCTGCACACACCCGCTCGCGCGGGTACGTGAGGAGGCGTCGCCTAGTCCGGTCTATGGCGCCGCACTGCTAATGCGGTTTGGGCTTTACCGTCCATCGAGGGTTCAAATCCCTCCGCCTCCGCCACACAGAAGCCCCGGCCACCCGGCCGGGGCTTCTGCCGTTCCCGGCACCCCTTCTGGACCCCGCATTCGGCGTTTCGGCAGGTCAGAGGGGGTGCGGCTAATGGATTTCACCTCACGGCGCAGGTCATGTAATGTTGTTCCCGCAACGCCGACCGGCAAGAAAACGCCGGGAAGCACAAGCACTCGTAGCTCAACGGATAGAGCATCTGACTACGGATCAGAAGGTTGCAGGTTCGAATCCTGCCGAGTGCACAGCAGGCGAGAGGCCCCCGGGATCACCCGGGGGCCTCTCGCGTTGGGGGGTCGTTGCGGCGGCTAGGGTGTGCGCAGTCAGGACCGAGTACACACAAGGAGGGGTGGTCACGATGGCGGACATCGAGGCGGCCAAGAAGGCGTTCACGCGATTCGATGTCGACGGGGACGGGCTCATCACGGCGAGCGAGTACAAGAGCGTGATGGCGCAGCTCGGGGACTTCAACGTGACCGAGACCGTGGCGCAGAGCGTCATCAGGGCCGTCGACGCCAACGGCGACGGCAAGATCTCGTGGGACGAGTTCTGGGCGGCCCAGCAGGCCTGACGCCGGGCGCCGGGGGTTCAGGTCTCCTCGAGGAGGAGCTGGGGGACCTCGGTCGCGCCGCAGAGCCGCAGGGTGCGCGCGTGCAGTCGTGGGCAGCGGATGGTGACGCGGTCGGCGGGGCCGAGGGACGCCACGTGGCGGATCAGGACGGATGCGCAGCGGGCGTCGAGGAAGGCCACCCGGCTGAGGTCGACCCGGTACGGCGGGCCGGCGGGCGCCGCGAAGGCGTGACGGACGGCCAGTTCGAAGTCGTTGCGGGTGGCGAGGTCCGCGTCGCCGCGCAGGGCGAGGGTGTCGCCGGAGCGCTCCGCGCGCAGTGATCCGTGGCGGGGGCGTACGCAGACCGGGTGGGCCGCCCGGACCCGGTCGAGGAGCGAGGCGGCGAAGCGCCGCTGGTCGTACTCGCAGATGGTGGTGAGGCCGAGGCCCGCGAGGATCGGGGTCATGGCGGTCTCGTGGCCGAGCAGGCGGTCGCGGTCGAGGTGGGGGCCGAGGGCCCAGGACATGTCGCCGGCGACGCGGAGGCCGGAGAAGCCGTGGCAGTGGGCGGTGTTCGTCAGGGCGGTCCAGGCGGCGGCGCCGTCGTAGCCGGGAACCTCGGGGGTGATGACGAGGGCGCTGTGGCGGACCGCGTCGGCGGCGCGGACCCCGTGGGCGCCGAGGCGGGTGACGGCCTCGGCCGGGGGCGTACCGGGATCGGTGAAGAGCAGGACGCGTTCGCCGCGGGCGAGCCCGATCGCGGTGAAGGCGGCGCGGATCTCCCAGCGGTCGTCCTCGTCCTGGAAGCCGAGGCAGGCGTGGTCGCCGGACGCCATGCGGTCGACCGGGACAGTACGAGGCACGGTGCCGCTGTCCATGGGGCCGAACATACGCCCGGTCCCGTGGAGCGGCCGGGCGCTGAACGCCTTTGAGCGGAGGGTTCCGTTCCTGTCGGTGGACTGTCCCGGATTGCCTGCGGGCGGACCTTCAGTGACCGGTGGGCATCAGCGCCGCGGCCAGCCGGCGCCACTGCTCGCGCGGCAGTCCGGACCGGTCCTCGCCCGAGGCCAGTACCTGGACGGCGACGTGGTCGGCGCCCGCGTCGAGGAAGGCGTCGATCCGCTGCCGGACCCGCTCCTCGTCGCCCCAGCCGAAGAGCGCGTCGACCAGGCGGTCGCTGCCCCCGTCGGCGAGGTCGTCCTCGGTGAACCCCAGGCGCAGCCAGTTGTTGGTGTAGTTGGGGAGCGTCAGGTAGAACGCCAGCATCTCCCGGGCCGTCTCGCGGGCCCGTGCCGGGTCGGTCTCCAGGACGACCGTGAACTCCGGTGCCAGCAGCGGCCCCTCGCCCAGCGTGGCCCGCGCCTGCGCGGTGTGCTCGACGGTGACCAGGTAGGGGTGGGCGCCCGCCGAGCGGTCGCGCGCGAGGTCCAGCATCCGCGGGCCGAGCGCGGCGAGCACCCGGTTCCCGGCCGGGGCCCCGGCGGCGTCCAGTTCGTCGAGGTAGCGGGTCATCGCGGCGTACGGGTGCTTGTACTGCTCGGCGAGGCGGGCGTGGCTGACGCCCAGCCCGAGCAGGAAGCGCCCGGGGTGGGCGGCCTCGAGGCCCGCCTGGCGGGCGGCGGTGTCCTCGGCCCCGTACTGCCAGATGCTGAGGATGCCGGTCGCGACGGTGATGGAGGAGGTGGCCTCGATCAGCGGTACCGCGTGCTCGACGCCGCTGCTGCCGCCGAGCCACAGGGCCCCGTAGCCCAGTTCCTCCAGTTCGGCGGCGGTCTCGGCGAGTTCGGCCGCGCGGGCCGGATCGGGGTCGCGCAGCCCGGCGTTCCACAGGCCGTAGCGCCCGATCGCCGGCGTCCGGCTGTCGCTCATGGGTCTTCTCCCGCCGTGAAGTCCGTTTGAAGTTCGACGTCCTTCGTACCAAAACGGGGTCCGCGGCCCGCGCATTCCCGGCCCGGCGGCGCGTCAGGGCCTTCGCGACAGGGGATTCTCAGGGAAATCACAGGCAGCGGAAAGGGGGTTCTCAGCGGCGGTTCACAGGATGCGGGCATGACCGCGTCTCCTTCCCCCGCCGCCGACCTCACGCGTCCCGACGGCGCGCCTGTCCGGGTGCTCGTCGTCGACGACGAGAACGCCCTCGCCGACCTGCTCTCCATGGCCCTGCGCTACGAGGGCTGGGACGTCCACACCGAAGGCACCGGCTCCGACGCGCTGCGCGCCGCGCGCGAGGTGCGACCGGACGCCGTGGTCCTCGACGTCATGCTGCCCGACATGGACGGCCTGGAGGTCCTGGCCCGGCTGCGCCGCGAACTGCCCGACGTGCCGGTGCTGTTCCTCACCGCCAAGGACGCCGTCGAGGACCGCATCGCGGGTCTCACCGCGGGCGGTGACGACTACGTCACCAAGCCGTTCAGCCTGGAGGAGGTCGTGGCCCGGCTGCGCGGGCTGCTCCGCCGGGCCGGGGCCGCCGCCGCCCGCCAGGAGTCGCTGCTGGTCGTGGGTGACCTCGTGCTCGACGAGGACAGCCACGAGGTCAGCCGCGGGGGCCAGGGCATCCACCTCACGGCCACCGAGTTCGAGCTGCTGCGGTACCTGATGCGCAATCCGCGCCGGGTGCTGAGCAAGGCGCAGATCCTCGACCGCGTCTGGTCCTACGACTTCGGGGGCCAGGCCAACGTCGTCGAGCTCTACATCTCCTACCTGCGCAAGAAGATCGACGTGGGCCGCCCCCCGATGATCCACACCCGGCGCGGCGCCGGCTACCTGATCAAGCCGGGCGAAGCGGCGTGAGCCGGGCCCGCCGGCGCGCGTCCCTGCGGACCCGGCTGGTGGTCTCCTCGGTCGCGCTGATCGCGGTCGTGTGCGCGGTCATCGGTACGGTCACCACGCTCGCCCTGCAGTCCTTCCTCTTCACACAACTGGACAAGCAGGTAGTGGCGGTCGCCGGCCGGGCCCGGCTGGACCCGGGGTACGACGGCAAGCATCCGGTCGGGCCGCCGGTCCCCGGCACCGGGTCCCTGCGCTTCATCACCGGGCCCGGCATCGCCCCCGGGACCGTGGGCGCCCGGCTCGACGCGACCGGCGCGGTGACCGCCGCCGGCGTGAGCGCGCAGCCCAGCGGCACCCAGTCCCGGCTGCAGGCCCGGCCGCTCACCGCTCCGCAGCGCGAGGCGTTCGCGGCCGTCCCCCTGGACGGCCTGCCGCACACGCTCGACGTCCCGGGACTGGGGGGCTTCCGCGTGCAGTCGGCCACCGACGGCAGCGGTGGGTGGCTGCTGGTGGGACTGCCGACGACGGCCGTCCGCGACACCATCGGCACCCTCGTGGTCGTCGAGGCCTGCGTCACCGCCGCGGGGCTGGCCGCCGCCGGGATGGCCGGCTTCGTCATGATCCGGCTCAGCCTCCACCCGCTGCGCCGGGTCGCCGCCACCGCCACCCGGGTCTCCGAACTCACCCTCCACCGTGGCGAGGTCGCCCTCCACGACCGCGTGCCGGACGCCGACACCGATCCGCGCACCGAGGTCGGCCAGGTCGGCGCCGCGCTCAACCGCATGCTCGACCACGTCGGCAACGCCCTGCACGCCCGCCAGGAGAGCGAGACCCGGGTCCGCCGTTTCGTCGCCGACGCCAGCCACGAACTGCGCACCCCGCTGGCCTCCATCCGCGGGTACGCCGAGCTGACCCGGCGCGGCCGGGAGACGATCGGCCCGGACACCCGGCACGCGCTCGGCCGGATCGAGTCGGAGGCGAGCCGGATGACCACCCTGGTGGAGGACCTGCTGCTGCTCGCGCGGCTGGACGCCGGGCGTCCGCTCGGCCTCACCGGGACGGACATGTCCCCGCTGGTCGTCGACGCCGTCAGCGACGCCCGCGCGGCCGGGAACGACCACCGCTGGCTGCTGAGCCTCCCGGACGAACCCGCCGTCGTGCACGGCGACCCGGAGCGCCTGCACCAGGTGCTGACCAACCTGCTCGCCAACGCCCGCACCCACACCCCGCCCGGCAGCACCGTCGTCGCGCGCGTCGTGCCGCGCGGCCGGGAGGTGCTGGTCGAGGTCGAGGACGACGGTCCCGGCATCCCGTCCGCCCTGTTGCCGCACGTCTTCGAGCGCTTCGCGCGCGGTGACGCCTCCCGCTCCCGGGCGGCGGGCAGCACGGGCCTGGGACTCGCCATCGTCCAGGCCGTGGTGGCCGCACACCGCGGCGCGGTGTCCATCGACAGCGTGCCCGGCCGTACCGTCTTCCGCGTCCACCTGCCCGCCGCGCACTCACAGCTGCCGCTCAGCGCCGCCACAACGTCATGACAGCGGGCCGGACCAAGGTCGTCGCCATGCGAACCCAACAGCTCCCACCGACCGGCCGGCCGGCCCGGGGCCCGGAGGCCCTCCCCGCCCGTGAGCACCTGGCCGTCGCGCAGACCGAACCGGTGCTCGACGTCGTGATCCCCGTGCACAACGAGGAGAAGGACCTCGAAGGCTGCGTTCGCCGGCTCCACACGCACCTGCGGCGCACCTTCCCCTACCCGTTCCGGATCACCGTGGCCGACAACGCCAGCACCGACCGCACGCCGCTGATCGCCACGGCCCTGGAGGCCGAGCTCCCCGAGGTCACCGCCTTCCGGCTGGAGTGCAAGGGCCGCGGCCACGCCCTGCGCGCGGTGTGGTCGGCCTCCGGGGCGCCGGTGCTGGCGTACATGGACGCCGACCTCTCCACCGACCTCAACGCGCTGCTGCCGCTGGTCGCCCCGCTGATCTCCGGCCACTCCGACCTGGCGGTCGGCTCCCGGCTGGCCCGCAGCTCGCGCGTCGTGCGGGGCGCAAAGCGGGAGTTCATCTCCCGCTCCTACAACGTCCTGCTGCGGACCTCGCTGGCCGCCCGCTTCTCCGACGCGCAGTGCGGCTTCAAGGCCATCCGCAAGGACGTCGCGGAGCGGCTGCTGCCCCTGGTGGAGGACACCGGCTGGTTCTTCGACACCGAGATGCTCGTGCTGGCCGAACGGGCCGGGCTGCGCATCCACGAGGTGCCGGTCGACTGGGTCGACGACCCCGACTCGAGCGTGGACGTCGTCAGGACCGCCACCGACGACCTCAAGGGCGTGTGGCGGGTGGGCAGGGCGCTGGCCACGGGCGCCCTCCCGCTCGACCGGCTGCGCCGGCCCTTCGGCGACGACCCGCGCGACCGCGGTCTCGCCGACGTGCCGGCCGGGCTCGCCCGGCAGTTGGTCGGCTTCTGCGTCGTCGGCGGGCTGAGCACGGTCGCGTACCTGCTGCTGTACACGCTCTTCCGCACCCTTTGCGGCGCCCAGGCCGCCAACGCCCTCGCCCTGCTGCTCTCGGCGGTGGGCAACACGGCCGCCAACCGGCGGCTGACCTTCGGTGTACGCGGCCGCGACAAGGCCGTGCGGCACCAGGCGCAGGGGCTGGTCGTCTTCGGCATCGGCCTGGCGCTCACCAGCGGATCGCTGGCCGCGCTGCACGTCGCCGACACCACGCCCGCGCACGGCACCGAACTCGCCGTGCTCGTCGCGGCCAACCTCGCCGCGACGGTGCTGCGTTTCCTGCTCTTCCGCACCTGGGTCTTCCCCGGCCGGACGGGCGGCACCCCGCCCGTACCGGTCGCGGATCCCACCCGGGACTTGGCCGTCCCCCTGCCGACCGCGCGTCCCGATGCGCACGACCCGAGGAGCGACCGATGACCACGTCGCGCAGCGACGAGGCCCGGGACCGGGCCGTGCCGGCTCAGCGCCCCCTCCCCCTCCCCCTCCCCCTCCCCCTCCCCCCGCCCCCGGCCCACGCACCCGCGGTCGTGAGCCGTACGCCGGTCCCGGTGGACGCCCCGCCGCCCGGCGCCGACGGGCGCAGCCCCGTCCCGGCGGGTGCCCCGGCGCCGGTGGCGCCCCCGGTGCACCATGCGCCGCAGGGCGGCACCGGCCGCCCCCGCGGGACCGCCGTTCGCCTGTGGCGCGGACGGCCGCAGGACCCGCGCTGGGCGCGGCCCGCCCTGCTGGCGCTGCTCGCCTTCACGACCGTGCTCTACCTGTGGGACCTGAGCAGTTCGGGCTACGCCAACAGCTTCTACTCGGCGGCCGCGCAGGCGGGTGGCGAGAGCTGGAAGGCGTTCTTCTTCGGCTCGTCCGACGCGGCGAACTCGATCACCGTCGACAAGCCCCCGGCCGCGTTGTGGCCGATGGCGCTGTCCGTGCGGCTGTTCGGCCTGGGGTCCTGGGCGATCCTGGTGCCCGAGGCGCTGATGGGGGTCGCCGCGGTCGGCGTCCTCCACGCCGCCGTGCGCCGCCGCTCCGGGCCGGCCGCCGGCCTGATCGCCGGACTGGCCCTGGCGCTCACCCCGGTCGCGGCGCTGATGTTCCGCTTCGACAACCCCGACGCGCTGTTGTGCCTGCTGATGGTGACGGCGGTGTACTGCGTCCTGCGCGCGCTGGAGGACGCCCGTACGAAGTGGCTGGTGCTCGCCGGCGTCGCGTTCGGCCTCGGCTTCCTCACCAAGACGCTGCAGGCCTGGCTGATCCTGCCGCCGCTGGCACTGGTGTACGCCGTCTGCGCCCCGGCGACGGTGAAGCGGCGCTTCGCGCAGCTCGGTCTCGCCGGTCTGGTGACCGTCGTGTCAGGCGGCTGGTGGGTCGCGATCGTCGAGCTGTGGCCCGCGTCCTCCCGCCCCTACATCGGTGGTTCGCAGGACAACAGCTTCCTGTCGCTGACCTTCGGCTACAACGGTCTGGGCCGGATCACCGGCGACGAGACCGGTTCGGTCGGGGGCGGCGGCGGCCCGAACGGCGGCGGACGGTGGGGTGAGACCGGCTGGGGCCGGCTGTTCGGCTCGGACATGGGCGGTCAGATCGCCTGGCTGCTGCCCGCGGCCCTCGTGCTGCTGGTCGCCGGACTCTGGCTGACCCGGCGCGCCCCGCGCACGGACACCGGCCGCTCGGCCATCCTCGCCTGGGGCGGTGCGCTGGTCTTCACCTTCCTGACCTTCAGCTTCATGTCCGGGATATTCCACCAGTACTACAACATCGCCCTGGCGCCCTACATCGCGGCGCTGACCGGAATGGGCGCGGTGATGCTGTGGGAGCGGCGTGCCCACCCCGCGGCCGCGGCGGTCCTCGCGGGCACGGTCGTGCTCACGGCGGTCTGGTCGTACGTCCTGCTGGGGCGCTCCGCCGACTGGTACCCCTGGGTGCGGTACGCCGTGCTGGTCACCGGGATCGCGGCGGGCGGGCTGCTGCTCGGGGCCCGGCTGCTCCGGCGGCTCGCGCCGCTCGCGGCCGCGGCCGGCCTGGCGGCGGCCCTCGGCGGGCCGCTGGCGTACACCGTGCAGACCGTCGGGACGGCGCACACCGGCTCCATCGTGACCGCGGGCCCGGCGGTGCAGGGCGCCGGCATGGGCGGCGGCCCCGGCGGCATGCGCGGTGGCTTCCCGGGCGGCAACGGACGGCAGGGCCAGGGCGGGCAGGGCTTCACGGGAGGCGGCCCCGGCGGTACGGGCGGCTTCCCCGGGGGCATGCCCGGCGGCAACGGGCAGCAGGGTCAGGGCGGGCAGGGTCAGGGCGGGCAGGGCTTCCCCGGCAACGGTACGGGTGGCGGTACGGGCGGCGAGAACCGCCGCGGCGGAGCGGCGGGGGGCCTCGGCGGACTGCTGGGCGGCTCACAGGTGGCCGACGCCACCAAGGAGGCGCTGCTGGAGGGCGCCGACGCGTACACCTGGGTGGCCGCCGCCATCGGCTCCCAGAACGCCGCGGGTTACCAGCTGGCCACCGGCAAGCCGGTGATGGCGGTCGGCGGCTTCAACGGCAGCGATCCGTCCCCGACGCTGGAGCGGTTCCAGGAGTACGTGGCCGCCGGGAAGATCCACTACTTCATCGCCTCCGGCGGCATGGGCCGGGGCGGCGGCAGCGGCACCTCCTCGCAGATCAGCTCGTGGGTGGAGGAGAACTTCGGCTCCACCACCCTGGGCGGAACGACCGTCTACGACCTGACCGATCCGAGCTGAACCCAGGTCGCGGGACGCGGAAGGGGGCGGCGGCCACCGGGCCGCCGCCCCCTTCCGGCATCCGGTACCCCAGGGCCGGGTCCTAGGCCGTGTCGTCAATGCCCGCCTGCTCGGCGGCGTCTGGTACGGCACTCCCCCAGCCTTCGGCCGGGGGTGCCCCCACGCTGCGTTGTCGAATCGTCCGAGTAACCGACTACGAGGACGACTCTCCGCCTTGCGATGCACCGCACCTGGGGGCACCTCCCAGCGGTAGCTGGGGGAGCTCATTTGACGACACGGCCTAGGTTCTGTTTCTTGGATCATGTGCGGAGCCAGATCATCAGGGCTGCGACGGTGACGGTTCCGAGGTAGGTGTAGGCGCGTTTGTCGTAGCGG